>DATLAW010000276.1:0-22959 GCA_035527255.1 Thermohalobaculum sp. | reverse complement strand
CGCTTGGATAGCGCGCGCAACTCCGTCTATGCTCAACCCGAGCGGTATCGTTCCAAGGCATCTGGTCCTCCATCTTCCGAACAAAGACGGTGAATCATAATATGCCGATATGGCTCAACTACTTTCCGGTCAGGCTCTAAGACAATAGCTGGTCGCATTTTCCAAGTCAGCGGACGATTCCATCCGCTTCGAAAATGCTCTAGACCACGGTGACATACGGCAGAACCACTTTCCCGGGCGCTCCGCGGCACCGTACGTGATGCGGCGCAGACCCGGGATCTCGTGCCGCTGTGTGCTGACCCTCGAGATCCCGGATCAGCAACGCAACATTGCATGTTGCACAGCATCCGGGAAAGTCGCAGATGGGTGATCAGGTGTGAAGTCATCGCGCTTTAGGCGAGCAAACATGTTTCCCACCCAGTGGCGATTGCGATAGAGCGCCGCGTAATTGGGCACATGGACGGACTTTGCTGCCGTTGGAACAGGAGTCCGATTAACAACAAAGTTTCTATTCGACGCCTGGCTCTGTCTTACAGTTTATGGTCCATTTGGAGCCACCCAACGTCGTCATTTGCTAATGGTCAGGTGTCAATAGCGGCATTTACTTACTCGAGCGAGTGGGGATGCATCAATCAGATATCAATGCCAAAAACACGCTGAGGCTGATCGAAGCCCTTGAATGTATGTTTTGCTAGATAGGTTGTCTTGTTGGGCACAAGCCTGTGAAAAGCGTCGGAGCATACAGTCTCATAACCCAGTTCGTCGGCGACGGACATAAGCCGGGCGGCCAAGTTTACAGCGGGACCCACGGCGGTAAAATCAAGGCGCGATTTGCTTCCGATATTGCCATAGTGGATGTCCCCCAGATGCAGCGAGGCCCGGAACTGCAAATCATCCCGCGCGCCTTCTTTCAACATGCGACGGGTCTCCTCCAATGCTGAAACCGCCCCGGCGGCGGCAGCCATCTGTGCTGACAGATCGTCTGGTGTCGGGAAAATTGCCAGCAGCCCATCGCCCATGAATTTGAGGATTTCTCCACCATTTTTGCCGATGGCAGTTTCGGCAACATCATAAAAGGCGTTCAGCGTGTCGATCACTTGCTTTGCGGGCTTGGCATTGGACAGCGCCGTGAAATTGCGCAGATCGGCGAACAGGATGATCGAGGGGATCTCCTCGGTATCGCCGCGCAGGATGTTGCCTTGCAACACGCGGATGCCCGCGCCGCGTCCTACATAGGTCGACAAGACCTGCACGTTGGATTCATAGAGCACAAATGCCTCGATCACGCGGGCCAGGGGGGCCTGGATCAGGCGCAGGGAGTGTTGCTGGTCCTCGCTGAAGCCGCCTGGTTGTTTCGTGCCGAATACGGCGACGCTGGTTTCGATGGAATAGCTGGAATGCAGCGGCGAATAGATGAATTGGGTGTATCCGCGGTCCATATGCGTCTTGGACACCGGCCGGTGATCAAATTCAGGCGATTTGCCGAAAGTTTGAATCACCAGTCGATGCGAGTTCATGCAGAGGGCGGCTGGGCTGCCGATCCAGATGTCGCCGCTGACCACTTGTTCAGGTGTGATCGTTTGCCGCCTATGCTTGGCTTTTTGGGTCCAGAAGTCGAAGCGGCCTGGCATTTCTGGGTGGATAAGCATGTGATAAACGCCGAATTGGTGCACCGGCAGACCAGTTGCTGAAAGACGTTCGCCTATTTCGGTGATAAGGTCGGGAAAACTTCGCTTCGGAGGCGCGCCCGCCACCAGCCAGTTAGTCAGCGCAGAAACCTTGCTGGCGTCAACCGACATATTCTTTCCCATCAAGAAACTTCATCACTTTATGCGGGTCCGTCGAACATAAAAGTTTCGCATGGCCACATGCTCAGGACCGGCAGTTTGGAGTTTATGGGGCCCGGGCGGGATTGGCCAGCGTTGTCACAGCATGAGATATTGCGGCGCTCCAGAAGCCGAAATGTCGGCATGCCGCCGTCGTCGTAGTAGGCGAGCGCCTGCGAGATGGCCGCGTCACGGTTTGGCATGGATCGTGGCTCCTTCGCCTACGAAGATCCCACGCCGCAACACTGTGTCAAGCGTCAGGGTCGCGCCACAACCTTGAAACGCCAGGCGGCGAAATCGGTCCGGCTGGTTGCAGTTGGCAGAAGTTTTGGTTCACTCTCGCGCTCAAGATTGGAGCGCGCCCGATGACCGAGTTCCGCGAAGGCCCGTTGCAGCATCCGTTGAATGTCTGGCACAGGGCGCCCCCGGTGATCCGGGGTATCCTGATGATGTGCATCGCCAGCGTGTTCTTCTCAGGCATGCACGTGACTGTGCGCTTTGTCGCGCGCGATGTGCCGCCGATGGAAATCGCCTTTCTGCGCAGTGTCTTCGGTTTTGTGATCTTCCTGCCGTTGCTGGTGTCGGGCGGGCTGAGCTTTCTGCGCACCAAACGACTGAGGCTGCACGCGCTGCGAGGATTGTTCGATTCAACCGCGCTGATGATGTTCTTCACCGGTTTGGCGTTGACACCGGTGGCACGGGCCACGGCGCTGACCTTCTCGGCCCCGCTGTTCGCGGCGATCCTGAGTGTTTTGATCCTGGGCGAGCGGTTCCGGCTTCGCCGATGGATGGCGATCTTTCTCGGGCTGGCCGGGACCATCGTGATCCTGCGTCCGGGGATGATCCCGGTCGATCTGGGATCGATCCTGGTGCTGGCGACGGCGCTGACCTGGGGCGTGACGATGATCATGATCAAGGTGCTGTCGCGCACGGAGTCGAGCTTTGCCACCACCGCGTATCAGAACATCTTCCTCAGCCTTTTTTCACTCGGTCCAGCGCTGTGGGTCTGGGTGACGCCGCCGCCGAATATGTGGGGTTGGTTGGTGTTGATCGGGGTTCTGGGAACGCTGGCCCAGCTGGCAATGAGCCAATCGTTGAAGGAGACCGAGCCAACGGCGGTGCTGCCGTTCGATTTCCTCAAGCTTGTTTGGGCGACGTTGCTGGGGCTGTGGGTATTTGGCGAGTTGCCGGACATGCTCACCTGGATTGGCGCGCTGGTGGTGTTCGCCAGCAGTTTCTACATCGCCTTCCGCGAGCATCAGGAGCGGCGCGGCGATCGGGGGTGAACTCATCACGCCTCAACGCAACGCCGTCAGCGCGCCATCGGCCCAAACGACGCGCTCACATCCGGTAAAGCGCCGGTATCTGTCGAGTTCGGCCTCCAGTTTCCCGATGCGCTGTTTCGAGGCCTTCACCCCAGGCTCCAGCCACAGTCCGGTGACCATCAACGCGCCCGAATCCCGATGGCATTTCATGTCGATGCGGCCGATCAGGCGGTTCCCTTCCAGGATCGGGAAAACGTAGTAACCATATTTCCGTTTTGGGGCAGGCACGAAGACTTCAATCGTGTACTGAAAGCCAAATAACCTCTCGGTTCTTTTGCGATCGCGCAGCGCCGGGTCGAATGGGCTGAGAATGCGGATACGGTCGGGCGGGGGCGCCGCCTCGCGGGCCTGATCCGGCAGGTCGGGTCGCGCGAAGGCCCGGCGGGGCTTCACGCCATCGGCGCCCTCAATCTCGACCTCGACCAAAGTATCCCCCAAATGCCGTTTGCACCACGCGGCGGCCTCCTTCGGAGTGACCGATGCCCAGAATGCCGCGATCTCGCCGGAAGTCGCAAAACCCAACCGGTCGATCGCCGAGGCGCAGGCCCAGTCGATCAGCGCCTCATCGTCCGGCAGGTGGGTGTGATGGTGCTGGGGGATCACCCGGCGGGTCAGATCATAGACTTTCTGGAACCCCTCGCGGCGGCAGATCGCCAGCTCGCCGGTCCGCCACAGGTACTCCAGCGCGGTCTTTGAGGGATGCCAGTCCCACCAACCGCCGTTCGATTTCTTCTCGTCGGTGCCAACATCGCGCGACATCGCCGCGCCGTTCTGGTCGATATGCGTCAGGATATCGTCCAGCATCTCGACGAACCCAGGGCGGTGCCAGTCACTCCAGCGCTCTTTGATGCGCTCAGCGTTGCGGGCGAACCGTGGCCGCCAATAGGGGAAGAACCGCGTCGGGATGATCGCGGCGTCATGGGTCCAGTTCTCGAACAGGTCGCGATCTTTCTCGAGCAGCGATTTCAGGTGATCTGGCCGGTAGGTCTGGTTACGCGCAAACAGGATCATATCATGCGCCCGCGCCACCGTGTTTATACTATCGACCTGCACGAACCCTATTCGCTCGATCAACGACAGTAGATCGCCGCGCGACTGCTTTTGCCGAGGATCCTCCGACAGGGCGTGCCGCGCGAGAAACAAGTTTCGCGCCGACTGGTTGTTGACTATTGGGAGGGTAATGGGCGTACGCATAGTGTCCTTGGTACTTCGGCCAACCAACGCCGACAATGGAGTGAAGCGATCTTGCCCCTGTCTCGCCGTCTATTCAGGCGGTCACTGCCGGTGCAAAATCGAGCTTGATCGGTTTGTATACAGATTGGTTGTTCCCAGAGTGGGACACAATCTGAACAAATTCATCTGCACTACTTATGCGTGTAACTAGAACATTATCTCCCACCTAGAGGAGAGCGAGGGTTCCTACGCGGAGCAAGCGCATAGTCGATAGGCGACACGAAGGGGAAAGTCTTGTCTAACACTTTGAAACTAAATAATACTTCCGCAAGGACCGTCGCGATTAAGATTGTGACGTTGGTCCCCGCCTTCCTTTCGATCATGTTCTCCGTCGTTCGCACGAGCGCTATATATCTGATTCGCCCGGATATTTGGAGCCTGGATCGACTTTCAGACGCTGAGATGGAAAATTCGCCGAGAGCCGCTGTTGTGAATAATACGCTGGACCAACGGCGTCGGATCAACTGCTAACTATTCCTATGGAGGTGACCATGTTTGGGATCAGTCTTCAAAAGTTTCTTCAGGACGAAGCCGGCGGTTACACGATCTGGTCATTGATCTGGTTCGTTCTCTATCTCGCCATCGGTGGGCTGACTGTCGATGTGACTGACGCCTATCGAAACCAGACGATGTTGCAGGCAACTGCCGACGCCTCCGCTCTGGCAGGAGCGTTGTCGCTGCCTAACGAAGCCGACGCGACCGCTCAGGCGCTTTCCTATTCGACCGACAACATGAACGCCGCAGTCAATGGCAACGTGCTGCGAGCGAACGAGGTATTCGCCGGTACCTGGGATTTTACGGCCCGGACCTTCACCGTAGGTGGAGTGGCACCGAATGCGATACGAGTAATCACCCGGCGCGACAGTGGCAACGGCAATCCGTTGGCACAGAACTTCCTGCGAATTCTCGCGCTCGTCGGACATAATCCGCTGTGGAATATCAACGTCGAGGCGATTGCGGTGAAGTACATACCCAGCTGCATTGACGATGGTTTCGTGGCGCAGGTCAGGGTTTTCTACCGGGCCAACAATAATTTCTACAACGATATCTGCATCCACGGACAGGATGGGGGCGTTGCCCTGCGGGGCCCAAATAATTATCACCAACCTGGCGTTCGAGTGAGCATGAGTGATCTCGACGATCTCGACGCGCCTGGTCCCGCATACGGCACCGTTGAGGATGCCTTGGTCGAGGGCGATCTTTGGCCCAAGGATATAAGCACTCTCGATGCCAGGATCGAAGGGCTGCGGACCGGTGACCCGAACTTTGTACCCGACTACATGTATGTGGACGTGGACGGAAACCCTGTGACCCCCCAAGTGGTTCAAAAAAACAGCAACTACACCGGTCCGTTCGACGAGAATAAGATCTACGATATTCACTGCAGCGGCCAACTGAACCTGGGTCAAGGCGCGGTAATTTCGAGGACGGTGATTGTCGCAGATTGCAGAATTCATTCCGCATCAGACATGAGTGCCGGAAATGTCGTTCTTGCATCGACACATTCCGCTGGCGGCAGCGACGCAATCCACATGGCGGCGAAGTCGAACCTTGGTATCGCCGACAATTGCGCTCCGGGCGGTGGCGTCGAGATCTACACACCGGGTGACGTGCATATGGCGGCGCAGGGCGAGTGGCATGGTCTGCGGATCGTTTCCGGAAATGACGTCAAGTTCACCGCCAACAACGATGGTGTGTGGGGTATCGCAGTTCAGGCGGGCAACAATATCGATTTTACCTCCAACAACAATTTTGGGCTCTGCATCGGGGGCAATCCTGGCGATCCTGCATGGCAGTATCGTCTGGTTCATTGACGCGCTGATAGTGTGACTGAACCGGTGCTTGGTCCTATGCCCGGCGCAGCAGCTCCATCGCCCGGCTGGCGATACCATCGCTGTCGAGCCGGTAGTGAGCATAAAGTGCTGCGGGTGGCCCGATCGGGGCGAACTCGTCTGGAACCCCGTGGCGGGCGAAGGGGATGCGGTCGCATTCGACCAACACCTCGGCGACGGCGCTGCCGAGACCGCCGGTGATGTTGTGCTCCTCGACGGTCAGGATCGCACCGGTCTCGGCGGCGGCGGCCCGGATCTCGGCCTTGTCCAGCGGGCTGATCGTGTGCATGTCGATGACGCGGGCAGTGACCCCCTGCGCCAGTAGCTTTTCCGATGCCGTGAGCGCCGGGTACACTTCGGCGCCGGTGGCAATGATCGTCAGGTCGGCGCCGTCGCGCAGGCGGATGGCTTTGCCGAAGGCGAAATCGGCCGGCGGTGCATCGTAGACGACCGGATCTCGGCCCCGCCCAAGGCGAATATAGATCGAGCCTGGATGATTGAGCGAGGCGCGCAGGATCGAGCGCAGCGCATTCGCGTCGGCGGCGCAAACCACCGTCAGCCCGGCGATGGTCCGCATCATCGCCAGATCCTCGAGCGCGTGATGGCTGGTGCCGTAGAAACCCATCGAGATGCCGGAGTGATGCGCCACCAGCCGCACCGGCAGGTTCGGATAGGCACAATCGGTCCGGATTTGCTCGGCGCACAGGATGCCGAGGAACGAGGCGAATGTCGCGGCGAATGGAATGTGACCGCAGGCCGCCATACCCGCGGCTGCGGTGACCATATTCTTCTCGGCAATGCCGAAGTCGAAAAAGCGGTCGGGGTGGCGGGCTCGGAAATCCACCGTCCGGTTGGCCGAAGCGAGATCGGCGGTGACGACCACTATACGGCTGTCGTGATCGGCGAGATCGGCCAATTCCTCGCCCAGGATGAAGGCAGGCATCGCCTTGGCGGGGGTGCCCTGCACGGATTGCTTCGGCTTGTGACTGGCGCCGTCGCCTGTGAAGAGGTCGCTTTGGTCCTGGCTGGTCGGGTCACTGGATTTAACGCTCATGTCGGGTGCTCCCACACCGCGGGCTTCAGCCCAGCGCCCAGTTCGGCCATCACCGCGTCGTAGTCGGCGCTCTCGAGGTTGCCGACATGCCAGTTGAGCACGCCCTCCATCATCGCCACCCCGCGGCCCTTGACGGTATCGGCGATGATGACCTGAGGTTTGCCCCTACCCGGCGGCGCCAGATTGTCGAGGGTCGAGAGGATTTGTCCAAAATCGTGCCCGTCGATGCGTGAGACCTGCCAGCCGAACCCGGCAAAGCGGTCCTGCAGCGGCTCGATCCCCATAACCTCCTCGGTATGGCCGTCGATGCACAACCCGTTGCGGTCGACGATGGCGACCAGCGAGGCGAGGCGGAAATGGGCGGCCGACATGGCGGCCTCCCAGATCTGTCCCTCGGCCAGCTCGCCGTCGCCCAGCATGCAATAGACCCGGTTGCCGCGCTGCTGTACCCGCGCCGCCAGCGCCATGCCAACGCCAACCGAAAGCCCGTGGCCGAGCGAGCCGGAGCTGAAATCGATGCCCAACACCTTCTTCATGTCCGGGTGGTCGCCGAACGGACTGCCAAAGCGAGTATACTGGTCCAGCAGCTTGGGATCGAAGAAACCAAGGTCGGCCAGCACCGGATAAAGCCCGATCGCCGCATGGCCCTTCGACAACACAAAGCGGTCCCGGTCGGGCCATTTCGGCTCGGCCGGGTTGATCCGCAGATGCGCGTAATACAGCGCCGCGAACAGCTCCGCCGCCGAGAAGGTGCTAGAGTAGTGCCCGGCTCCGGCAATGCGCGCCAGGCGCACTGTCTCGGTGCGAACGAACATTGCCCGATCAGCCAAAAACTCAGGCGAGACGTTACGCCCGTGTCGTGGTCCCAAATCGCGGGGGTTGCTGTCTTCAACCATCAACAGTCTCCGTTCTCCCGGCCGCAGCCTGCGGGAAGGCACCCGCCACCGCCTCCAACGCCTTCTGGGTCGCCTTCAGAGCAATGGCGATGTCGTCCTCGGAATGTGCCACCGACAGGAACATGTTGTGCCAGGGGTGCAAATAGACACCGCGCTGCAGCGCCGTCACCACGAACAGATTGGCCTTGGCGAAATCCGGATCATCGTCGAACAACACCATCGGTAGCGACGCCGGCCCGGTTTGGCGCAAACCAACGCCCAGCCCGTCGGCCTGGGCCTGCAAACCGGTGCGGAGCATTCCGCCAAGCCGCGTCATATGGGCGACAGCGTTGGTGCGATGCAGTTTGGAGATCGTGGCGACCGCCGCGGCCATGGCGCCAGCACCGCACCAGAACGACCCGGTGACGAAGATCTTCGTCGCGGCTTCACGCAGCCGCTCGGTGCCGGTTACCGCAGCGATTGGGTAGCCGTTGCCGAGCGCCTTGCTCCAGGCGGCGAGGTCAGGGCGCACGCCCAGCGGCTGCCAACTGCCTCCGAGGTCGATGCGGAAGCCAGCGCGCACATCGTCGAGGATCAACGCCGCATCCTGGCGGTCTGCCAGCGCCCGCGCCGCGTTGGCGAAGGCCTGGGTCGGCAGTTCCTGATCGAACCGCGCGTCATGGCGAAAGGCCGAGGCCAGGATCCCGGCCAGATCATCGCCTGCCTCAGCCCCTGCCGCCTCCAGCGACGCAATATCGTTGTAGACGTAGTGGATCAGGTGGGCGCGGTCTTCAGGCGTGGTGCCGCCGGGCCAGGGTGTGCACCAAGGTGCCGAGCCATGATAGGCGCCCTCGGCGACAAGGATTTTGCGGCGCCCGGCGTGGGCGCGGGCGATCATCACGCAGGCGGTGGTGGCATCGGTTCCGTTCTTCGAGAACATCGCCCAATCCGCCGCCGGGATGGTCTCGACCATCAGTTCGGCCAGCTCGACCAGAACCTCGCCGGGGCCATTGGCGATGTCCATCCGGCCCCGTTGTGCTGCCACGGCTGCATCCACATCCGGGTCGGCGTATCCTAAGATCATCGGACCGAAGGCGCACATGAAGTCAACATACTCGTTGTCATCGACGTCATGCAGTCGGGTTCCCTTGGCGCGGGAAAAGAATTGCGGCATCCCCGCCGGTAGCCTGACGGCATTCATGTGGCCCCACATCCCGCCAGGGATGACCTTGCGCGCCCGATCGCGCAGCGCGGCATCCCGGTGCAAATGGCGGACGGCGTTGTGATCGGCTTGGGGTTCCTTAAGCATGGGCGCTTGGTTCTCCTCTGGTTGGTCTGCACCGGCTCATGCATCCCAATTTGCCCCGGCACTGTGCAGCAGCCGAGCCTTGACAAGCTTTGCAGATTACGAAGTCTAATTGGACTGCTGCGAAATCCCGACACGGAGAGGTGCTGCTGCTGGAACAGATGATCAACAAGTTCAGCTTGCTTGACCCGGAGGACCGCGTCGCGCCGCGCCTGCGCCGGATCGGGGTCTGCATGTCACCGAATATGTCGCTTTCCTCGGCACTGCTGGCCTGCGAGCCGCTGCGTTCGGTCAACCGGTTCTACCAACAGCCAGCCTATGAAATTATCTTCATCGGCCCGACCCACCTGCCGGTGACCAGCGGCATCGGCATCGCGGTGGAATCGGCCACGACCTTCGGCGATGACGACGCGTTCGACATGGTCATCGTCTGCGCCGCCTACGATCAGCCGTTATCCTACAAGAAACCGCTGACCCGGTTCCTGCGGCGCCAGGCGCGGCGCGGGATTGAGTTGTGCGGGGTGGATTTCGGCGCGGTGTTCATGGCCGAGGCCGGGTTGCTCGACGGCTACCGGGCGACCATGCATTGGGAGGTCATGCCGGCCGTCATCGATCGTTTCCCAAATGTTGAATTCTGCGATGACGTCTATGTAGTTGATCGAAATAGGCTTTCCTGCGGTGGCCACATGGCCTGTAACGACCTTTTCCTGGCGGTGGTCGAGCGCCACCAGGGCGCCCGGATCGCCCGCTTTGTGGCTGCCGACATCATCTACGGCGCGGCCCGCCCCGCCGACACCCGCCAAAGCAACCCGTTGAGTTGGGATCCGACAATTCGCAACACCCATCTGCGCCATGCCATCGACCTGATGGAGGAAAATATCGAGACGCCGCTGTCGATCCCGGCGATTGCCAGCGAGATCAACATATCGGTGCGCCAGCTGCAGTTGCTCAGCAAACAGCATTTCGCAGAAACCCTGTCGAACCGCTATCTCGACATCCGGCTGAACGCGGCGCGCCATATGCTGATGTACAGCGATATGTCGATCACCGAAATCGTTGCCGCCACTGGGTTCAGCTCGGCGTCGACCTTCAGCCGGGTGTTTCGCAAGCGGTTCAAGACCACGGCGCGGGCTTACCGCAAGGCATTCATCAGCAATCTGGCGCGGCCGTATTTCGTCGCAGGCGATTGACCCGCTTTGGAGCTGTTTCGATTCGTCAAAAGAATAGCGCGTCCTGCACATTTCGCTGATCCCCCCTATGCATACTTTCAGTTAGCCGCCGGTCTCAAGGTGCGGCGTGCCGAGGTGGACGCGGCGGACCGAACTCCGCGGCTGACACCAGGAATATGGGGCCCGTGACGCATTCGCCGCGTCGCCGTCCTCGCGGGGAAACATTGGGAGGAGTACCTCGGATGAAACCGGGAATACGCACATCATCGAAATCCAGAAACGCCCTTCGATATATGGCTCTGGCTGCCGCGGCAGCGTTGCCGCTGTCGCTGCCCTCGGGCGCGTTGGCACAAAGTGACACGATCGTCATCGCCCGCGACACCGATTTCAATACCCTCGACCCCAGCCGGTCGTGGTGCGACACCTGCCAGATCTATCTGACTGCGGTCTATGAACAGTTGGTGCGGGTCGGCACGGATAACGAATCTATTGTGCCGCGCCTGGCGACGGATTGGTCGGTGTCGGCAGATGGGCTGACCTACACTTTCAATCTCGATCCAAAGGCAGTGTTCAGCGATGGCTCGCCGGTCGAGGCCAAGGATGTTGCCTTCAGCCTGATGCGCCTGAAGAACCTCAAGGGCGGCGCGTCGTTCCTGGCCGAGGGTATCGATGCGGCCGACACGCCCAACGCGCAGACCGTGGTGGTAACACTTTCCGCCCCGGATCCGGAGTTTTTGGGCAAGGCCAGCGCCCCCTACGGCGCAATCATGAACTCCGACGTTGTCGCCGAGCATGGCGCCAAGGCCGGGGCCGATGCCGACAGCACAGACCAGGGCGAGGCCTGGCTGCTGGAGAACTCGGCCGGTAGCGGCGCCTATGTTCTCGACAGCTATCGGCCCGATGACGAGCTGCGGCTGGTGGTCAATCCCAACTACTACCGCACGGCACCCGATGCCTCGACGATTGTGATGCGCGAGGCGCAGGATGCTGTATCCCAGATGCAGATGCTGCAATCGGGCGGCGCCGATATCGCCATGCAGGTCGACCCCGACACCGCCAGATCCACGACGGCAGAAGGGGTGACCACCGAACTCGTGCCATCCTACAACTTCATCTACGTGGCCCTGTCGCCCGGCGCCAAAGGGCTTGAGGTTCCGTTGACGCCGAAGATCCGCGAAGCAATCGGATTGGCGATCGACTACGAGGGCATCCTCGAGTTCACAACCGGCGGCGCCGCCGACCTGATCGCGTCACCGATCCCAACCGGCTTCCCCGGCACCAGCGGCCTGCCGATGCCGGTGCAGGACGTCGCCAAGGCCAAGGCACTGCTGGCGGAAGCGGGCTCACCCAACGGCTTTTCAATGGTTGCGGCCTACCCCGAGACCAACATCTACGGCGTCGATCTGTCGACCATGATGCAAAAGATCCAACAGGACCTTTCCAAGGTCGGCGTCCAGTTGCAACTCGAGCCGGTAACCTTTGCCGTCTGGCGCGAACGGGTTGGCGGGGATCATATCCCGATGACCGCGGTCTACTTCGCCCCCGACTTCTACGGCAGCGGTCAGTATGTCGGCTATTTCGGCATGGTCCCTGGGGTGCCGTGGTATAACCGGGCGGGTGGCGACGATGCCGACGGGCTGGCCAATGCCAAGATGCAGGAGCTGATGGAGGCGGTCAGGACGGTAGCACCAGCGGATGCGCCTGGCCTTTATAACCAGATGGCGCTCGAGATGATCAAGGATCGGGTGATCATCCCGCTGATCAACCCCAAGCTGGTGCTGGCCTATCGCAACGGCATTACCGGTGTCCGCAATGCGGTTTGCTGCAACTTGCCGCTTGAGGAGCTTTCGAAGAACTGAGTACACTCAACGGTGCGTCCCGTGACCGGGGCGCACCGATCTGCTCCCTAAGCCAATCCCGAAGTCTCGGGCAGCCAAACGGGTTCGCATGACGCATTACCTGCTGCGCCGCCTGCTCGCGATGCCGTTCCTGTTACTGGGCGTCGTGACGATGGCCTTCCTGCTGGGCAACTTCGTCAAGGGCGACCCGCTCGCCTCGCTTCTCACCGACCGCCAGATGGACAACCCCATGGTCGTGGCCGCGGTCAAGGCCCGCTGGGGCTTGGACAAACCGATCCCCCAGCGCTATGCGATCTATATCCGCAATCTTGCCCAAGGGGATCTCGGCGTCTCGTTCCGAACCAAACGGCCCGTGTTGCGCGACCTGCTCGACCGTCTGCCGGCCACGCTGGAGCTGGTTCTATGCGCCATGACCTTCGGCAGCTTGGTCGGTACAGCACTTGGTGTTGCAGCGGCGCACTGGCGCAACCGTCTGGCCGACCACGGCGCGCGGCTGGTCGCGCTGATTGGGTCATCGGTGCCGGTGTTCTGGTCCGGGCTGATCGCGCTCTATGTCTTTTCGGTCCAGTTTTCCTGGCTGCCAGGGCCGGGTCGGCTCGACCCGGCCCTGCGACCACCGGAGACGGTGACCGGTTTCTACACGATCGACGCGCTGATTGCCGGTGACTGGGTAATCTTCCAGAACGCGCTGGCGCATCTGGTGTTGCCGTCGGTGATGCTGGGCTGGGCGGTGCTGGGGATCATCTCGCGCATGGTCAGGGCGACCATGCTGGATGTGATGCAGGAGGACTACATTATAACCGCGAAGGCCAAGGGCGCTGGCACGTTGCGGGTGCTGCTGCGCCATGCGTTGCGCAACGCGATGGTTCCGGCGCTGACCATCATCGGCTTTTCGTTCGCCTACCTGATCACCGGGGCGATCCTGACCGAGACGGTGTTCAGCTGGCCCGGTGTCGGCTCCTACGCTGTCGACGCCGCACGCTCGCTCGACCACCCGGCAATCATTGGTGTGACGATTGTCGGTGCTTTGGCCTTTCTGCTGGCTAACCTGTTGACTGATATTGCCTATGTCTTCGCCAACCCACGCATCCGGCTGGAGTAGGCAAGCGATGATCAACGCCCACAGATTGCGCCTGTCCACCGCCATATTCAAAGGCGCCGCCTTGCCGGTGACACTGGGCCTTGCGGTCATCTCCCTTTGGGTGTTCACCATGCTGACAATCCCGCTGTGGCCGCTCGATGCGCCGCTCGATATGGTTGGCCGGCGGTTGCAGCCCCCCAGCGCCGCGCATTGGTTCGGCACCGACGCGCTTGGCCGTGATGTGCTGTCGCGCACGTTGCACGGGGCACAATTCTCGATCCCCATCGCGATCGTCGTGGTCTTTGCCGCGGTGATCATCGGCGGCGCCCTCGGCGCCATTTCGGGCTTCTTCGGCGGGCTCATTGGTGCTGCGATCATGCGTCTGGTCGACGTCACCTTGGCCTTCCCGCCGATCCTGCTGGCGATGGCCGTCGCCGCATCGCTGGGGCCGGGACTGGAGAATGCGGCAATTGCCATGGTCGTGGTGTGGTGGCCGCTATATGCAAGGCTGGTGCGCGCCCAGGTGTTAGAGGTACGCGAGCGCGAACATGTCGAGGCCGCCGTTGCCGCCGGCGCCGGGCCGATGCGGGTGCTTTGCCTGCATATCCTGCCGCTGTGCTGGACGCCGGTTCTGGTCAACGCGACGATGGATTTCGGCCAGGTTGTGTTGCTTGCCGCCAGCCTCAGCTTCATTGGGCTGGGGGCAACACCGCCGACGCCGGAATGGGGCGCGATGATCGCCGACGGCGCCAAGCATTTTTATCACTGGTGGATTGCCTTTGGCCCCGGCATGGCGATCTTCGCCGTCGTCGTCGGGTTCAATTTTGTCGGCGACGGGCTGCGCGACCTGCTCGATCCACGGACCGAGTGAGCGTTATGGCACAACCTGCTCTCCTCGAAGTACGCGACCTGCGGGTAAGTTTCCGCACCCGGTCTGGCGAGATCGAGGCGGTTAGCGGCATCGACCTCGATATTTCCGATGGCGAGGTGCTGGGCATCGTTGGCGAAAGCGGCTCGGGCAAAAGCGTGGCGCTGAAGGCGATCATGGGCTTGCTGCCGCCACAGGCACAGGTGACCGGCTCGATCCGGTTTCGCGGTCGCCAGTTGTTGGGCGCGCCTGAGCACGAGATGCGGGCGCTACGTGGCGGGAAGATCGCAATGATTTTCCAGGACCCGTTGACTGCGTTCAACCCGGTGATGACCATCGGCGACCAGATCGCCGAGATGCTGATGCTGCACGACCGGTCACTGTCGCGGGCCAGGCTGCGCGCCCGGACCGTGGAACTGCTGGAACTGGTCTCGATCCCCGAGGCGGCGGCGAGGATCGACAGCTATCCCTATCAATTTTCTGGCGGAATGCGCCAGCGGGTGATGATCGCCATGGCGGTTGCGAACAATCCCGATCTGCTGCTGGCGGACGAGCCAACCACCGCGCTGGATGTCACCGTGCAGGCGCAGATTCTGGATGTGCTGCGCGCGCTGCAACAGAAGCTGAAGATTAGCCTGGCGCTGGTGACCCATGATCTTGGCGTGGTGGCAGGAACCGCCGACCGTGTCTCGGTGATGTATTCGGGGCGCATCGTCGAGAAGGCCGGGGTCGATGACCTGTTCGCCGATCCGCGCCATCCCTATACCCGTGGGCTGATCGCCTCGGTGCCGCGCCTTGATACGCAAAGCGCCCAGCTGACCTCGATCGAGGGCGCGCCGCCGCCACCGTCGTCCCGCCCGCCCGGATGTAGCTTCGCGCCGCGCTGCCCGCTGGCAGCGCAATTGTGCCGGACCGAGCGGCCGGCGTTGCGGGGCGCGGCAAAATCGCTGGCAGCGTGCCATTTTGCCGAAGATACACCGGCGCAAATCGAGCCAGTGATATGAGCCGCCCCCTGTTGTCACTGCGCGGTGTCGTCAAGGACTTCCCGGTCGGAAAAACCTTGCTGACCAACCGCCCGCGCGCCCATCTGCGCGCCGTGGCCGGGGTTTCATTTGACGTCGCCAAGGGCGAAACCTTTGGTCTGGTCGGCGAATCCGGTTGTGGCAAGTCCACGCTCGGGCGCTGTATTCTGCAACTAATCCGGCCAA
This sequence comes from Thermohalobaculum sp., assembly GCA_035527255.1. Lineage (GTDB taxonomy): Bacteria > Pseudomonadota > Alphaproteobacteria > Rhodobacterales > Rhodobacteraceae > Thermohalobaculum. The sequence continues at coordinate 7,323 of DATLAW010000276.1, read as the reverse complement.
CGGCCGGTGAGGTTTGGCTCGATGATCGCGACATTACCCAAGCCTCGGGGGCCGAATTGCGGGCCCTGCGGCGCCGCATTCAGATCGTGTTCCAGGACCCCTATGCCTCGTTGCACCCCCGGATGCGGGTTGCGCGCATCCTGAGCGAGCCGCTGATGCTGGCCGGCATTGCCGCCGCCGGTCGGCGCACCCGTGTCGCCGAATTGCTTGACCTGATCAGCCTCGACCCCGAGCATGCGCGACGGTTCCCACACGAGCTTTCGGGTGGCCAGCGCCAAAGGGTCGGGATCGCCCGGGCGCTAGCGCTTGAGCCCGAGCTGATCGTGCTCGACGAGCCGGTCTCCGCCCTTGATGTGTCAATTCAGGCCGGGGTTCTGAACCTGCTCGACGATCTCAAGCGGCGGCTTGGGCTGACTTATGTCTTTGTCGCCCATGACCTCTCGGTGGTGCGCCATATCTCCGACCGGGTGGTGGTGATGTATCTGGGCAAGATCGTCGAGATCGCGACCGTCGAGGCGCTGTATTCGCGCGCCCTCCACCCCTACACCCAGGCGTTACTGTCGGCAGCACCGCTGCCCGATCCACCTCGGGAACGGGCGCGGCGGCGGATCGTTTTGACGGGCGACCTGCCCAGCCCGCTGAACCCGCCGTCGGGTTGCCGCTTTCGCACCCGTTGCTGGAAAGCCCAGGCGATCTGTGCGCGGGAGGAACCGGCGTTGGCTGATCATGGGCCCGAGCATGGACCAGTCCACCGCGCCGCCTGCCACTTCCCCGGTGCGGCGATGGAGGTGTCAAATGGCGATTGACACTGGCGTGGTAGCCGACGACCTGACCGGCGGTGTCCTGGTTGCGGGATTTCTCGAAGCCGAGGGAATTCGGTGCCCGGTCGTCCTCTCCAGCGAGGCTGTAGCTGAGGCCGCCGATAGCCCGGCGCTGCTAGTGGCCCGCCGCCTGCGGCTTGCCCCAGCGGCGGCGGCAGTCGCGGATTTCGAGGCGGCGGCGAAGGCGCTGGCGGACCAGGGGGCGCGGCAGATCTACTATAAGTACTGCGCGACCTTCGATTCGACCGATGACGGAAATATCGGCCCCTGTTCAGATGCCCTGATGCGGCTTCGCGGCGCCGACCGGTTGGGTTTCTGCCCGGCTTTCCCCGGCGTTGGCATTACCGTCTACCAGGGCCACATGTTCCTGCGCGGCGAATTGCTGAGCGAGTCGCCCAAGCGGCTCGACCCGGTCACGCCGATGCTTGACCCCAATCTGGTGCAGGTGCTCGGACGCCAGACCGAGCGGCGTGTCAGCCTGGTGTCGCACCAGATCCTGCGCGCCGGCGAGGCGGCTGCGCAGGCTCATATCGATGCGCTGGTGGCGGACGGCACCCCCTATCTGGTCTTCGACGCAATCGATGACGCCGATGTGGCCACATGCGCCCGGCTGACGACCGGTTGGCCGGCGATGACCGGGGCCGATACGCTTTCGCATATGGGCCCGGTTCTACGGATCAAGGAACGCGCACCTGCGCGAGTGTTGCCCAACGCCACCGGGCTCGCGGCGGCGATTTCCGGCAGTTGCGGCCCGGCGACGCTTGAACAACTCGACCGCTTCGGCGTGCATCACCCGGTGCGCCGCATCGATCTGGTTGAGGCGGCGGATGACCCCGGCACGGCGGTTGACGAGGCGCTTGGCTGGGCTGCCGGGCGTTTGTCCGATGGACCAATTGCGGTGGCGATCTCCGACCATCCGGAGGGTGTCGCACGGACCCAGGCTGTGCTTGGCCGTGAGGGGGCGGCGCGACTGGGTGAGACGATCTGCGGCGATCTCGCGAAAGGACTATTTTCGCTCGGTGTGCGGCGCTTCGTGATCGCCGGGGGCGAGACCTCCGGCGCCGTTGCCGAGGCCCTTGGCATTTCCCGGCTCGACGTCGCAGCGCCCGGCGCAATCGGCGGTGGGTTCTGCTATGCCGCGACACCCGCGCCGATGTCGCTGATGTTCAAAGCCGGAAAGATGGGCGCGTCCGATCTGTTTCTGCGTGCCTTCGAAGCAATGGGAGCAACTGATGCCTGATGTCCTCGACGAGACCGCCCTGCGGGATGCTTTGACCCGGAGTTACCGGTATCTGGACAACCATCACCTGACCGATCTGGCGTCCGGCAATATCAGTTGCCGGTTCGGCGACGGCGCGCTGATCTCGCCCACCGGCGCCACCGCCGACGCAATCGGCCCGGACAGTTTTGTCGAAGTTGATGGCGACGCGCGCCCGCGCGGCCCCGGCCGACCGTCGAGCGAAACCGCGATGCATCTGGCGATCTACCGCAGCGTGCCTCAGGCGCAAGCCATCGTGCACACCCATGCAGACCATTGCGTCGCGCTGGCCTGCTGCGAGCGCACCATCCCCGGTTTCCACTATCTGGTCGGTGGTTTTGGCGGCGACGATATCCCTTGCGTGCCCTACTCGACATTCGGATCGGTTGAGCTGGCCGATGGTGCCGCCGAGGCCCTAGTGCGGCGAAACGCCTGTCTGCTCGCCAATCACGGCGCAATCTGTCACGGCGCGAACATCGAGGCTGCGACCATCCGCGCCCACCGGCTGGAGATCACGGCGCGGCAGTATCTGCTGGCGCTCCAGGTCGGCAAACCCCGGTTGCTGACCGAGGCGGATTGGGAAAGCTACCGCGCGATGGCGAAAAAATTCCAGTATGGCTGAACCCGGGCCAATTCTGCCTCGCGCCAACCACCATATCGGCGCGCTGTCAGTGCGGCGCCGCGCCGAACCGGTGGATGTGGTAGGGTTCCCGGGCCAAACTTGGACAGAACGTGCCGACAATGCTCTCGAGCTTGTCATACAACGCGCGGTTCGGAGCGTTAACCCCGGCCAGACGCTCGACTGCGGCTTCGGCCTGGGCGGCCAGGCGGGTCAGGTCAATGCCAACGATCTTGCGATCCTTGACCACCATCCGGCCGCCGATCATGACGCTGTGGACCGACGAGCCGTCTTCGGTGTGGACCAGCTGGTTCACCGGGTTGTTGACGGGTATCCAGTTGATCGTCATCAGGTCGAGGAACACGATGTCGGCGTGATAGCCCGGCGCGATGCGGCCAAGCCGGTCGAACCCGAGCGCCCGGGCGCTGCCCTCGGTTGCCGCCAGGACAATTTCTTGCGGCGACAGCCAGTTTTGCCACTCGGGCTCGCGGACGTGGCTGACATAGGATGCCATCCGCATGGATTCGTACATATTCTGGTTATCGCAACAGCTTGCGCCGTCGGTGCCGATGGCGACCCCGACCCCGAGCTCGAGCATACGGCGGGCGTGGGCGATGCCATTGCCGAGCAGCGCGTTCGAGCCAGGGTTGTGGGATACCGATGACCCATGATCGGCCAACCGCTTCATGTCGTCGTCGTCGAGCCAAACGCCGTGAGCGACGACAAAATCCGGGCCGAGCAGGCCAAGATCATCAATGTGGGCGGTCATGGTCTTGCCATAGCGCTTGACCGCGCCGACCGCCTGGACCCGGGATTCGGCAACATGGCTGTGCAGCCCGATACCGAGGTCACGGGCCATATCCCGGCAGCCGATCATGAAATCGTCGGTGCAGTGAAGCGGTATCGTCGGCGCCACCGCCGGCCGAATGCGATCGCGGTCCTTCGGCCAGTCCTTGAAGATCGCCGACATATTCTCCAGCGTGACATCGTAAGGCGCCATGCGCAGCCGCTCGACATCCTTCTGAAGTGCCGCAGGCAGGGCGTCCATCAGTCCGGGGATGGCCTCGAAGAAGCTGGTATCGGCGACCATCGGGGCGACGACGGCGCGCATTCCGACATCGCCGTAAGCCTGTGCGACTGCCCCCAACCCCTCGACCGACGGCGTCGGGAATTCGGCCATCAGATCATAACAGGCGGTGCAGCCCTTCAGCACCATTTCGCAGGCGCCGATCAGGGTCGAGAGGTACTTCTCCTCGGTCTGCCTGTTGCCGGAAATCCACGGGCCTGCGGTCAGCAGCAACTCAAGGGTCCAGCGCCCGCCAGTACCCTTGGCGAGATTCCCGTGGCTGTGGGTGTGGCCATTGATCAGGCCCGGATGCATCAGCTTTGACGCCGCATCGATAACTTCAGCGCCCTCCGGTGCCGCGAGACCCGGCGGGCTGATCTCCTTGATCACCCCGCCCTCGATCAGAATGTCGCGATGCGGCGCTTGCTGCTTGTCGAGATCGAGCAGACGCCCGCCGCGAACCACTGTGAACCCCACGATCTATCCTCCCAAGTTTGGACCAACCCGCCGCTACATGAACGAATTCCCGGCGCTCTCCGCCGACCACGGAAAGAAGATTCGTTCGATCACGACGACAATTTGAAACAGCACGACGCCCATCAGAGACAATATAACCAGTGCGCCAAAGGCAACCGGCACCTGAAAGAACGCAGAGGCTGAAACGATGAGGAACCCCAAGCCCTTGTCGGCGTTGACGAACTCGCCAACCACCGCGCCAACGACCGAGAGGGTGATCGCAACTTTCAAGCCGCTGAAGATCATCGGCACCGCATAGGGCAGCCGGATCCGGATCAGTTCCTGCCACAGCGAGATCCGGTAGGATCGGCCGAGCTCGATCAGCTCATGCGGGACCGACATCAACCCGGTCGCGCTGGCGATCACCAGTGGAAAGAATGCCACCAGAAAGGTGATCACCACGCGCGGGATTTCATTTGCACCCAGGATGATCACCAGCAGTGGCGCAAGCGCGACCTTGGGCACCGCCTGGGTGATCACCAGGACAGGGTAGATCGCGGTGGCGATGCCGCGTGACGAGGTCAGCACGACCGCCAGGGGTATGCTGATCAGGATCGAGACGAAAAAGCCGATCAGGACGGTGTGGAGTGTGGCCAGGGTATGCTTCAGGATTACGTTCGACATTGCTGAGCATTCGACCCAGATCTGGCTCGGCGCCGGCAACAGATAGACCGGGATTTCGAATATATGAACGCTGGCCTCCCAAATTCCGACCAGGCCGAGCAGCACGGCGGTCGGCATCAGGACTTCCTGGCTGAAGCCCCGGAACCAGGCGCTGCGCGAGGTAGGTTTGGTGGTGGTCGGTGCGACTTCAGTCATGGCGCTCAAAGATCAGGTTGCGGATTTTCTGGGCGGTTGCCTGGAAGGCCGGATCGCCCTCCATGGCGAAGGTTCGGGGCCGAGGCAACGACACATCAAGGATATCCGCGATGCGTCCCGGTCGCGGCGACATGACCACGACACGGTCAGACAGCAGCACCGCCTCGGGGATCGAGTGGGTGACAAACAGGATTGTTCTGGGATGGTCGGTCCAAATTCGCATAAGCTCGAGGCTCATTTCCTCGCGGGTCAGTGCGTCCAGCGCGCCGAACGGCTCATCCATCAACATGATGCTGGGGTCATGGATCAATGCCCGGCAGATCGCGGCGCGTTGCTGCATGCCGCCGGACAGCTCACGCGGGAACTTTCGCTCAAACCCCGCAAGGCCGACGAGACTGAGCAGTTCATGGGCGCGGCCGCGACTTGTCGGGTCCAGCACATTCATGACCTTCAGCGGGAACAATACATTGTCTTCGATGCTCGCCCAGGGCAGCAGGGTCGGGCTCTGGAACACCATTGCGGTGTCACGCCTTGGTTCGGTGACCGGAACCGCATCGATATCGATCGAGCCTGAGGTGCTTGGCATCAAACCCGCGACCAGCCGCAGCAGGGTCGATTTCCCGCACCCCGATGGTCCAACCAGGGATACGAACTCGTTTTCGTCGATCGACAGATCGATATCGCTCAGCGCATGGACCGAGTTGCCATCGCGCGCGGTGAAAACCTTGGATGCGTTCGCAATGCGGATCACACCGGCGCTCCTGCGGTTTAGGGGCCGGCGCTGGGCGTTGCCACCCGGCGCCGGCGTCTCAGATCATTTCGGCAGGTGGCTGACATCGATTGCTTCGGCCGGATCCCAGCTCGCATCAAGCGTCTGAGCTTCGCTGACCATCTGCCAGGTGAAGGCCAGGCGCTCCGCATCGAAGCCACCGAGGCCGGTCGCCGCGGAATGATCGTTGAAGATGAAGGTCAGCGTTGCATTCAGGCTGCCCATGCAGTCATCGAACACCACCTCCGGCACCCGCTCGACATGCAGCGTGCATGCCTCCTCGGGGTTCTCGTTGGCCCAATTGATCGCGTTCCAGGTTGCAGCGAGGAAGCGATTGACCAGGTCCGGCTTGTCGTCGATCATCGATTGCGAAGTGATCAGCGAAGCGGCATAGATCGCGAAGCCGACCTCCTGGAATGGCAGCACCCTGATCTTTTCGCCAGCTTTCTCGGCCGCCTTGTTTTGGTAGTAGTGGTGCATCGAGTAGAACGGTGCGGCGTCGATTTGCTTGGCGATCAGCAGTGGCGCCATCGCCGCGCCATCGGTCAGCACCCAGTTGATCTTCTCCGGGTCGGTACCGGCCTTCTCGGCGACATTCGGGAAATAGACCTTGTGGCTGTTGCCCGGAGTGATGCCGATGTTTTTGCCCTCAAGGCCCTTGAAGCTGTCGATGCCCGAGCTCTCGAGCACGAACAGCGAATGAGGTGAGTGGGTGTAGAGGAAACCAATCGTCCTGACCGGCACCCCGGTCTTGGCCTTGGCGGTCAGCACCGCGCCGAAATCGGCAACACCGAAGTCAGCGGCGCCGGTTGCGATCTTAGTGACGGTGTCGCCCGAGCCGTAGCCGCGGGTGATGGTCACATCAATCCCCTGATCGGCCCAAAAACCCTTGGTCCAGCCGCCATAGTACATTGCGTGCTCGCCTGAAGGCAGCCAGTCGGTTTGGAACAGAACTTTGTCTTGGGCCATCGCAGTGGGGCTGAGCGCCAGCGCCGACAGTGACGCTGTGACTGCGGTGATTGTCATCAGAATGGATTTAGACAGCATGGTACAGGCCTCCTACCTTTCGTGCTGCGGACCGAAGAACGTAGGCAGACAAGGCAAGGCAACACAAGTAGCAATATTTAATATTGATATATCGATACGAATCAAAGAGTAATAACCGCTAGATGAACTCGATTATTAAATCCAACTACTGAGTTACTTACCATGTCACCGACCGACTCGGTCGGTAAAGACCGGGGGCTAGCCGGGCTCGGCAGGTCATTTTGTAGAAGAAACGTTTCCTGCTCACGGTGATTTGCAGCGGCGGCGGTTAGAGCGTTATCCATCTATTCCGGCTCATATCCTGCGGCGGTGAAGTAGTTTTTGCATTCGTCCGGGGTGAAGGCGCCGAGGATCTCACCGACCTTGTTCCAGAGCGCCTCCTTTGTTCGGGCGGCAGCCTTGCGCATC
>DATLAW010000275.1:0-17755 GCA_035527255.1 Thermohalobaculum sp. | reverse complement strand
GGATCGGACATCGGCCCCGATCATACGCCCATCGAGGCTGGCCTCGGCTGGGCGGTCAAGCTGAAGAAGAACATCGATTTCATGGGCCGCGCCGCAACAGAAGCCCAACACCGCGACGGGGTCAAGAAGTTGATGGCCTGTTTCGTCGTCGATGATCCAAAAATTGTGCTGGCCGGCCGCGAGACAATTTATCGAAACGGGGTCCGGGCCGGTTGGCTGACCAGTGCGGGTTACGGCCACACCATCGGCGCCTCGATCGGCTATGGCTATATCCGTAACCGGGCCGGCGTCGATGCCGAGCATGTCGTGATCGGCGAGTACGAACTGGAGGTCGCCACCGAACGGGTTCCCTGCACGGTCCAGCTCGGGCCGCTATACGACCCGGCAATGACCCGGATCAAATGCTGAGGCAGGGAGCGGAACAGCATGGAGAAACACGCGGCTAAACACCTGATCATCGGCGGCGGCATCATCGGCTGCTCGATCGCCTATCATCTGGCGCGGGCAGGGGAGCGCGACATTGTCCTGCTCGAGAAATCCGCCCTGACCCACGGCGCCACCTGGCATGCCGCCGGGTTGGTCGGCCAGCTGCGTTCGTCGCGCAACACCACCCGAATGCTGCAAAAATCGGTCGCCCTCTATGACCGGATCGGGGCCGAGACCGGGCAGGCGACCGACTGGAAGAAGGTCGGCAGCCTGCGCCTCGCCGCCTCGCCCGACCGGATGATGGAGGCCAGGCGGCTGGCCACCATGGCCCGCAGCTTCGGCCTCGAGATGCAGGTGATCACGCCTGCCGAGGCCTTCGATCTGTTCCCGCTGATCGACACCAAGGGGCTCGAGGGCGCCGCCTTCATCCCCACCGACGGCCATGTCGACCCGGCCAGCCTATGCCAGGCCATCGCCAAGGGTGCCCGCATGGGCGGCGCCGATATCCGCCTGGGCGTCAAGGTACTGGACTTCCAGACCGATGGCCACCGGATCACCGGCGTCACCAGCTCGGACGGCACCTACCAGGCCCAGAACGTCATCCTCGCCGCGGGTATGTGGAGCCGCGAGTTGGGCGCCAAACTGGGCCTGAAAATCCCCGCCTGCGCCGTCGAGCACCAGTATATCGTCACCGAGGCGATCCCCGATTGCCCGGCCAATCTGCCCTCGCTGCGCGACCCCGACCGGCTGGTCTACTACAAGCCCGAGGCCGGTGGCCGCCTTCTGATCGGCGGCTACGAGGACCGCACCCTTCCGTTCGGCGACACTGGCATTCCCGGCGAGTTCGAACGCCAACTGCTGCCCGAAAATCTCGACCGCTTCATGCCGCTGGCCGAGCTTGCGGGCCAGGTCACGCCGGTGGTCAACCAGGTCGGCATCCGCACCGTGATCAACGGCCCGATCCCCTATTCCGCCGACGGCGATTTCGTCATGGGCCCGTCGCCGGATTTTCAGAACCTGATGCTGGCGACAGGCTTCCTCTATGGCATCGCCGCTGGTGGCGGGGCTGGCGAGATGATCGCGGAATGGGTGCTGGAAGGCCGCCCCAGCATCGACCTCTGGCCGCTCGACAACCGGCGCTTCGGCGCCCATCAGGGCACCCGCGCCTTCATGTACCCGCGCGCCGTCGAGCATTACGCCCACCACTACAAGATGCGCTATCCGGGGGCCGAGAGCGATGTCGCCCGTGGCCTCCGCCGCAGCCCGTTCTACGATGCGCTGAAGTCGCAGGGTGCGGTCTACGGCTCGAAAAACGGCTGGGAGCGACCGCTGTGGTTCGCGCCCGAGGGCATAGCACCGGTCGACCAACTGGCCTTCGTCAACCCCGGCTGGAAGCGCTATTCGGCCGGCGAACACAAGGCAGTGCGCGAGCGGGCCGGGTTGATCGACCAGACCAGCTTTTCCAAATTCGAGCTGTCCGGTCCCGGTGCGCTCAAAGCCCTCCAGCACCTCGCCGTCTCCAACATGGACAAGCCGGTCGGCGCGGTGATCTACACCCAGCTTTGCAACGAACGCGGCGGCATCGAGGCCGACCTGACCATCATCCGGCTGGGGCCAAACCGCTTCTACATCGTCACCGGCAGCGGCTTCGGGGTCCATGATGCCGCGTGGATCCGCCAGAACCTGCCCGCTGACGGCACGGCAACCCTGACCGAGATCACCTCATCGCGCGCCGTCCTCAACCTCTGCGGCCCCAGATCGCGCGAAATTCTGCAATCTATTTCCGAAGACGACATCACCAACGCCACGTTCCCCTTCGCCACCGCCCGCGAGATCACCATCGGTGCCGCGCCGGTGCTGGCCGTGCGCATCGGCTATGTCGGCGAGCTGGGGTGGGAGCTGCATATCCCGACCGAATTCGGCGCCCATGTGTTTGAGTCGCTGCAAGCGGCGGGTGCACCCTTCGGCATGGCCAATGTCGGCTACCGGGCAATCGAAAGCCTGCGCCTCGAGAAGGGCTATGTCTATTGGAGCTCGGATGTGACCCCGGATTACACCCCGATCCAGGCCGGGCTGGGCGGCCACGTTCACCTGCGCTCGAAAGGCGGTTTTATCGGGCGGCAGGCCCTGGAGCGCGAGAAAGCCGCCGGGTCAAAACGGCACCTCTGCACCTTCACCTCCGACGACGACCTGCCGGTTTTCGGGGGCGAGACCATCTGGTCTGGCGGCCAGGTCGTCTCGCTCGCCTCCAGCGCCGGTTATGGCTGCACTGTCGCCAAGACCATCTTCATGGGCTATCTGCCGACAGACATTGGCGATACCGCCAGCCTCGAGATTGAAGCCTTCGGCGAGCGCTACCCTTTACGCCGCGCCGCCAGTCCGCTTTATGATCCAGGCAACGAACGGCTGAAGGCTTGATTGGGGGTAAGGATGACAGACGATCTGTTAGCGCAGGTCCAGGCGGCACTGATAACGATCCCCGGCCTGCAGGCGATGACGCCCGACGCCTATACGGTGACCCGCCTCGGTGGCCTGACCAATCTGGTGTTCCGCATCGGCGTCGATGGCGGCGCCTATGTCCTGCGGCTGCCCGGCAAAGGCACCGAGGCCTACATCAACCGCGACGTTGAACTGCATAACGCCACTGTCGCGGCCCAGGCGGGTGTTTCGCCCGAGGTAGTCTTCGGGCGGCCCGAAACCGGCCTGATGCTGACCCGCTGCATCGAAGACATCATCACCATGACGCCGCAGTATTTCGCCAATCTGGACGGCGCACCGGAGCGCGCGGGCGAGGCACTGCGCCAGCTCCACACCTGCGGGCTCGCATTCCAGTCGCGGTTCGAGCTGTTCGCCATGATCGACAATTATCTGGCGATCCTGAAGGCCAGGAACGCCACCCTGCCGCCCGGCTATGCCGATGTGGTCGCCGCGGCCCAGCCCGCGCGGCAGGCCCTGGCGGATCAGCCCGTCGAATTGGCGCCCTGCCATTGCGATCCGCTATGCGAAAACTTCCTCGATGACGGCGAGCGTATGTGGATCGTCGATTGGGAATATTCCGGCATGAACGACCCGCTGTGGGATCTGGGCGATCTGTCGGTCGAGGCCGGGCTTTCGCCCGAGCAGGATCTGGCAATGCTGCGGGCCTATTTCGGCGCCAAGCCAACCGATGCCCAGATCGGCCGGATGACCGTCTACAAGGCGATGTGCGACCTGCTGTGGACCCTGTGGGGTCTGATCCAGCACGCCGATGGCAACCCGGCCGAGGATTTCTGGGCCTATGCGGTGGGCCGGCTTGAGCGTTGCAAGGCGTTGATGGAAGCGCCCGAGTTTGAAGACCATATCGGGGCGGTTGCCCGTGGCTGATCGCAGGATAGTCGCATGACGCTGCTGCTGGGCGCCATCGCCGATGATTTCACCGGGGCCACCGATCTGGCCTCGATGCTGACCCGAGGCGGCATGCGCACCATCCTCAAACTCGACGCGCCCCAGCCGGGCGAGCCGTTGCCGGATGCCGAGGCCGTAGTTGTGGCCCTGAAGTCGCGCACCGCCCCGGTGGCCGAGGCCATTGCCGAGAGCGTAGCGAGCTGGCGATGGGCAGCGAGCGGCGGCGCCCGCCAATGCTACTTCAAATACTGCTCAACCTTCGACAGCACTCCCCACGGCAATATCGGCCCGGTGTCCGAGGCGCTGATGGCTGAGACTGGTGCCAGCCAAACGATCTATTGCCCGGCCTTCCCGGAGAACGGCCGCACCGTCTATCAGGGCAAGCTGTTCGTCTTCGACCAGCTGCTGTCGGAATCCGGCATGCGCAACCACCCCCTGACGCCAATGACCGACGCCGACCTTTGCCGCGTTCTGGCCCCGCAACTGACCCCCGGCGCGAAGACCGGGCTGGTGCCCTCAGAGATTGTCGAACGAGGGGCGCAAGCAATCCGCGCCCGTCTCGACGCGCTGGCGGCCGAGGGCACCGCGCATGTCGTCGTCGACGCCCTGACCAACGACCACCTCGCGGCGCTGGGCGGTGCCGTCGCCGATATGAAACTGGTCACCGCCGGGTCCGGCCTCGGCCTCGCCCTGCCAGCCAACTTCGCCGCCGAGGGATTGCTGGCGGGCGGGCCGGCGGACGCCCTGCCCCGGATCGGTGGGCGCATCCTGCTGCTATCGGGTTCATGCTCGGTCGCCACCAACGCCCAGGTTGCCCGGTGGCAGGCCGATGGCGGCGTAACGCTGCGGCTCGATCCGCTGGCGCTCGCAGACGGTCGCCACAGCGTCACCACCACACTCGACTGGATCGCCGGTCAAACCGCCCCGGCGCTGGTCGCCGCGACCCAAACGCCGGGAGATGTCAAAGCCGCCCAACAACAACTGGGGCAGGCGCAGGCGGCGGCACTGGTCGAGGACACGCTGGCGGCAATCGCAACCGCTGCCCGGGCGCTCGGCACCCGCCGATTCGTCGTCGCTGGTGGCGAGACCTCCGGCGCCGTCGCCAAGGCCCTCGGCGCGAACCGCCTCGCGGTCGGGCCCTCGATCGCCCCAGGCGTCCCTTGGTGCGCGACGCTCGACGCCGAGCCGATCGCAATGGCGCTCAAATCCGGCAATTTCGGCGCCGAAACCTTCTTTGCCGACGCCGTGGAGGTGTCCCAATGAACCAGCCAAGAATGGAATCGGGCGATGCCAAGATCCGCGAGGACATCTGCATCCTGGCGAAATCACTGTTCGATCGAGGTTACGGCTGCGGCTCGTCCGGTAATATCTCGGTCCTGACCGATACCGGCATGATCGTCTCGCCGACCAATTCCTGCATGGGACGGCTCGACCCGGCCCAACTCTCGATGGTCACCCGCGACGGCGCCCACATCTCTGGCGACCAGCCCTCGAAGGAGGCGTTCCTGCATCTGGCAATGTACCGCGAACGCCCCGAGATGACCGCCGTGGTCCACCTGCACGCGACCCACTCGGTTGCCGTCTCCTGCCTGGCCGACCTCGACCCCGCTGACGTGCTGCCGCCGATCACCGCCTATTACGTGATGCGGATCGGCCGCCTGCCGCTGGTGCCCTACTTCCCGCCCGGCGACATGGCCCTGGCCAATGCGGTGCGCGAAAAAGCGAAACACCACCACGCCATGCTGTTGGCCAATCACGGCCCGGTGGTAGCTGGCAAGTCACTGGAAAATGCCGTCTACGCTGCCGAGGAGCTGGAGGAGACGGCGCGGCTGTTCCTGATGCTGCGAGGCCAGAAGACCCGGTTCCTGACCCAAGATCAGGTCGCAGACCTAGCGGTGCGGTTCCCGAGCTAGAGCATTTTCCAGCTAAGGCGACCAGCCCTAGCGTCGCGAAAATGCGACAGATGAACAAGATAGAGCACGAGCCATGAATCGGAGATCATGGATCATGCTCTAGGTGCTTAGCACCCAGGTTTCGACCACCTTCGAGCGCAACATGGTCGCCACGTCGGCATCGAATGATTTGAAATGCGGTGTCTCCTTATGCGCCTGGAAAGCTGCTTCATCGGAATAGATCTCATAAAGAAACACCCGTTCCGGCTGGGTCGGGTCGGTGCAGACGTCAAAATGATGGCAGCCCGGCTCGATCGATAGACAGTCGGTTGCCTGGGTGCGAACCCGGGCCAGGAATGCTGATGCCTCGTGCGGGTAAGCCTCGAAGTTGACTGTTACAACAAACATGATCACCCCCCATTGTTCCAATCGCCGCAGATTAACGCATTCCACGGCCCGATGAAAACCGGCCAAACGACCCGACCCGATGTTTTTTGCTAATGCGCCCGGCCGCATATTATATCGCTTTGGCTTGAGATCGCCCGAGAACTCGGATTTAGAGAAAATGGGCAATTTATACCGATGATCCGAAGGAACCCCCATGACCAGATCCGCTGACTTCCGCATTGCCGTCTTTACCGGTGATGGTATTGGCGCCGAGATCACGCCGCCAACCCTTCGGCTGATTGCCAAGGCGGCGGCACGGACCGGCGGGTTTTCGATCACGCCGCAAAACTGCCCCGCCGGGGCCGCCCACTACCGTGACCACGGAGAGGCGTTGCCGAAGGCCTCGATCCTAACCGCCCGCAAGGCCGATGCCATGTTGCTGGCCGCGATGGGCCTGCCGAGTGTGCGCTACAACGATGGCACCGAGATATCGCCCCAACTCGATCTGCGCTTCGAGTTTGACCTCTACGCCGGTGTCCGCCCGATCCGGGCAATCCCTGGCGTGCCGGTGGTGCTGGCCGACCCGCGGGCGGCCGCGATGGATTTCGTCATCCTGCGCGAATCCACTGAAGGCCTGTTCGCCTCGCACGGCAAAGGCGAGGTGACCCACGACCGGGCGACCGAAACCATGGTCCTGACCCGCCACACCACCGAACGCCTGCACGACTTCGGCCTTGCGCTTGCCGCCCAGCGCCACCAGGAAGGCGGGCAAGGCCGGGTGACCTGCGTCGACAAGGCGAACGTTTTTCGCGCCTTCGCCTGGTTTCGCGAAATCTTCGATGGCCGCGCTCAGGCGCTCCCGGACCTGACCGCCGACCACATGTATATCGACGCCTGCGCCCTGACGATGGTTCAGCGGCCGTGGGCGCTGGACGTGCTGATCACCGAGAACATGTTCGGCGACATCCTGTCCGACCTCGGCGCCGGGCTGATCGGCGGTATGGGCTATGCGCCGTCGGCCGATATTGGCGACGCACATGCGCTGTTCCAGCCGTGTCACGGCTCGGCCCCCGATATCGCCGGGCAGGGCGTTGCAAACCCGACCGCGATGATCCTGTCGGCGGCGATGATGCTGGAATGGCTGGGACGCAAGAACGGCGTTGCCGAGGCATCCGACGCCGGGGGGCTTATCCGCCGGTCCGTCGATGTCGCATTCGCCGACGGCACCCTGCGAACCTGCGAATTTGGCGGTGATGCCGACACCGCGGCGGTCTTCGCGGCAGTCGAGGCGGCAATGGATACCGTGGATACCGCCGACGGCTGAGCATGGCGGATGCGTCGTTGCGGGCATCGCGCGATCAATCCCGAGACCCCTTGACCTTTCCCGCCAATCCGCCTCATTTACCCGCAGTTCCAGAAACCGGACCTCAAACTCCACCAGCCCCCTGAGGAGACCCCCCAATGTTCGATCTCAGTGCAAGAAACCTGCTCGAAGGCCGCTCTTATGTGAACGGCGAATGGATCAATGCCGACAGCGGCAAGACCTTTGCCGTGACCAACCCGGCCACCGGCGAGGAGATCGCCCGCTGCGCCGATCTGGGCCAGGCCGAAACCGCCCGTGCCATCGACGCCGCCTATGCGGCCCAGCCAGCCTGGGCCGCCAAGACCGCCAAGGAGCGTTCGGCCATCATGCGGCGCTGGTTTGATCTGATCGTCGAGAATGCCGACGACCTGGCCAGCCTGCTGACCGCCGAACAGGGCAAGCCGCTCGCCGAGGCCAAGGGCGAGATCCTGTACGGCGCCAGCTTTATCGAATGGTACGCCGAGGAGGCCAAGCGGATCTATGGCGACACCATCCCCGGCCATCAGGCCGACAAGCGCATCATCGTGCTGAAGCAGCCGATCGGCGTGGTCGGCGCCATTACCCCGTGGAACTTCCCCAACGCGATGATCACCCGCAAGGCCGGTCCGGCGCTAGCGGTCGGGTGCGCCATGGTGCTGAAACCGGCCAAGCAGACGCCGCTGTCGGCCACCGCCCTGGTGGTGCTGGCCGAGCAGGCCGGGATGCCCAAGGGCGTGCTGAACGTCATCACCTCGAACGACAGTCGGGTGATCGGCGCCGAGCTCTGCGGCAACGACAAGGTGCGCAAGCTGACTTTTACCGGATCAACCGAGGTTGGAAAGGTGTTGATGCGCCAGTGCGCCGACTCGATCAAGAAGCTGGGGTTGGAGCTGGGCGGCAACGCGCCGTTCATCGTGTTTGACGACGCCGATATCGACGCGGCGGTCGAGGGCGCGATGATGTGCAAATTCCGCAATGCCGGGCAGACCTGTGTCTGTGCCAATCGGATCTATGTCCAGGCTGGCGTCTATGATGTCTTTGCCGAAAAGCTGAAGGTCGCGGTCTCGAAGCTGAAAGTCGGCGACGGCTTTGAAGCAGGCATCACCACCGGCCCGCTGATCGATCTGGCCGGGCTCGCCAAGGTCGAGGAGCATGTCGCCGATGCCACCGCCAAGGGCGCCAAGATCGCCGCCGGCGGCAAGCGCCACGAGCTGGGCGGCAGCTTCTACCTGCCGACCATCCTGACCGGGGTGACCCAGAAGATGGCGGTTGCCCGCGAGGAGACTTTTGGCCCGGTCGCGCCGCTGTTCAAATTCGATACCGAGGAAGATGTGATCGCCATGTCGAACGACACCGAGTTCGGGCTGGCGGGTTACTTCTACGCCCGTGATCTGGGCCGGGTGTGGCGGGTTGCCGAGGCGCTGGAGTACGGCATCGTCGGCATCAACACCGGCATAATCTCGACCGAGGTGGCCCCATTCGGCGGCGTCAAGCAGTCCGGCCTCGGCCGCGAGGGCTCAAAATACGGCGCCGAGGATTTCCTCGAGATCAAGTATCTGTGCATGGGGATCTGACGGCGGGTGACGGCGAAACGGGATTGGAAGGGGCGCCGTGATTGGCGCCCTTTCGATTCCGGCTACGCGGTCTTGGTTCCCGCCAGCCCGTTCAGGATCGGGCAATCCGGGGCGCCGTCGCCTTTGCAGGCGTCTGCCAGCAGCGTCAGATCATCGCGCAGGGCCGCCAGTTCGGCCATCTGGGTCTCGAGCCGGGCGATGCGTTGTAGCGCCAGGCGTTTGACATCACCGCTGGCCCGGTCGCGGTCGGCATAGAGGCCCAGAAGCTCGCGGCATTCATCGACGGAAAAGCCGAAAGCCCGGGCTCGGCGGACAAATTGCAGCCGTCGGACCTCGCCTGGGCCATAGGCGCGGTAGCCGTTGCCTGCCCGGCCTTGCGGCGCGACCAGGCCGATATCGGCATAGTAGCGCACGGTTTTGGTGGGCAGTCCGCTGGCCTCGGCCGCTGTTCCGATGTTCATCAGGTGCCTCCGGTTTCCGGTTGACCTTCCAGTTAATGTAAGGATTAGGTGTGCTTTGGCTGCGGATCAAGGAGTTGGCGATGCGACGAGTATTATTAGGGCTGTCGGGCGCGGCAGCACTGGCCCTCGGCACGCAGTTCGCCGGGTCGGCGTCGCTTGGTAGCGGCGTGACCGTTCCCGAGCTGTCCGAGGCGGGTAGCCGAGGGCAGACCGCGTTCGGCGCCTATTGCGCCAGTTGCCATGGCGCTGATGCCGGGGGCACCGGCAGCGGCCCGCCGCTGATCCACAAGATCTATCACCCAGGCCATCACGGCGACATGGCGTTCGTGTCGGCGGCGCGCCAGGGCAGCCGCGCGCATCACTGGAGCTTTGGCAACATGCCGCCGGTTGCCGGTATCAGCGACGCTGAGATTGCCGACATCATCATTTTCGTTCGCGAGGTTCAGCAGGCGAACGGGATTTTCTGAACAGTGTTATCCGAGCCGGGCTCCGCGCGGGACCGCAAATCCGCGCAAAAATGTTTCCGCATCCATCGGCCCCTTGCCCGCCCGTTGCAGGGTGATCAGCCGCAACGCGCCGCTGCCGCAGGCGACCAGCAGGGCGTCATCCAGCACTTCGCCGGGAGCGCCCTCCCCGTCCTCCGGTTGGGCCATCAACAGCTTTACCCGCTCGCCGGCGATCTCGCACCAGGCGCCGGGGAACGGGCTGAGGCCGCGGATGTGGGCGCTGAGTTCGACCGCACTGCGGCTCCAGTCAATCCGCGCCTCGGCCTTGTCGATCTTGGCCGCGTAGGTGATGCCGGTCTTGGGCTGCAGCGTGGTCGCGAATGTGCCCATCGCCAGCGTTTCCACCATCAGGGCGGCGCCAATTTTAGCCAGGCGGTCGTGCAGGGTGCCTGCAGTATCCTCCGGCCTAATCGGCATTGCCTTGCGGGCCAGTACCGGCCCGGTGTCGAGGCCTGCGTCCATCTGCATCACACAGACGCCGGTCTCGGCGTCGCCCGCCATGATTGCCCGCTGGATCGGTGCGGCACCACGCCAGCGCGGCAACAGCGAGGCGTGCAGGTTGAGGCAACCGAGGCGCGGCACGTCCAACGCCGCTTGGGGCAGGATCTGGCCGAAAGCGACCACAACCGCGGCGTCGAGGTTTAAGGCTGCGAATTTGGTCAGCACGGCCGGATCGCGAAAACTTTCCGGCGTAGCAAGGGCGAATCCGCGCGCCTCGGCGGCTGCCTGCACTGGCGAAGGACGCAGCACCTTGCCGCGCCCAGCGGGACGCGGTGGCTGAGAATAGACGCAAACGACCTCGTGCCCCGCATCGGCCAACGCGGTCAGCACGGTGACGGCGAAATCTGGAGTTCCCATGAAGGCGAGGCGCATCAATATGGCTCCCAGATCGTGGACAGCCCCGGTCCGCCTCTATATGGCTTCGGCGCGGGTGCGTGCCAGCTCGCGCTTCAGCTTTTTCATCTTGCTGGTGATCATCTGGCGGCGCACCGGGCTGAGATAGTCGATGAACAGTTTGCCGTTCAGATGGTCAATCTCATGTTGCAAGCAGGTCGCCTGGATGCCCTCGAAGGTACGTTCCTCGCCAACACCGTCGCGGTTCAGGAACTGCACCCGAACCGCGGCGGGCCGAGTTACCATGCCGAACAGATCCGGGATCGACAGGCAACCCTCCTCGTGCTCGCGGACCTCCTCGGACGACCAGGTGATCTCCGGGTTGGCGAGGCAGATCGGGTCAGGTTCCTCGTCCTCGCCCTTGGCGCAATCCATCACGACGACCCGGCTGAGGACGCCGACCTGCGGCGCCGCCAGGCCGATGCCGGGGGCGTCGTACATGGTTTGCAGCATATCCATCATCAGCGCCCGCAGGGAATCGTCGACCTGCGGAACGGGGTCGCAGACCTTTTTCAGACGTGGGTCCGGGTGCAAGACGATGGCGCGGATCATCGCGGTCACCTAGGGGTTTCGGCGGCGAAATGCAAGCCGAACCAGCGTCGTATGGTGGCGATTGACGGGCTGCCAGCCGGGATTTACGTTGCGCCGCAACATCGCCCGATACCGGCAACCTACAGGAGCCCGCCCCATGAGCTTTACCCTCCAGCCCAGCCCCCCGGCGCGGCCCAATCGTTGCCAACTGTTCGGCCCCGGTTCACGGCCGCAGATTTTCGAGAAGATGGCGGTCAGTGCGGCGGATGTGGTGAACCTGGATCTGGAGGATGCGGTTGCCCCCGCCGACAAGCCACATGCGCGCAAAAACATCATTGCGGCGATTAATGATGTGGAATGGGGAGCCAAGACCGTCTCGGCGCGGATCAACGGGCTCGACACTGAATTCTGGTACCGAGATGTGGTTGATCTGCTGGAGAACTGCGGTGAGCGGCTAGATCTGATCATGATCCCGAAGGCCGGCAACGCCAAGGATATCTATGCCGTCGACGCCTTGGTCAGCGCTATCGAGGCCGCCAAGGGGCGGGCCAGGCGGATCGGTTTCGAGGTGATCATCGAGACCGCCGCCGGGCTGGCCCATGTCGAGGAAATCGCCGCCTCGAGCCCACGCATGCAGGCGATGAGCCTTGGCGCCGCCGACTACGCCGCCTCGATGGGCATGGCCACCACCGGCATCGGCGGCACTCAGGAGCGTTATTACATGCTGGAAGACCTTCGAGACGAGGGTGGCGCGCGGGCAAAACATTGGGCCGACCCCTGGCACGCTCCGACAGTGGCGATCGTCGCCGCCTGCCGCACCCACGGCCTGCTGCCGGTCGATGGGCCGTTCGGCGATTTCTCCGACGACGAGGGGTTTCGCGCCCAGGCCCAGCGCGCCGCGACACTGGGCATGGTCGGCAAATGGGCGATCCACCCAAAGCAGATCGCCCTGGCCAACGAGGTGTTCACCCCGTCCGAGGCAATGCTGGCAATGGCACGGCGCATCCTCGATGCCATGGCGACGGCACAGAAGGAAGGCGCCGGGGCGGTGACCCTGGACGGCAAGCTGATCGACCTTGCGTCGATCCGGCAAGCCCAAGGAATCGTCGATCAGGCGGCGTTGATCGCGGGCGGTTAAGGCTGGGCCGGGCGGTCTTGGGTTAAGCGGATCACAACCCGGCGATATAGTCCTTCACGGCCTTGATGTTTTCGGCATCCCCGGCATTCGACGTGCGTACATTGTCGGTTGTGGCCTCGATCGCCGGCAGGGCGATGCCGAACGCAAATTGATGCACCCGGCGCAGCACGCCGGGCAGGTCGCGGTCAATTTCCTCGTAGGAAACGCTAGTGACCTCGGCGCGGGTGCGGCGGAAGAAATGCTCCCACTGTCCGCACTCGCGGTAGAGGTTGGTCATGTTTTTGAGGATCCGCACCCGGTCGTCCGGATCAACAACGATTTCGGGTTCCGGCGCTCCGCCTTCGCGCGCCCCGCTTTCGCCTGTGGTGCTGTGCCAGACCTGGTATTTATTGGCCTTCCACAGAGAATAGGCCTGCGCCACCATATCGCTGCGGTGGATATAGATGAACTTGACCCGTGGAAACAACACCGGAAGGCCGTGTTCGCGCAGAAAATAGAACATGTCGAAAAAGTTGGTTTTGAACACCACATCCTCGCCGGTCATGTTCTCCGCGAAGTGTTTGTTGACGTATTCCTGCAGGGACTTGGCCTGGTATTTCTGTTGCAGTACCAGAAATGGGTGGCGGGGATTGAAAATCTCCGGCAGCGCCGTGGCGCCGATTACCTTGGCGAAGGATGACATCAGCGCTGTGCTGCCGACCCGCGCGGTGATGCAGAAAATCACTGCCGCGCGGTAATTTGGTCCCTCGGAGAAACAATAGCCGTCGCGCTCAAACTCCTGCCGGAGGGGTAATATGGCCGGGTTCTGTTGCATGATTGCTGCTGGTCCCTTGGTCAGCGTACCGGGAAAGGAGGCTAGCGCGGTCAGGGTTAAGCCGGGGTAAATGCCGGACTCGTGGAACGTGCAGACGAGTTCCCACTCCGAGGGGAACGGCGAAAGATCAGCTGAAGATGAACCAGCTTTCGTCGACCTCGCCCGGGGTAACACCGAACAGCAGGACCGTATCGCCGAAGCCGCGACTGACCGAGGCGGTGCCGTTAAAGTTGTTGATGGAAAGATCACCAAAATCGATCGCGTTGCCCTGGAATTCAAGGAAATCGATGCCGATCTCGAAATCGAATACCCGGTCGATGCCGTGGCCAAGCTCGAAGATGAAAGTGTCCGCCCCACTATTGCCGGTGAGATAATCCTCATTGGCGCCGCCCTGGATCCGATCGGCACCGTTGCCGCCGCGCAGGATGTTCATGCCGCTGTCGCCCGCAATGACATCGTCGAAGGCCGAACCCAACAACCATTCAATTGCCACCAGTGTGTCGCCCTCGGCGTCGCCACCGATGCCGGTGCCACGGGTCAGGCTGACGTCCACGGCCGCACTGGATTCAGAATAGTCGGCCCAGTCCCTGCCACCGCCGCCGTCAAGCTGGTCGGCACCGGCTGCGCCGATCAGCGTGTCGTCACCAAGGCCGGCAAGGAGGATATCGGCGCCAGCCTCGCCGCGAAGCATGTCGTTGCCGCCATTACCCTCGATGGTATCCGCGCCGTTGCCGCCGAGGAAGATATTGCGCCCGTCGTCGCCGATCAGGTGGTCGGCGAAGGCCGAACCGGCAAGGTTCTCGATCGAGATGAAGGTGTCGCCCGCCGCCTCGCCGGTCAGGCCAATACCCAACAATAGGTTGGCGCTGATTGCGCTGGTGGCGGTCAGGTATTGTGCCCAGTCCGACCCGGTGCCGCCGTTGAGGATGTCGGCGCCGGTGCCGCCGCGCAGAACATCGTTGTCCGTGCCGCCTTCGACGATGTCATTGCCACCCTCGCCGAGCAGAAAATCATTGGTGCCGAAGCCGCGGGTGGTGTCATCCCCGGCGCCGCCGAAAATCTGATTATGCCCGGCATTCCCGCTGAGTTGGTCATCGAAGGCCGAGCCGGACATATGCTCGATGTTCACATAGGTATCGCCAGCGGCCTCGCCCAATGTGCCGATGCCATCCTGCAGGTTGAAGATTACCCGCGAGGTCGCATCGGTGAAGCGGATGAAGTCCTCGCCGTTTCCGCCATCGATGGCATCCGCGCCTGCCCCCCCGAACGCGACATCGATCCCGTCACCGCCCGAGATGGTGTCGTTGCCATCCCGGCCCCAGAAAACGTTGCTGGCGGCGTTGCCCACCAGTTGGTCATCGCCACTGCCGCCGACTGCACGCTCGATGGTCACGCCATAGGCGATGGCGACATTGCGAGTCAGGTGGCCGACTGAAGAGAACGCCCCTTCATTGAGGTCGATCGTTTGGTTGGTGCTCCAGCCCGAGGCGTTGATCGTATCGGTCCCACCAGCGTCCCAGATCGCGATCACCGGGTTGATGTTGATAGCGAAGTTATAGGCGTCATGCCCGGCGGTGCTGTTGAAGCCGTAGGTGGTATCGCCGGTGCGGGTGGTCATATTGGCGCCGTAGATCGCCTGGATCGCCAGGATGTCATGCAACAGCGGCGTCGCGGCGTAGGACAGGCCTGCGGTGCCTATATGGTCGGTGCCGCTGCCGTCCGCACCGGCCTGGAAGTACGACATCAGCGAATATTCCCGCGTGTCCTGTTGGTGCGTCGCGTCGATTTCGTAGTTGGCCGAGACATTGTAATTGCCTGGATGGGTCAGCCCTAGGGCATGGCCGATCTCGTGCAGATAAGTTTCGATGGCAATGCTTCCCAGATACAGATCGCTGTCGTCATTCTGGGTGGATACGCTGTTGTTCAACCAAACATCAGCGTCGGCCATCTTGTATTGCGACCGGGGAGCATTATCGACCAGCCAGTAAATGTATTCGGCATAGGCTGAATTGTCGGTGATCGACGAATAGTTGAAGGTCATATGGGCGCTGGGCCAATCATCGATTTCCAGCAGGTCGACGGCGATCAGATCGTTCCACAGCGTGAAGGCCTCACGTGCTGCCGCTTCCATCGCCGGGGTCATCGCCATGTAGCCGGACATCTCGGTGGAGTATTCGGCATGGGTCTCGTCGATCTGGCCGGTGTTAATCGAGTAGGTTGCGATGTTGGTGGACCAGGCGACCGATGGCTCGGCGCCGTCCTTGGTGGTTAGCGCGGCGATCAGCTGCCCAGCGTCGTAAATTGGTTTTACCATGTTGCCAGCCCCGCCGCTGCTTGTGCAACCCGGCAGGCGCTGCCATCGCCATGGTCCAACAACATAAGCACTCTCCCCGCACTACGGATGGCGCGTCGGTGTCATGCGCCAATAGGCGCATTCCAGCCTGGCCGGACGAATCCAACGAAGCCTATGGCCTCGATGGTTAGCGTCGTTCTAAGAAGTATGCTTAGGAGCGGGTTAACGGCTTGATCCAGCTGGATCGGATTGCAATATTTTGGCAGATGCCATAGTCCGGCGCGACGGCAAACTCACCGGGCGACCGGGGATCAAGGGCTGACGGGCATGCAAACTTATCTCGACTTCGAAAAGGGACTGTCCGAGCTGCAGGGCAAGGCCGAGGAGCTGCGCGCCATGGCTCGGTCGGACCCGGGCATGAAAACCGGAACCGAGGCTGACCAACTCGACCGCAAGGCCAACGACATGCTTCGCGAGTTGTACAAGGAGTTGACACCCTGGCAGAAATGCCAGGTGGCGCGCCACCCGAACCGGCCCCATGCCCGTGACTATATCGAGGCGCTGTTCACCGAATTTACTCCGCTGGCCGGCGACCGTAATTTCGCCGAAGATCATGCGGTGATGGGCGGGCTGGCCCGGCTGAACGACCGTCCGGTGATGGTGATCGGGCATGAGAAGGGCGCCGACACAAAATCACGGCTGGAGCATAATTTCGGCATGGCGCGGCCCGAGGGCTATCGCAAGGCGGTGCGGTTGATGGAGATGGCCGACCGCTTCGGCTTGGCCGTCATCACCCTGGTCGACACGCCGGGCGCCTATCCCGGCAAGGGCGCCGAGGAGCGCGGCCAGGCGGAGGCGATCGCGCGCTCAACCGACATGTGCCTCAAGCTGAACGCGCCGTTGATCTCGGTGGTGATCGGCGAGGGCGGTTCCGGTGGTGCCGTTGCCTTCGCCACCGCCAACCAGATGATCATGCTGGAGCACGCGATCTATTCCGTGATTTCGCCCGAAGGCTGCGCCTCGATCCTGTGGAAGAACGCCGACAAGACCCGTGAGGCCGCCGCGGCATTGCGGCTGACGGCACAAGACCTGCTGCAGCTGGGCGTCGTCGATACGATTGTTCCCGAGCCGCTGGGCGGCGCCCACCGTGACAGCGCGGCGGCGATCAATGGTGTCGGCGAAGCGATTCAGGCGGCGCTGACCTCGTTCAACGGCCTGTCTCCGGTCCAGATCCGCGGCGAACGGCGCCAGAAATTCATCGCCATGGGAGCTAAGGAGCTGTCCTGATCCGCGGTATCGGCATCAAATTCGACCGTCGCGCGGTCCCAAGCTTAGCGAAGCCAAAGAGAATTCCGACAGCACGAAGTATCTGCCCTGCGAACCAGCCAATGGCGATACAAGCCCCGATTGGCGGCCTCGGCGTCGATATACGCAAGTGCCGTCAGGCGGCTTCGCTGAGTACGCGGGCCAGATCGAACAAGCTCCGGCGCTGGTTCTCTGGGATCGCGTAGTAAGCACGAACAAGATCTCCCGCTTCCCTGTCGGTGAGGATGTCCCCACGCGACTCGCTGGTATCGGCGGCCTGTCCATCGAGACCCTCGAAGAAAAACGAAATCGGTACACCAAGTGAATTGGCGATGTCCCACATCCGGCTGGCGCTGATGCGATTTGCTCCGGTTTCGTACTTTTGGATCTGCTGGAACTTGATCCCTACAAGGTCGCCAAGCTGCGTTTGAGTCAAATCCAACATCCACCGGCGCTGACGAACTCTCTGTCCTACATGCAAGTCTACGACACGCGCCATACTGTTACTCCACCTCTTGAGACACTCACGAAACGTTGCCACTCACCACATCGCTCTCATGATAATAACCCTTGGGTTGATTTTTTCTTTCGGAAGTTTATTAAAAATTAACTATGGCTTCGAAAAATTGAACGGTTATGGCGTGATTTTACAACCGCCAGTTTATTGCTTAGAGCCTGACCGGAAAGTAGTTGAGCCATATCGGCATATTATGATTCACCGTCTTTGTTCGGAAGATGGAGGACCAGATGCCTTGGAACGATACCGCTCGGGTTGAGCATAGACGGAGTTGCGCGCGCTATCCAAGCG
>DATLAW010000274.1:0-7488 GCA_035527255.1 Thermohalobaculum sp. | reverse complement strand
TCCTCACCGCTCCCGGCCAGAAGCCTTACAAGTCCTGCCCCGGCAAGACCAACCCCCGCCATAAAGCCCATCGGCATGGCGAGCGGTGCGAGCAACGACGGCTCGAATACCGCCACGAGCACCAAAATGCGCAGGAACGTCACCGACCCCGCAATCACAATGCCGGCGGCGGCAAGCGGCGCGAGGGAACCTTGCGCGCGGACCAGACGCCACTCGTAGAGCTGCGAACGGGACATCCCCGATCCCGGCCAAAGCCCCAAGCAGATCGTCGGCATGCTGGCCTTCCGGGCGGAGGGCGCCCTGGAGGCCAAGCGAGGCGATCGGGAGCAAGATCGCGGCCTCGCTTTCTGATGACAGAGACCTCACTACGCGAGCGGCTGATCAAGACCGGCGCCCGGCTTGGCGGGGTGCTTTCTTGGACGTGTTGGATCATCACCGTGCAACGTTTCTTGATCAATCTTGCGGCTGTCAGGTTGCTTTCGGCGGCAGTTCGACGATCTCGATAATAATTCCACCAGGATCGCGCAAATATGCCGCCCTGACTCCCTGCATGGGGCCATCGACAACGGCTGTAATCTCGCCCTGAGGGGAGGCGCCGGCAGCTATCAGACGAGCCCAGATCTTTTCGATGTCGCTCACCTCGAAACAAACGTGGGAGGCACACGTCATATTAGGATCGATGCGTTGCGGCGGTGCCGCCCCAGCCATATACTGGATGAACTCGATGTGGGCGCCATAACCATGGAGATGGGCGATAAGCAATTCGGCACCGGCAACGCCGGTCACAGCCGCCTGCCATTCTCCCGAGCGCGGCGACACCGAGGCGGCCTTGAAGCCTAGCGTCTCGGTCCAGAAACGCACCGAGCGGTCCATATCGGTGACGGTGAAGCTCGTATGATTGAAGGCGGTGATCATCGCTTGGACTCCCTAGACATAACCATAGGCGGTCCAGCCACCGTTCATTTCCAGCACATGCCCCGTCACGTAGGCCGCGCGCACGGGATCGAGCAGCCAGGCGATGCCGTGGGCGACCTCGTCCTCGGTGCCGAAACGCCCCAGCGGCGTACGGCGCTCGATGGCAGCGGCATCGAAGCCGCCGGCTGCCGCCATGGCCTTGGTCGTCTCGTTGGTGATGTAGCCCGGCGCGATGGCGTTGACCCTGATGCCAATCCCCGCCCATTCGACGGCCTGCAGTTTGGTCAGGGTAATGAGCGAGCTCTTGGAGACACAGTAGGGTCCGCGGTTGGGGGCGGCCGCCTGGCCTAGAACCGAGGACACATTGACGATAGCGCCGCCAGGTTGCATCCGTCGTACAGCGGCATTGGAAAAGGCGATCGGCGCCATCAAGTTGACGTCGAACACCCGCTGCCAGCGTTCGAGCGAGAGCTCGAGCAGCGGGGCGTGATCCCAAGTGCCGGCATTGTTGACCAGGCTGTCGATGCCGCCCCAGCGGGTTTGCATGGCCTCGATCACCCCCTCGCAGGAGGCCGGATCGGTGACGTCGCCTGGCCATGCGAGGCCGCGCTCGGGCCCGAGACTGTCGGCCGTCTGCCGCGCGGCGGCGCCGTCGCGGTCGAGAATGGCAACAAACGCCCCGAGATCGGCCAGGTGGCGGGCGGTCACGGCACCGATTCCGGAGCCCGCCCCGGTAATCAGAATGCGCCGGCCTTCGAAGCAAGGAGGGTTTGTCATCGCTAGGCGACCCTGAACCGCTTGAGGGCGTCCTCGTCGAGGGTAATGCCGAGACCGGGCCCTTGCGGCAGGGGAATGCGCCCGTCGACCACCGGTAATTCCTCGCTGCACAGCTCGCGGCGCAAGCGGGAATCGGCGAGCTGATACGGCAGGAACTCGATATAGGTGCAGGTCGGGGCAACCGCGGCCAGATGCGCCGAGGCGGCGATGCCGATGGCCGATTTCCAGCAGTGCGGCACTACGATGAGGCCGCGGTCGCGGGCGAGCAAGGCGACCCGCTTGGCCTCGGTCAGACCGCCCACCCGGCCGACGTCGGGCTGTACCACGTCGACTGCCCCGGCATTCATGAATTCCAGAAACTCAAAGCGGGTGTTTTGCCATTCGCCCATCGCGATCTTCACCGGTGAGGCCTGGCACAGCTTGGCATAACCCTCGACGTCGTCCGAGGGCAGCGGGGTCTCGACGAAATAGATGTCCTCGCCGGCAAACATGTCGATGGCCCTGAGCGCCTCCTTCCAGTCACGCCAGGCGTAAGCCACATCAACCATCAACACCATGTCGGGGCCCACCGCCTTGCGGATGTCGCGCACCATGCGGGCGCAGACTCGATCATCCTCGATCTGCAGCGAATTGTGCGAATAGGGACCCTTGAGGCAGATCTCGAGCTTGGCGGCACGAAAGCCGAGGCGCTTGGCTTCCACCGCCCTTTCGAGCAGTACGCGGCCGTAGGTGTCGAGGTCGTCGCCTTCCGGCAGCAGCGAGGCATAGGGCGTGATGGTGCGGTTGGTGGCGCCACCCATGAGTTGCCAGCACGGCTTGTTCTCGATCTTGCCGACGAGGTCCCACAACGCCATGTCGAGAGCGCCGATGGCACAGATACCGAGGCCGCGCCGGCCGGTCATGGCCGAACCCACATACAGCTTCTCCCACAAGCCCTCGATGTCGCGCGGGTCTTTGCCGATAAGGGTCTCCTTGAGGCCGAGCCCCATGATGTGAGTGCCGGGCGCCTCGATCATGGCGCGAGCGACCCACGGATTGGTGTCGGTTTCGCCGATGCCGGTATGGCCACTATCGGTGTGGATCTTGACCACCAGATTATCCTGGGCCGAGGAACAGGCATCGGCGCGGAAATCGGGAACCAGCAGCACAAAACATTCGATGTCGGTGATCTTCATGGGACAACTCCTGTGATGACGGTAACAGCGGCTGGCGCGGCAATCCGCTTCAGTTCGTCGATGGGGATGTGGCAGCGAATAGCAAGACCCTTGCCGCTGCGCTGCCACGGCGGCGGTTCTTTCACGCATTTCTCGCCGAGTTGCCAGCGGCAGCGGCCGGCGTAGACACAACGGGCGCCGGCGGTGCTTTCACCGGCAACGGCGGGCCCGGGGCCTTTGCGGCGGCGCTCGGTCTCGATGTGCGGCACCGCCTCGAGCAGGCTAAGCGTGTAGGGGTGATAGGGCGGGCGAAAGATCTCCTCGACCGGCCCGGACTCCAGCAGAACCCCGCCGAACAGCACTCCGACCCGGTCAGCCAAGGTGCGTACCACCGAAAGGTCGTGCGAGATGAACAGCATGGCGACGTCGCGCTCGCTTCTCAGCTTGCGCAGCAGTTCGATGATGTTGGCCTGCACCGAGACATCGAGCGCCGACAGAATCTCGTCGCACAACAGCAGCACCGGCCCGGCGATCAGGGCGCGGGCGATGGCGACCCTCTGGCGCTCGCCGCCGGAAAGCTCGTCGGGATAGCGATGCTGGTAGGTGCCCTCGAGGCGCACGTCCGCGAGCGCAGCGGCAATCGCCTCGCCGGTCTTGCCGCGGGCGCTGCCGCCGAACATCCTCAAGGGCCTGCCAAGAATGGTGCCCACTTTTGCCCGCGGATTGAGCGAGGCATCTGGATTCTGAAAAATGTATTGGATGGCCCGGCGCTGATCGCTGCTGCGCGCTTTCACGCTCAGTGCCAGCGTCGCGCCGTCGAGGCTGATCGTCCCGGAAATCGGCGGCAGAAGACCGCTGATAGCGCGGGCCACGGTCGACTTGCCGCTGCCCGATTCCCCGACCAGGGCGAAGGTTTCACCGCGTCCGATCTCAAGGCTGAGGTCGTTGACGACCACTAACTGCCGCCGCGGAAAAAACCGCCCCAGCAGACCACGACCCACGCCGTAGGCGATGCTCAGGCCATCGATGCAAAGGAGGGGGGCGGCCCCCGCAGGCCGCTTGGCGCGCTTGCCGGCCGCGCTCCTGCCCGGCGGCTGCTTGCCCAGTTCGCGCCAGCGCTGACAGGCGACCTCATGGCCTGTCGCCACCGGTTCCAGCCCTTGCCGGTGTTGGGCGCAGCCTGCAACCGCATGATCGCAGCGTGGCGAAAAGGGACACCCGGGTGGAAGTTCCTGGCGCAGCAGCAGTCCCCGCAACGGCCGCAGGGCGGTCCCTTCCGGATCGTCGATGCGCGGCAACGAGCCGATAAGCCCCTGGGTATAGGGATGGCGCGGGCCGGCGAACAGCGTGCGGCTTGGCGCAACCTCCACCAGATTACCGGCATACATGACCCCGATGCGGTCGGCGATCTGGGCGAGGAGGCCGAGATCGTGGGTGACGTAGAGCATCGAGGTGCCGAGCCGGGCGCGCAGATCGACAAGCAGGGCGATGATCTGCTCCTGGGTGGTGACATCAAGGCCGGTCGTCGGTTCGTCGAGGACGATGAGATCGGGATCGCAGGCGATTGCCAAGGCGATGCAGACCCGCTGCTGCTGGCCCCCAGACAATTCGTGCGGATAGCGCTTCAGAATTTCGCCGGGACGAGGAAGGCCGACGAGGTCGAACAGCTCCGCCGCCCGGCGCCCGGCATCGGCCATGTGGCGGTTGCGGCCATGCAGGATGAGCGCCTCGCAGATCTGAAGGCCGACCCGCATGCTCGGGTTGAGGGCGGTGGTGGGGTTCTGGGGAACAAAGCCGATGCGGTCTCCCCGCAGCCGGTCGAGGCCCGCACGGCCGAGCGTCAGCAGATCCTGGCCGTGGAACAATACACGTCCGCGCTCGATCACCGCGGAATTGAAGCAGTAGCCGAGAAGAGCGAGGCCGACGGTCGACTTGCCGCAGCCCGATTCCCCGACCAGCCCCAGAACCTCGCCGCGGTCGATGTGGAAGGTGACGCCGTGCAGCACCCGGGCAAGGCTTGACCCGCTGCGATAAGACAGGGTGAGATCGTGAACCTCGACCAGCATGGTCATTGCTGGCCGCCGAGCTTGACGGTGCGCCCAAGGATGCGCGCCAGGCCTTCGGTGAAGAGATTGAGCCCGACTACCAGCGAAGCCAGCGCCAGGCCCGGCCCCAGCACCGTGGCGGGCGCTATGAGCAGCAGCGACCGATTTTCACTGATCATCAGGCCCCATTCAGGAGTGGGCGGGCGCAAGCCGAAGCCGAGAAAACCGAGCGAGCCGATCAGCACCGGCGCGTAGCCTGCCCGCAAGGCGAACTCCACCAGCAACACGCCCGTGGCATTGGGCAACAGTTCGCGGCGCACGACCGACCAGGAGGTTTCTCCGCGCAGCCGGGCGATGGTGACGAAGTCACGGGTGGCGATTTCGACGGCCGCCGTGCGGGCCATGCGGGCGATGCGCGGCGCATAGACGAAAGCCACGACGAAGACCACCAGCAGGGGATCTCCCGAAAGCTCCGGCCCGGCGGCCACCATGGCCAGCAACGCCATGACCAGAAACGGAATGGAAATCAGGACTTCCAGGAACCGCTGAACCAGGTTGTCGATGATGCCGCCGACATAGCCCGACCACAGTCCAACCAGCGATCCGGCGATGAGGCCGAGGGCGGTGCCCGACAGCGACATCAGCAAGACGATATGTCCGCCATACATGACCCGGCTGAAGACATCACGGCCGAGTTGATCGACGCCGAAGGGATGGGAGAGGCTTGCCGGTGAAAGGGGCAATCCCGTCCCCATTTGCGAAAAGCCGTACGGAATCCAAAATGGGCCGGTGGCGGCGAGAACCACATGCACAATGAGAATCAACGCCCCGATGCGCAGGCTCAAGGGTGTGCGGGCTATCCACGACCAGAAGCCCTTCTTGTTGGCGACTCCGTCGAGCAGCGCCATCGCCTAGCTGCTCCTCAGCCTGGGATTGAACATGATGGCGCCGACATCGGCAAGAAAGTTGGCGGCGATGTAGACCGTGGCGGCAATCAGAACGGCCGCCTCGATCACCGGGAAATCGCGCAATTGCAGCGAGTCAACCAGGAGGCTGCCGAAGCCGGGATAGCTGAAAACCTTCTCGACCACCACGACGCCGCCGACGAGATAGGCAAGATTGAGGGCGGTCACGTTGAGGGTGGGCACCAGTGCGTTGGGCAGGGCGTGGCGCCACACCACGCGGCGCGCCGGAACGCCCCTGAGTTCAGCCATGCGGATATAGTCGGCATCCAGCACCTCAATGAGGTTGTCGCGCAACATGCGCACCGCGTAGACCGCCATGACGATGGCCAGCGTCAGGGCCGGCAGCGTCATTGCGCGCAGATACTCGAGCCACCCCGAGGTCTGGTCGACCGTCGACATGGCGGGCAGGATCGGCACCGCCAACACGAAAGTGAGAAGCAGGAGCGTGCCCAAGAGAAAATCCGGTACCGACAGGAGAACCAGCGTCAGCACCGACAGGGCATGGTCGATGGGGCCGTCGCGGCGCACCGCCTGCAGCAGGGCCGGCAGCGTCGCCAGCGGCAGATAGACGAGGAAGGCATAGATCGACAGATAGACCGTGTTGACGACCCGCTGGCCGAGGATGTCGGAAACGCTGCGGCCGCTGACCAGCGACGTTCCGAAATCGCCCTGCACCGCTCCCACCAGCCATCGGCCGTAGCGAACCAGTGCCGCATCGCCCAGATGCATGCGCTCCCGCAGCATGGCGATCGTTTCAGGCGTTGCATCGCGCCCCAGGATACGGGTGGCCACGTCGCCCGGCAGGATTTCGAGGACGGAAAATATCAAAAGCGAGACAAGGAGCAGGGTCAGCAGCGCCATGACCAGGCGTACGGCAATGAGGCGGGTGATGAGCATGATGGATATTACCCGTAAATCGGCAATGAAGCCAGATCAGGATCACTTCGGATTGAATCGATCCGAAGTGATAAACCTAATCGATTCCAACAAGATAGAGTATTATTTTACCCGAAAAGTGTTCACGCTTTTCGGATCATACTCTAAGGGTCCGGCGCCATCTTGGCGTGCGTGGACAGCTGGCCGGGGGTCGGTCCTCACGGATCCGGCCCCCGGCTCAGGCCGATCACCCGCTTACTTGGTGCAGCTGAGGTCCTCGAAGTTGAGGTTGAAGTTCTGCGCCCGCGGGGTATAGCCGGTGCAGCCCTTGCGCAGTGCCAGCACTTGGTGGACGAACATCGGAAGGATCAGGCCGCCTTCGTCGGCCAGCAGCTTGCCGACCTGCTGGAAGACCTTGATGCGCTCGGCCTCATCGACAGTTGTATTGGCCTTGAGCAGCATGGCGTCATAGTCGGGACGCTCCCAATGGGTTTCCTTCCACTTGGCGCTCTGGGTGTAGGCGACCGCGAGGCCTTCACCCGGGGGCCGCATTGACCACGCCGAGGTGACGATGGATTTTTTCAACCACACGTTGTCCCAAAAACTCTCCGCCGGGGTGACGACGACATTGATGTCGAAGCCTGCCGGCCGGGCCATTTCGGCGAAGACCTGGGCCATGCGGACCATGCCGGGAACACCTTCGGCGGTATAGAGGTCGAATTTGAGCCCATCGGGGTGGCCGGCTTCGGCCAGGAG
>DATLAW010000273.1:0-8244 GCA_035527255.1 Thermohalobaculum sp. | reverse complement strand
CTTGCGCAGGATCGGCGCCAGAACATTCGATCAGCTCATGAACGCCATCGGTGACATTTGTAATCTGTTCACTGCTCAAGAGTGCTGGAATTACCTGAAGGCGGCCGGTTATGCTCCAACGTAATCTCGAAGTGCTTTAGGCGCGCTGCCTAAGGGTGGGCCCGATGGGAACCAGGTTGACTGGATAGCGGCGCTCCGTGATGGCGCGATCTCGCCGCGCACGAATGTCCGTCCCGAGACGAAGATCATGGTTCTCGATCTCGATATCGTCTTCACCGAGACCGCGGGCCAGCCATATGTGGTGTTCCCCCATCGCCAGCATACCGAATGGCTCGACTGCGCAAACTGCCATCCAGCGATCTTCAAAGCCAAACGCGGCGCCAATGATTTCGGCATGCTCGATGTGCTGAACGGCGAGTATTGTGGGCGCTGCCACGGTGCCGTTGCCTTCCCGCTGACCGAATGCAAACGCTGCCACAGCCGAGACTGGCAGACCGGGGGATGAGATGAGGCTGCGAATTGCACTCCTGGTCTTTGCCATCGGACTTGCCGGGCTGGTCTGGCTGGGTGAGGCGCGCAGCGAATATGCCGACGTTGTCCTGAATCGGAACTCGGAGGCTGCCGGAATGCGGCCGGTCATCTTCCCGCATTGGTTTCACCGTATCCGCTTTCGCTGCAAGGTATGCCATCAAGAGCTTGGCTTTGAGATGCGGGCCGGCGCCAATCAGGTGACGATGGGCGATATCTACAAGGGCAAGTTCTGCGGCATGTGCCATGACAACAAGATTGCCTGGGGTCTGGAGAATTGCGATCTCTGCCACTCCGGGCGGCCTGGTTTACCTTCGGGCATCTATGGAGGTCACAAGACGCTGGGACCTGGAAAATGGTGACGCAGGCGATAGTGCCGCAGGCAATATTGATTTTGATCAAGTCCAAACATCGAGAATTCGACTATTTATTGCTGTGTTGAAGAGCCCAAAAAGGGTCAAGACGAAGCCAATGTGCGTGGCGCGGAGCGTTCCCAAGCTTCGGTCATACTGTAGATTGGGGGGCGTGCCGGTTCGCTGGCACGCCATCCAATTTGGCCAGGTGGGGTAGAATGTATGGTGACCTGCCATCCGTTGTCCGTATCGATGCTCGGGGTCACTACAATGGAAACAAATGGAAACACGAGGAAAATTCATGAACTATACGAGATTCGGCGCTTGCGTAACGACACTTGTCCTCGCGCTCGCATCTGGCAGCGCCCAGGCTGACGGCGATCCCACTGCCGGCAAAAAAGTCTACAACAAGTGCAAAGCGTGCCACGCGCTCGAGGTCGGCAAGAACAAGGTCGGCCCAAGTCTCGCCGGCGTTTTCGGCCGCAACGCAGGATTGGTGGAGGGCTTCAAATACTCCGACGCAATGTCGGCGTCCGGCGTGGTCTGGTCAGAGGAGTCGCTGGACAAGTATCTGGCCGATCCGAAAGGCTTTGTGCCTGGCAACAAGATGACCTTTCGCGGTCTCAAGAAAGAGGACGACCGCGAAAATGTAATCGCGTACTTGAAGGGCGCTACACAATAGTGCCCCCCGATAACGAGGGACGGCGGGGCGCGGCCAATCGCGCTCCGCCAACATCACGGGAGCAGGCTGATGGGTGAAACAGCAATGGCAATGGATCGACTTGGCGCACCGAGACCCACGGCGTGGCGTTCCCGCAATTATCAAGAATTTTTTGTCGATCAGCTGAATGTGGTGAAAGCGGAAGGGCGCTACCGCGTGTTCGCGGAACTTGCCCGCAAGGCCGGCGCGTTCCCGAATGCCGAACTTTTCGAATCTGGCGGCCAACGCCCCGTCACCATTTGGTGCTCGAATGACTATCTTGGAATGGGCCAGCATCCAGTGGTGATACAAGCGATGACGGAAGCCCTTGCCAGCTACGGCGCGGGGGCGGGCGGCACGCGAAATATCTCCGGCACCTCGCATCCAATCGTCGAATTGGAGCGCGAACTGGCCGATCTCCACCACAAGCCCGCTGCTCTGGTGTTCACATCAGGCTATGTCGCCAACGAGGCGGCGCTGTCGACCCTGATTTCCAGTCTGCCTGGTTGTATTGTCTACTCGGACGAGTGGAATCACGCATCGATGATCACGGGCATTCGAAACGGCAGATCCGAGAAGCGGTTGTTTCGGCACAACGACGTCGCGCACCTCGAAAGCCTTCTCGCCGCCGATGACCCAAAGCGGCCGAAGCTGATTGCCTTCGAGTCGGTGTACTCAATGGACGGCGATACCGCGCCGATCGCCGAGATCTGCAATCTCGCCGACCGTTACGGTGCGTTGACCTACATCGACGAGGTGCATGCGGTTGGCCTCTACGGTCCGCGCGGCGGGGGCGTCGCCGAGGCACGCGGATTGATGGATCAGATCGATGTTATCAATGGCACGTTGGCCAAGGGCTTCGGCGTCATCGGCGGCTATATCGCGGCCTCTGAGGTAATCGTCGACTGGGTGAGAACTGCGTCGTCCGGGTTCATCTTCTCCACCGCCCTTCCGCCGGCGATCGCTGCCGCGGCTTGCGCCTCGGTGCGTCACGTCAAGCAGGATCAATTCCTCCGCGACTGCCATCAGGAACGCGCCGCACTCGTCAAGAAGCGGCTCGGTGACGCTGGTCTCCCGGTGATGCCGTCCGAGACCCATATCGTGCCGGTACTGGTCGGTGACCCGGTTATGTGCAAACGCGCCACTGATTTGTTGATGAGCGACCACGATATCTACATTCAGCCAATCAACTACCCAACCGTGCCGCGCGGCACCGAGCGGCTGCGGATCACGCCGTCTCCGGTTCACAGCGACGAGATGATCGAACATTTGGTGCAAGCCCTGACGGCGGTTTGGAAGCAACTCGGGATCCCGTTTGCCCGCTGATTGGCCGGTCGACGGTATCTCGGAGATCGGGTGACACCGCCTCCTCGATGGTCTATTTAGTGATCGCGGCGCGCAGATCAGCCAGTGCGGATTGCAGATTCGGATCCCCTGGGTTCCTCGCTAATGCACGTTCCAGCACCTCGACTCCAGCCTCAGGCTCGCCCAGAACCGCTCGCGAGCGCGCCAACCGTAGCCAGCCCTCGACATCGCCGGGTTCCTCCGCGAGACGGCTCTCAAGCCGGGCGACCATGCCCCGTATCATCTCTAATTGCTGGTCTCCGGGCAGTGCCGCCGCAGCTGCGACATCCTCGGCACTTGGGCCCGGCAAGGCAGCAGGCGCCGACTCGAACGGGATATCGAGAGCAGCCCGGTCGAGGTTCGCATCCTCGATGATCGCATCGAGTATTTCGCGGATTGCCGACTGGTAGGGCGCGTCAGCGGGCGCGGTCTGTAGTATTCTCGCCCAACCTTGCGCCGCTTTGAGCGAGTCGCCGTTCTGTGCGTCACGCAGCGCGAGATAGTACAACGCCCTTGGATCATCCGCCGCTTCTGCCAGCACCATCTCAAAGCCTGCCACTGCATTAGGACCGACGAAACCGTCCTCGGCACGCACCAATGCCTCGGCGTAATCGCCCCGCACTTCAGTCGCTGCGGGTGCCAATTCGATCAGTCGGGCATAGGCCGCCGCGGACTCCGCATGCGCTCCAACGGCGGAGTAGGATCGGGCCAGAAGCAGCCACTGCTCGGCATTGCCGGGATCCTGCTCCAGTCGGGCTTTGAGCGAGATGATCGCGTCGTTCATCAAACTGCCGTCATGCTCGCTCATCAGGGTCGGCGCAGCTTGCCCGGGCCCGATGTCACGGGCCGCAAGAGGCTGATCCGGCAGATCGTATGCTCCGAGAGATCGATAGAGTTCGACAGATCCGCCGAGCGCGAGTGCCGCGACCAGGGCAATACCGGCCCATCCACCGCTACCGGGCGGACCGCCAGCCATTTCGACCTCGGCTTCGCGCGTCGAGGCGATCAAGGCCCTGGAAATCTCGGCCTCGGCGCCGATGGCTTCCTCGGGGCCGATCAACCCGACTTCGCGGTCGCGCGCGACCTGGGTCAGTTTATCACGAAGAACGGCGCTCGCGCTCTCCGCTCGCAAGGAAGCCGGCGCGGAACGCCCGAACAACGCTGGCAGCAGCAGTCCGGATGCGGTCAAAAATAACAATATCGCGAACGGCAATAACCACATGATCATGGCGCGATCTTGCAGTTGCCAAATGCGGCGTTGAAATCGTCGCGAGGGTTACGGCAGTATCCGGGCGGCGGGAAGGTCTTCATGTCTCGTCCACGTCATTGGCTTCGCCGACGATCCTTTTGCCATCGGGCCTTATTTATCGAGAATATAGCATGTTTTGAGCGCGCAGGTGAAGTCAACATGCTCGATAATTCCCCCTTGCGCGGATTTGGCGCGGTTGACTTTTGACCACGGCAGAGCGACGATTTCCGATGCCAATGTATGTTCAGCGGACCTCCGCGAGAGAGGCAGGCGAATGACCCCGCCCAGCACCAGGCGCGCGCGGCGCGGCGCCTTATTGATTGTCGCCATAATCGGATTTCCGGGCGCTCTACTGGCGGCTGGCTCCGATGAGAGCCATACCCATACGCCCGCCGCGCAGCAGGTAGCAGGCGAGGCAGCGCGGCTCAAGGCGGGCGCTGCCCTCATTGGCGCGCGACAGCTCTATATTGACCGCTGTGCCGCCTGTCATGGTGAGCGCGGGCACGGCACGGACGCTGCCGCGACCGATTTTGCCGACGCCGAGGCGCTCGTGCGATTGACCCGCCAGGCGATGTCGGAATCCCTCGATCGCAATCATGATGGCCGCCTCGCGGCACCACTTTCGGAAGCCGATAGCACGGTGATCATTGGCTACCTGCGTAGTTATTTGATGCTGCCGGCGCCGGACGCCGATACCGCGGTCGGGCGCGGAATCTATTCGCGCGATTGCAGTGTCTGCCATGGCGATCGCGGCGACGCTGCATCGTGGGCGCAGAATAGTCTGAACCCGCCGCCTGCGGCATTTACGTCACACGGCCTTGATCAGCTGACCCGGGAGAAGATGATCGAGGCGGTCACATTCGGCAAAAAGGGTACGGCGATGATGCCGTTCGCGGTCCAGCTTAGCAACGAGGAGATTGCGGCGACGGTTGACTACATTCGCGCTGCCTTCATGCCCTCAGGCATGGGCCTCGGTGCGGGTGGCCATGACCACGGCCAAGACCATGCTGTCGGAGATCAGACCGACGACGGAAAGGATGCACCGTTTCCGGCCGGACTGGCCGGTGACCCAGTTTGGGGAAAGGCCTTCTACAACGCCAATTGCGCCGAATGCCACGGGCCAAAGGGCGATGGCGAGGGCCGGCGCGCATATTTCATGATCAAAAAGCCGAAGGACTTCCTTTCGCATGAGGCGCGCACCGAGCTGGATCGCCCCAAGCTATTGGAGGAGATTAGCGAGGGCGTCACCGGATCGACGATGCCGTCCTGGGACAAGGTGCTGACCCCGCAGCAGATCGCCAATGTCGCCGAGTATGTTTACCGCGCCTTCCTGCATCCGGACCGGTTCTCCGCTATCGGTGAACCGGGAAGTCTTGGTTGGCAGCGCTCCGCAACGCCATCGACGAACATAAAAAAAAACTGACGTGCCAGTCGAGTGATCCTAGCGCACTCGAGCGCGGGCGCGCGGTCTACAACCGAAGCTGCTACTTCTGCCACGGCTATGATGGCAATGCCGAAACGGTGGCCGCGACGATGCTCGACCCAAAACCGCGCGACTTTACTGCAGCTTCGGGTCTTGATCGCGACGGGATCATTGCGACGCTTCGCCGAGGCAAACCAGGCACGGCGATGAAGTCGTTCTCAAGCCTGCTCTCGGCGGCCGAGATCGATGATGTGGCAAGCTTCGTAACCGACGTTTTTGTCCAATGCCGCGCCAGCAACACTTCCTATCACACAGTTACGAACGGCTGGCCCGATCACGAACTCCGCTACGGACCCGCGTTCGCCTTCGCAACCCGAGAGTTACCTCTAGACGTCCCCGATCGCCTGCTTCAACCCAACGAACGGGCCGGCCTGGCGTTGTTTCGCTCGGCCTGTATCTCGTGCCATGAGGGTCGATTGGCGAACCCGACCACGGTCGGATTGGTCGGCCCGGACGGCGAGGCGCTGGAGGCCGAGCTTTGGTCCGGCCACGCGGAACATGAGGACAATTACGACACTCCGACCATCCACGACGTCGCTCCGGCGATCACCGACCCGACACCGTCCGAGCTCCGTGGCCAAGATCTATACGCTTCTGCGTGCGCCGATTGCCATTCAGCCGATGGCACCGGACGAAACTGGGTGGGAAAGTTTCTTCGCCCAAACCCGCCCGACCTCACCACGCGGCAGTTTGCGCTGGACTTCGATGCGACGCTCTTCGCGAAGTTGACATTGGAGCCGAGGTCCGCAACCTCAATGCCTAGTTTCAGCAACGTACTGTCCGGCCAGGAGGCAAGAGCCATCGCCGACTACGTGCAGCGTGTATTCGTTGACCCGGCGAAGGAATTTCTGCGCTAGCCTGGAGCAAAGTGCGGCGGGGGAACAGCCTCTGTCAGTCGACTATCTGACCGCCCATTTCCTCCGTTCTGCACCAATCCATGCCCCATTTGATCTGCGTCAACGCGGTGCGACACCCGATGAAAGTTAGGCGGCCTCGATAGATCGGTTCTACGAGACAGTTCTGCGGGGCTTGCAGATAGTCCTACGCAGCGTCGACGCGCGGCGGGGCCGCGGCGAAACGGCTCCGCGCTGCGGGTCGCGCTGGTGTTCGGCTCCGATCACGGGCTGTGCGGCGGTTATAACGAGGCGGTTGCCGCGGCGGCGCTGGCCCACACTTACTTGAACGCAGTCAACTTCTACCCGTGGCGGCGGAGTTTCTGGACGAGTTGGGGAAGCGGCCCTAGTCCCCGCGCTGCCTGCCTACCTTTAGAATGGAAAGGCCGCACTGCATCGCGCGGGGCGACACTTCATGAGAGTCGCAGATTGATCAAGCGCAATGCGGGCAATCTGAATGGCAGGCAGAATCAATTTCGAAGCAACCCGCGTTGAGTCGGAAGGGAACCCCGCGATGTCGTTCATGAACCTCCTCGTCTTTGCCGACGCATCAGACGCCTCGGCGCCGCGTCTTGAAACCGCAATTGCCATGGCCGAGCGGTTCGGCGCTCAACTGTCGGCCTGCGCGTTGGCCGAACAGCCGGCCTATTACTATGGTATTGGCACCGAGGTTGCAGCGGATATTTATGTTCAGGATATCGAGCGCGCCAAGGCGGTGGCCGACGAGGTTGCCGGCATCGCCCGGCCGCGTCTGGCAAAATCAGAACGTGATGGCGGCGTCCGTTCCGCGACCGGTACCGCCGCCGCGATTTCGGAGATTGTCGCACGCCAGGCGCGCTATGCGGATCTGAGTCTCGTCGGCCAGCCCTTCGACAGTGCTGAGGAGACGCTGTTGACCAAGGTTCTTGAGGGTGTGCTGTTCGACGCCGGCCGGCCCATGGTGATGGTGCCGCGGCGGTGGGCCGCCGGCGCCTTCGGCGAGCGGGTCATGATCGCCTGGACGTCGTGCAAAGAGGCGGCCCGCGCAGTCGATGACGCAATGCCGTTCATCGAGGCGGCCGAGAGTGTGCATATCGCCATGATCGACCCGGATACCGGCGCGAATGCCCATGGCGAGGAACCGGGCGCCGACCTGGCCGCGTCGCTGGCGCGGCATGGCGTGCGGGTTACAGTCGATCCGTTGCCCAGCGGCGGGCGTAGCGTGGCGGAGCGACTTCTGACCCACGCGACCGATTGCGACGCCAACTTGATCGTGATGGGCGGCTACGGCCACTGGCGCCTGCGCGAGACCCTTTTCGGCGGCGTCACACGCGACATGATCCGCCAGAGCACGGTGCCGATTCTGTTAGCGCACTAACGCTCAGGATGCCTGCGCGCGAATCGGATTTATGCGAGCCGAGATTCACCATCTGGCTTCAGCCAGGAATTCTTAGTTGCGTCACGCTGCGATTTCCGCCCTCCATGATATTGTAACGCGCCATTAATTTGCGGGAACTGAACTGTGCCATCTCCAGAAAATGTAGGCGCCGATTGCCGGGATTCCATTGGTTCTGCTAGTCCGCTTGTGTGAAACGAGTGCATCGTACATAAACTGCTGAACGCCTTTGAAACTTCGGCAGATCGATCGATGACGAGCTCTTTTATAGAGAACAACGGAGGGGATCGCGCTCAGTTTGGACGAGCCGCGCCCTTTC
>DATLAW010000272.1:0-3581 GCA_035527255.1 Thermohalobaculum sp. | reverse complement strand
CTTGCGCAGGATCGGCGCCAGAACATTCGATCAGCTCATGAACGCCATCGGTGACATTTGTAATCTGTTCACTGCTCAAGAGTGCTGGAATTACCTGAAGGCGGCCGGTTATGCTCCAACGTAATCTCGAAGTGCTTTAGGGAGTCCGGGTCACGACAAGTTCGCGCGTGCCGTCAAGCCGTCCCGGCCGACCAATGCGAGGCGAAAATGTCACCAAAGTCTCGACCTGCTCAATAATCCGTTCTGTGATCGCTGTGGCGGCTGCCGGGTCGTCTCGCGCGATAAAAGCCCGCGCTGCGCGAATATTGCGCAGCGCCCTTGGCGACCATTCGATTTTCATGCGCGGCGGGGTTCGGGCACCGGCAGCGGATCATCGGTATCGAGCGATCGAAGCCAAGCCACCGCCTCGGCATGTGGCACCGTCTCGCCCCGCTGAACCTCTGCGATCCCGGCCCGGATCTGCGCCTCCTGCCAGTCATTCAGCTCCAAATACTGATCGATCGCTTCCTTGATCAGAAAGCTGCGGTCGCGCCGCAGCGACCCGGCCAGCGCATCCAGCCGGGCCTTGGTTTCCTCATCGGTGCGGAAGGAAAGGGTTGCCTTGGTCATCGTGCTACTCCGTATTACATTGTATACAACGTAATACACCGCGCGACACGGGGCAAACCACGCTCACCGGCTATGCGCGAAGTCCCAATACAGCTCACGCGCGCGCCGGCCCATCGGGCCGAATTGCAGATGCCGGTCCTCGAAGCGGATCACCGGCACCACCTTGATCGCATTGCCGGTGGCGAAGATCTCGTCCGCTTCGTCGAAATCCTCCAGGCGCAGCGTGGTTTCGTTTACCGTCACCCCGTCGGCGCGCAGCAGCTTGATGACCCGCTGCCGGGTGATGCCGTTCAGGAAACAACCGGTCGGAATCGGCGTGAACACCTCACCGTCGCGGGCCATGAAGATGTTCGAGGTCGCGGTCTCGGCGACATTGCCGATGGCGTCGAGCACGATGGCGTTGTCGAACCCCTTGGCCCGCACCTCGCGGATCATCCGGGCGTTGTTCGGGTACAGGCACCCGGCCTTAACATCCACCGGCATCACCTCCAGCGTCGGGCGGCGGTAACGGGTGCGGGCGATTGAGAATCCGTTCGCCGGCGGCATCGGCTTTTCCTCCAGGCACAGCGCGAACGCGGTACTGTCGGGGTCGGGCACGATCATGTAATCTGCCCCGGTCCGGGCCCAGATCATCGGCCGGATATAGATCGCGGTGCCGGGGGCGAACTTCTTCACGCCGTCCCGCGCGATTCCGGTGATCTCGTCGTCGGACAATGTCGGGTTCAGCCCCATCCGCCGGGCGCTCTCGTTACTGCGGGCGCAATGCAGCTCCAGATCCGGGGTCACGCCCTCGAAGGCCCGCGCCCCGTCGAACACCAGTGACCCCAGCCAGGTGCCGTGGTCTGCGGCCCCCAGGATCGGCGTATTGCCCTCGCGCCATTCGCCCTCGAAATAGGTCCAGATCTGTCTGCCCATCACACTCATCTCCTACCGAGCCTCCGCCGGCCCCTATACCGTCGCGCACACTGCGCCATGCCCGGCGCATTCTCAACCCGCGCGTGCCCCAAATACGGAAAATTCATTGCGGCGGCCAAGGCGGCAGGATACTGACCCATTGGTCGGGTCCATTGGTCAGGAAACCTGACCGATACGTTCTGGAGCGAGGAAGACAAGCAGTGGCCATCCATCAATTCGACGCCGACAACGGCTTGTTCCATCTGTACACAGTGCCGCAGCGCCCGAACGCCCCCACTTTTGTCTTCGTCAACGCTCTGACCGGCTCGACCGACCACTGGGAGAAATCCGTTGCCCCGGCCCTGCGCGCGCACGGTTTCGGCACCCTCAGCTACAATTTTCGCGGCCAGACCGACAGTCCCTTTGCCCCGGGAACGGCACTGACGCCAGCCCTGATCATCGCTGACCTGGGTCGTCTGCTGGCGGAGCTGGCGCCGCAGCGTCCGGTGCTGGTCGGTCTGTCGATCGGCGGGCTTTTCGCCGCCCACGCCATCCTTACCGGTGCATCCGCCAGCGGCCTGGTGCTGCTCAATACACTGCGCGAGATCGGCCCCCGGATCGCCTGGGTCAATGACGCCCTGTCGGCGATCGTCGCCCATGGCGGGGTGCCGCTGTTCATGGACGCGCTGTTCCCACTGCTGGTGAACCAGGAGTTTGCCGCCAGCGCCCGGCCAAATTTCCTCAAGGGCAACTACCAGCCGATGGACCCGGATCACCCGCATCGCAACCTGATACACCACGCCGGAGCCGCCGATTGGGGCATCGACTGGTCGGCGCTTGATCTGCCGGTGCTGAACATCACCGGCCTGCAGGACCGCGTGTTCCTGGACCTTGATGTGGTCGAGCGCCTCTACGCCACCCTGCCTGCCGCCCGGCGCGAGGACTGGGCCGATTGCGGCCACCTGATCCCGATCGAGCGCCCGGACCGCCTCAGCCAGCGCCTAACGGCCTTCGGTGCCGAGATCGAGGCGCACAGATGAACATCCCGGCCCGCTGGGCCTACCTCGCAGTCTTCATCGGCGTCACCGGCCACGCCTCGTCGGAGTTCTTTGCCGTCCTGACCGGGATCTCCGGCCCCGAAGTCTCGGTCTGGCGCTATCTGATCGGCGGCGCCGGGCTGGTGCTCTGGGCGCTCAGCCGGGCTGACAGCCGCGACCTGATCTCGCCACTGCGCCAGGAGGGCTGGTATCTTGTCGTCCTGGCCCTGGTCGGCGTTTCGCTCACCTATCTGGCCTTCCACTGAGCGCTCGACTACGCCAGCGTGGTCCAGGTGGCGACCACCGTCACAACCATTCCAATCTGGGTCGGGCTGACCAACCTCTGGGTCAACAAGCAGCCGTTCACGATGGTGAAGATCGTCACCGGCGCGATGGCGGTGCTCGGTATCGCGCTGCTGGTCACCGACGGCTATCTCGGCTTGCTCTCGGGCGCCGGAAATTCGCTGATCGGCATTCTCCTGGCGACGTTCTGCGCCTCGGCCGGGTCGGCCTATGCGGTGCTGATCAAGCCGGTCGTTGTCCGCCACGGGGCTCTGCGCATCACGGCGGTCACCCTGATGATCGGCGGCATCGGCCTTTGGCTCCTGGTCGGCGTCGCCTTTGGCGTCTGGGTCGATCCGACGACATTGTTCGAGCGCCCCGGCTCGGCGGCCACCAAGGGTATCAATCCGGGTTGGTGGATCCTGATCCTCGGGTTGTGGAACACCACCATCACCCAGCTCCTGTGGTTCGGCGGCCTCTCGGCGGCGCCCGACATGACCCGGGCCAGCTATCTTTTCTTCCTCAAGCCGGTGATCGCCGCGGTGCTGGCGATCTTCATCCTGTCGCAACACCCGACCGCGCTGCAGGCCCTGGCAATCTGCGTGGTTACCGGCTCGGTCCTGGTCGAGATGTTCTGGCCCCGGATCGGGCGTTTGCTGGGTCGTGGTGTGGCCTGACCGCCCGATACTGTGCCCCGATGAGCGGGACACGTCCGCCTGCCCACCCCACCTCCCCGCCGGACCACCAAACCTAATCCCG
>DATLAW010000271.1:0-11818 GCA_035527255.1 Thermohalobaculum sp. | reverse complement strand
CTTATAAGTTGGTTTCGCTGTAGATGGTCGATTTTTTCACACACAGGAAGCGTTGTTGTGCACTCCTTTAAGATGGCCTCAAAATCTCCAATCGCCATGTAAAAATCCGAAATCATCGCGAGAACATCGGCCAGATACGTTGAAAACGCAATGCGATAATCACGACGACCGGGCGCGATGGCCGCAGGGTTGGCGTTACCAACGGGAACGCCAAGGCGACCGGCGCAGGGAAACGGGACGCTGGCGTCCCATTTGGCTGACGGCGCGGTTGCGACTTAGTGCGGCGGGTTTTGTTATTTTCAGCATAAAATTAATGGTTGGTTTAATGGTGGGTGTTCGCTCATTAAGATATTTAAAATAGAATTAAAACAATACGTTAAGTGCATACAGGTTAGGATGTGGTCTCGGATACTAAATACCTTTTGAACTGATTGATCGGTGAGAAAGTGACATTGAGGATGGAACACGGGCGCGATCTCGGCGCTGTTCGGGCCGATCATCAGCAGTTCGAACAGGCGCT
Organism: Thermohalobaculum sp.; assembly: GCA_035527255.1. Taxonomy (GTDB): domain Bacteria; phylum Pseudomonadota; class Alphaproteobacteria; order Rhodobacterales; family Rhodobacteraceae; genus Thermohalobaculum. Next base: position 11,298 of record DATLAW010000271.1, on the reverse strand, counting down.
GATGAACCTGGTCGTGAACGCTCGCGATGCCATGCCGAATGGTGGTGTGGTCACTATCGCGACCCGCAATGTCACGCTGGTGGATCAGAATTCCATTCAAGGGATAGACATCTCGAACGGCGAATATGTCGAGATTAGCGTCTCCGACAATGGCGCCGGCATCGAGCCACATCTGATTGACCGCATCTTCGATCCATTCTTTACCACCAAAGGCGTCGGTGAAGGCACGGGGCTGGGGCTATCGACCGTCTATGGCATCGTAAAACAATCCGGCGGCTATATTTTCGCCGAGAACCGCGCCGAGGGTGGCGCGCGATTCCGGATTCTGCTGCCGCGAGCTTATCCAGGCGCAGACGATCGGGTCCCGGCACGCAACCCCGTCCGCGTCGACCGGGGCGACCAGACTGGCACGGGCGCAATTCTTCTGGTCGAAGACGAAGACCCGGTGCGGGCGTTTGCCTCACGTGCCCTTCGGCTGCGCGGCTATGAGGTTGCCGAGGCGGCGTCGGCGGAGAAGGCCATGGAGTACTTGTCCGACGCAGCAAACCACGTCGACCTTCTGGTATCCGATGTTGTCATGCCCGGAATGGACGGCCCGACATTCGCCTCCCATGCGCGCAGGATGCGGCCCGGGCTGCGCGTGGTCTTCATTTCTGGCTATGCGGAAGATTCGTTCCGCCGGAACCTGGTCGATCACGACTTTCTGTTCTTGCCCAAACCATTCTCACTGACCGATCTGACCGCAAAAGTGAAGGAAGCCCTGGATCAGGGCATTTGAGGGCCGGGCGTTAACGGATTCTCAACACTGTCACGGTCAACTGAACTCGATGAACACACTTTGTTCTTTATTTGTCTGGAATTTTATGAGAACATCAATGGAACATTGTTGCAATTGCAACCGTTCTGACGATGTGGAATAAGGGATACAGGCAATGAAAGATAACGTGCTGAGGCTCGACGAAAGGCAAGAAATGGACAAGCAGAAGGCTCTGGAATCTGCCCTGGCGCAGATCGAGCGCAACTTCGGCAAGGGCTCGGTAATGCGGCTCGGCCAGCGCGGCGCGGTGATGGATATCGAGGCGATCTCAACCGGATCACTCGGCCTCGACATCGCGCTCGGTATCGGCGGGTTGCCGAAGGGGCGGATCATCGAGATCTACGGGCCCGAAAGTTCCGGCAAGACCACGCTGGCGCTGCATGTGATCGCCGAGGAGCAGAAGAAGGGCGGCATCTGCGCTTTTGTCGATGCCGAACATGCGCTCGACCCGTCCTATGCCCGCAAGCTTGGCCTGGATGTCGACGAGCTGCTGATCTCGCAACCCGACGCTGGTGAGCAGGCGTTGGAAATCACCGATACGCTGGTGCGCTCTGGCGCTGTCTCGGTTGTGGTGGTCGATTCGGTTGCTGCCCTGACCCCGCGCTCCGAGCTTGAAGGCGACATGGGCGACAGCTCACTCGGCGTTCACGCCCGGCTGATGAGCCAGGCGATGCGCAAACTGACAGGTTCGATCAGCCGCTCGAAATGCACGGTGATCTTCATCAATCAGATCCGCATGAAGATCGGCGTGATGTTCGGCAGCCCGGAGACCACGACCGGCGGCAACGCGCTGAAGTTCTACTCCTCGGTTCGGCTCGACATTCGCCGCATCGGCGCGATCAAGGACCGTGACGAGGTGGTTGGTAATTCTACCCGGGTCAAGGTGGTCAAGAACAAGGTGGCGCCGCCGTTCCGTCAGGTCGAGTTCGACATCATGTATGGCGAGGGCATCTCGAAGACCGGCGAGCTGATCGACCTCGGGGTCAAGGCCGGGGTGGTCGAGAAATCCGGCGCCTGGATATCCTATGGCGACCAACGGATCGGTCAGGGGCGCGAGAATGCCAAGATCTTCCTGAAGGAGAACCCGGACATCGCGCTGGAGATCGAGGACAAGATCCGTGCCGCGCACGGGTTGGAGTTCGCTCTCGCCGCCAGTCCCGATGGTGATCAAGAAGACACCATGATCGAGGCTTGAGCTAAGGCTTGGAATTTTGTACGCGGCCCCATCGGGGCCGCGTTTTAGCATCCCGAATACACCCCCTAAACACGATCGGAAATTTCGCCGGATAACCGCCGGTGGACACCCGGTCGGACCCAAGCTAATAGAGCGCCGGACAGCAATCTTCGGCGTGAGGCTTTCATGGCGTCTCTGAACGAAATCCGTTCGGCTTTCCTCGACTATTTCGCGGCCCACGGCCACGAGATCGTGGCCTCGTCACCGCTCGTGCCGCGTAATGATCCCACGCTGATGTTCACCAATGCGGGGATGGTGCAATTCAAGAACGTCTTCACCGGTCTTGAACACCGCGACTATGTCCGCGCCGTGACCTCGCAGAAATGCGTCCGTGCCGGTGGCAAGCACAACGATCTCGACAATGTCGGCTACACTGCGCGGCATCATACCTTCTTCGAAATGCTTGGGAATTTTTCCTTCGGTGACTATTTCAAGGAATTGGCAATCCCGCTCGCCTGGGATCTGCTGACCAAGGAATTCGGCCTGCCAAAAGACCGGTTGCTGGTTACGATTTTTCACGACGACGACGTGGCGGCGGATATCTGGAAAAAATACGCCGGCCTGCCGGATGACCGGATCATCCGCATCGCCACTTCGGATAATTTCTGGTCGATGGGCCCGACCGGCCCCTGTGGCCCGTGCTCGGAGATATTTTACGACCACGGTGCCCATATCCCCGGCGGTCCTCCCGGCAGTCCGGACGAGGATGGCGACCGCTTCGTCGAGATTTGGAACCTGGTTTTCATGCAGTTCGAACAGTTCGAGGACGGGCGGCGGGAGAATCTGCCAAAACCATCCATCGATACCGGCATGGGGCTCGAGCGCTTAGGTGCCGTGCTCCAGGGCAAGCATGACAACTATGATACCGATCTGATGCGCGCGCTGATCGAGGCCAGCGCCAGTGCTTCGGGCGTCGAGCCCGACCGGCAAGACGCGAAAATCCACCACCGCGTCATCGCCGATCATCTGCGCTCGACCGCGTTCCTTATCGCCGACGGTGTTTTGCCGATGAACGAAGGCCGCGGCTATGTGCTGCGCCGGATCATGCGCCGCGCCATGCGTCATGCGCATCTGCTCGGCACCGACCGGCCGCTGATGCACCGGCTGGTCCCGGCGTTGGTCCAGCAGATGGGTCAGGCGTTTCCGGAACTGTCGCGGGCCCAGTCGATGATCGCCGAGACGCTGGAGCTCGAGGAGAATCGCTTCCGCCACACCCTTGAGCGCGGCCTCGGTCTGCTGACCGAGGAACTTGAACGCCTGCCCGACGGCGCGGCGTTGCCGGGCGAGACCGCTTTCAAGCTGTATGACACCTTCGGCTTCCCGCTCGACCTCACCCAGGACGCGCTGCGCGAGCAGGGTCGGACGGTCGATACCGACGGCTTCAAGACCGCCATGGAAGCGCAGAAGGCCAAGGCCCGCGCCGCCTGGTCAGGCTCCGGTGACGCGGCCGAAGATGGCCTCTGGTTCGATCTGCGCGAGGAGATCGGCGCGACCGAGTTCTTTGGCTACGACACCGAGACCGCCGAAGGTGTGGTCAAAGCGCTGGTCCGTCACGGCGAACGGGTGTCCTCGGCCAAAGCAGGCGAGACCGTCCAGATCATCCTCAATCAAACCCCGTTCTATGCCGAATCGGGTGGTCAGGTTGGCGACCACGGCATTTTGCGCACGGTTACTGGCCGGGTCCGCATCATCGACGTTCGCAAACGCGCCGGGGACCTCTTTGCCCATGCAGCGCTGATTGAGGAAGGTGAGATCGTTCAGGGCGAGGCGGCGGAACTTGCCGTTGACAGCGCCCGGCGCGGTGCAATCCGGGCAAACCACTCGGCCACCCACTTGCTGCACGAGGCCTTGCGCGGCGCTCTTGGCGACCATGTTGCCCAGCGCGGTAGCCTGGTGGCGCCGGACCGGCTGCGCTTCGACTTTGCCCATCAAAAGGCGATGGCACCGGCGGAAATCGCAACGGTCGAGGCCGAGGCCAACCGTTATATCCGCCAGAACGATGCTGTCACGACGCGGATCATGACCCCGGATGAGGCGCAGGACGCCGGCGCCCGGGCGCTGTTTGGCGAGAAATATGGCGACGAGGTTCGCGTCGTTACCATGGGCCAGCGTTCGCAGGGTCAGCCCGGCCCGGCGGGCTCGATCTATTCGATGGAGCTTTGCGGCGGCACCCATGTCGCTCGCACCGGGGACATTGGATTGTTGAAGGTGGTGAGCGAGAGCGCGTCCAGCGCCGGTATCCGCCGGATCGAGGCCCTGACAGGCGCCGCCGCGCTCGATTACCTCGAAGGTCAGGAGCGGACGCTGGCGAAGGTAGCCTCGGTACTGCGCGCCCGCCCGTTGGAGGCCGTCGATCGGGTGCAGGCGCTGTTAGACGAGCGCAAGACGCTACAGGCGGAACTGGCGGAACTGAAACGCCAGATCGCTCTGGGTGGCACCGGATCGGGTGCCGCCGAGCCGGAGGCGAAGCAGATCGGTGGCGTGAAGTTCCTCGCCCGCAGCCTGACCGGTATCAACCCGAAAGACCTGCGCGGCCTGATTGACGAGCACAAATCCCGCCTCGGCTCCGGCGCCGTCCTGCTGATCGCCGAGACTGACGGCAAGGCAACGGTCGCAGCCGGTGTGACCGAAGACCTGACGGCGCGGATTTCGGCGGTCGATTTGGTCCGCGTGGCCGTCGACGCGGTTGGCGGCAAGGGCGGCGGCGGGCGGCCTGACATGGCCCAGGGCGGTGGCCCGGACGCCTCGAAGGCCGAGGATGCCATCCGGGCGGCGGAAGCACTGCTGGCGGGGTGATCCCAGGACTGAAACAGCCGCTTCCCGGCGCGGCGCAAGCCCGTATCAAGGTTGATACGGTGGTTAAGTCCTTGATATTGTTATGATTGCAGTGTGGTAGTATTTTATGATTAATGAAACCAGTACCCTTACACCGCCGCCGATCACGCCCGGGGCATCGTCACCACGGGTATCGCCTACATCAACATCGCCAGCGGGTCTTCCAGATAACCCTTCAGCGCCTCGAGGAATTGCGCCCCCAGCGCCCCGTCGATCACCCGGTGATCCACCGACAAGGTCACCGACATCACGGTGGCGATGGCAAGCGCGCCGTCCTTGACCACTGGCTTTTTGATCCCGGCGCCGACCGCCAGGATTGAGGCGTGCGGCGGGTTGATCACCGCGTCGAAGTTGTCGATCCCCATCATCCCCAGATTGGAGATGGCAAAGCTGCCGCCTTGATACTCGTGCGGCGCCAGCTTGCGGGTGCGGGCGCGCGCCGCCAAATCTTTCATCTCGGCTGACAACACTGCCAGCGACTTGGTATCTGCGTCGCGCAGCACCGGCGTGAACAGCCCGCCCTCGATCGCCACCGCCACCGCCACATCCGAGGCCTTGAACTGCAACACCCGGTCACCAGCCCAAACCGCATTGCAGCCCGGAACCTCCTGCAATGCCAGCGCACTGGCCTTGATAATGTAGTCGTTGACGCTCAGCTTGATGCCGCGTTTCTCACCTTTGGCATTCATTTGCCCGCGCAGTTTCAGCAGCGCATCAAGCTCGATGTCGCGGCGCAGGTAGAAATGCGGAATGGTCGATTTGGCTTCCGTCAGGCGGCTGGCAATGATCTTGCGCATACCGTCGAGCGCAATCTCCACATGCTCGCGGTCGGCATACATCTTGCGCACCATCTCGGTGCTGGGTCCGGCCGGGGCGAGGGCTACGGCCGGAGCCGCTGCCGTGGCCGCTGGCGTTGCGACCGCGCCTTCGACATCGGTCTTGACGATCCGGCCATGCGGGCCGGAGCCCTTGACACGGGCCAGGTCCAATCCCTTGTCGGCCGCGATCCGGCGGGCCAGTGGCGAGGCGAAAACGCGCGCGCTGGATGCCGCAATCGGCGCTGCGGGAGCCGCTGGTGCAGCCGCCGCTGCCACAGGAGTTGGTGATGCCGCTGGCGCTGGAGCAGCCGCCGGAGCAGACCCGATATCGGATGCACTCTCGCCTTCCTCCAGCATAATCGCGATCACTGCATTGACCTTGACGCCCTCGGTCCCCTCGGCCACCACGATCTTGCCGAGCGTCCCTTCGTCAACCGCCTCGACCTCCATTGTCGCCTTGTCGGTCTCGATCTCCGCGATGATGTCGCCGGAGGCAATCACGTCGCCCTCGGATTTCAGCCATTTGGCCAGCTTGCCTTCCTCCATGGTCGGGGAAAGCGCCGGCATCAGAATATTTATCGGCATTTTCTTTCCCCCTCAGCGGTAGCAAACCGACTTGGCGGCCGCGACCACCTCGTCGACTGTCAGCAACGCCAGCTTTTCGAGATTGGCGGCATAGGGCATCGGCACGTCCTTGCCGGTGCAGTTGATCACCGGCGCGTCGAGATAGTCGAACGCCTGTTGCATCAACACCGCCGAGATATAATTACCGATCGAACAAACCGGGAAGCCTTCCTCGATGGTCACACAACGGTTGGTCTTCATCACCGATCGGACCATAGCGCCAGTGTCCATCGGCCGGATCGTTCGCAGGTCGATCACCTCGGCCGAGATGCCGTCGGCGGCCAACAAATCTGCCGCCGCCAGTGTGTGGCTCATGCCGATGCCGAAGCTGACCAGCGTTATGTCGGACCCCTCGCGCCAGATCCGCGCCTTGCCGATCGGGATCGTCAGGTCGTCGATGTCGGGCACCTCGAACGACCGGCCATACAGCATCTCGTTTTCCAGGAAGATCACCGGGTTGGGGTCGCGGATCGCCGACTTCAGCAGCCCCTTGGCATCGGCCGCCGAATAGGGTTGCACCACCTTCAGGCCGGGGATCTGCGCGTACCATGCGGCATAATCCTGGCTGTGCTGGGCGCCAACGCGGGCTGCAGCGCCATTCGGGCCACGGAAGACAATCGGGCAGCCCATCTGGCCGCCGGACATGTACAGTGTCTTGGCCGCCGAGTTGATGATCTGGTCAATCGCCTGCATGGCGAAGTTGAAGGTCATAAATTCGACGATCGGGTTTAGCCCGGCGAAGGCAGCGCCGGTGGCAATGCCGGTAAACCCATGCTCGGTGATCGGCGTGTCGATCACCCGGCGCGGGCCGAATTCGTCCAGCAGACCCTGGCTGATCTTGTAGGCGCCCTGATATTCGCCGACTTCCTCGCCCATCAGGAAGACGTTGTCGCTGCGCCGCATCTCCTCGGCCATGGCGTCGCGCAGGGCCTCGCGCACGGTCATCGACTTCATCGGCGCATCGTCGGGCCAGTCGGGCGAGCCGGCATTGGTGCTGGCAACCGCAGCCGCGACTGGTGCGGCGGCCGGGGCAGGCGCCGATGCTGGGGCCGATGTTGGGGCCGGAGCAGCCGCCGCCTTCGGGGCAGCCCCAATGGCGGACGCATCCTCGCCTTCCTCCAGCAGAACTGCAATCTCAGCGTTGACCTTCACACCCTCGGTGCCCTCGGCGACGGAGATTTTGCCGACGATGCCTTCATCGACCGCCTCGACCTCCATGGTCGCCTTGTCGGTTTCGATTTCGGCGATGATGTCGCCGGAGCTTACCTTATCGCCTTCCTTGATGTTCCACTTCGCCAGCTTGCCCTCTTCCATGGTGGGCGACAGCGCGGGCATCAATATCTGGATTGTCATGTCAAATTTCCCCGCGTCTCAGGCTTCTGCCAGGATGTTGGTGTATAGCTCGGAGGCATCCGGCTCCGGGCTCTCCTGTGCGAACTTCGCGGCGTCGTTGACGATGGCGCGGATCTCCTTGTCGATCTCCTTGACCGCGTCCTCCTTCGCGTAGCCGCCGTCCAGCAGGACCTTGCGCAGCCCATCAATCGGGTCACGCTCCTCGCGCATCTTCGAAACCTCGTCCCGGGTCCGGTATTTCGCCGGGTCCGACATCGAGTGGCCACGGTATCGATAGGTCTTCAGCTCCAGGATATACGGCCCCTTGCCGCCACGGCAGTGCGCCATCGCGCGCTCACCGGCCTCGCTGACCTTTAGCACATCCATGCCGTCGACCTCCTCGCCAGCGATGCCGAAAGCCGCCCCCCGGGTGTAGAGCGCCGGGGTCGAGGTCGAGCGTTTCTGCGACGTGCCCATGGCGTACTGGTTGTTCTCGATGCAGAAGATCACCGGCAAATCCCACAGCGCCGCCATGTTGAAGGTCTCGTAGACCTGGCCCTGGTTCGAGGCGCCATCGCCGAAATAGGCCAAGCTTACATTGTTGTTGCCACGGTATTTGTTGGCAAACCCCAGCCCGGCGCCGATCGGCACCTGGGCGCCGACGATGCCATGCCCGCCGTAGAATTTTTTCTCGGCGGAGAATATGTGCATCGATCCGCCCTTGCCGCGCGAATAGCCGCCTGATCGCCCGGTCAACTCGGCCATCACGCCCTTCGGGTCCATGCCGCAGGCCAACATGTGGCCATGATCGCGATACGAGGTCACCACCTGATCGCCGTCGATGCAGTTCGATTGCAGCCCGACCACCACCGCCTCCTGGCCGATATACAAATGGCAAAACCCGCCGATCAGACCCATGCCGTATAACTGCCCGGCTTTCTCCTCGAAACGCCGGATCAACAGCATGTCACGGTAATATCCGAGAAGCTCATCCGACGACGGCGTGTTCGCGCCGGATTTCGGTTTGGGTTTCGATTTGGGGCTGGCCATCAATCTTCCTCCGCCAAAGGGGAACAACACGTGTCTCCGCCTTGCATAGCGGTGATTTCAAACATCAATAGCGGCTTTGTCAAAGCGAAGCACGCACGATTGCGCTTACGACGTTGCAAATATTGCGTTCGGGGGTTTGGTAAATTGCCGTGAACGCGGTAAATTTTCGCTGTTGTTAGCGGATCACCAGTTCTTCGCGGCGGGTATAGCCCAACATGGCGCGGGCTCGCTCGTCGAGCAGGTCAAGGTCGAGATTGTCATCGCCAAGCCGTCGGACGAGGTTATTCAGCGAGCGCCGCTCGTCGCTGGTCTCAGCGAGTTCAGCCGTAAGCTGACGCTCCAACGCCTGGGATTCGTGCAATGCGGCCAGCCCTAGCTCGCCTTGCAAGCCACTATGGCCAAACACTGCGAGCAGCGCGATCAGCAGAATGTAAATTGCCGGGGAAACGATTTGCCCCCAGTCCCATCTGCTCATTGAAACCCCAGCAGCAATTTGATGACCACCCCTGCTCATGCCCGAAACGATTGTGGATCAGTCGTTCGATATTGGAAAGCTCATGCGAATCATTAAACAAAGACGGCGGGAAAGTGAATCATTTTATTGCACGCCGGCAGTGATCCACCGGCGAGGTCATCGACTAGCGGCGCAGAATCGAGCGTCCAGCATAGATCGCGCTCTGGCCCAGCTCCTCCTCGATTCGGATCAGCTGATTGTATTTCGCCAACCGGTCCGAGCGCGACAGTGATCCAGTCTTGATCTGTCCGCAGTTCGTGGCGACCGCCAGATCGGCGATGGTGGCGTCCTCGGTTTCGCCGGAGCGGTGCGACATCACCGCTGTCATCCCGGCGCGATGCGCAATATCGACTGTCTCCATCGTCTCCGACAGCGATCCGATCTGGTTCACCTTGATCAGGATCGAGTTGGCGGCGCCCTTGTCGATGCCCATTCGCAGCCGCTTCGGATTTGTCACGAACAGATCGTCGCCAACCAACTGGCAACGGTTGCCGATCGCTTGCGTCAGGGCGACCCAGCCCTCCCAGTCGTCCTCGGCCATGCCGTCCTCGATCGAGATGATCGGGTAGTCGCCGACCAGCGCCGCCCAATAGGCCGCCATCTCCTGCGGTCCCAGAATTTTCCCTTCGCCCGACAGATTGTATTTGCCGTCAGCAAAGAACTCGGTCGCGGCCGGGTCAAGCGCCAAACAGACTTCTTCACCTGGTTTGTAGCCGGCTTTCTCGATCGAACGCATGATGAAATCTAGCGCGTCCCGGGCCGAGGCGATGTTTGGGGCAAAGCCGCCTTCGTCGCCAACATTGGTGTTGTGCCCGGCGGCCTTCAGCTCACCCTTCAGCGTCTGGAATGTCTCCGATCCGATCCGCACCGCGTCGGCCAGCGATTGGGCCGCCACCGGCATGATCATAAACTCCTGGATATCGATCGGATTGTCGGCATGGGCGCCGCCGTTGATGATGTTCATCATCGGCACTGGCAACGTGCGCGCCGCCGTGCCTCCGACATAGCGATAAAGCGGCAAGCCGACCGAATCGGCCGCCGCCTTGGCCACGGCAAGGCTAACACCGAGGATCGCGTTGGCGCCCAGCCGGGATTTGTTGGCGGTGCCGTCAAGCTCGATCATGGTTTGGTCGATGGCCTGTTGGTTAGTGGCATCCATGCCCGCCAACGCCTCGAATATCTCGCCATTCGCCGCCTCGACCGCCCGGCGCACGCCCTTGCCGCCATAGCGCGCCTCACCGTCGCGCAACTCCACCGCCTCATGGGCACCGGTCGAGGCACCCGAGGGAACCCCGGCGCGGCCCTGGGCGCCATCCTCCAGCAATACATCGACCTCGACCGTCGGATTGCCGCGGCTGTCGAGGATCTCGCGGGCATTGATGTCGATGATCGCGCTCATGCAGGGCATCCCTTGGTCATTATTCCGGGTGCCAGCGGGATACATCAGCATCCGCTCCCCGTAAAGCGGCAGGTTTTTGCGCCGCAAATACGCATTCGCGGATTTTATCACGGGCAAAGATACTGTGAAGCCGCCGCTCAGTTGTCGAAGCCGGTTTCCTCGACGATCTTCAATGCCTCGCCGCGCAGTTCGCCAATCTGGGTCAGCGGAATGGTATCAGCTTCGAAGCTGCCCCAGCCCGCAACCAGCGCCGAAGGCGCAACCCCGGCCCGCACCGGATACTCGTAGTTCAGTTCGGCATATAATTTCTGTGCCTGCTCCGACAGCATGAACGCCACCAGCTGCATCGCGGCATCGTGGTTTGGCGACGAGTTGGTGACCGCCGCGCCGGAGATATTTACGTGCGCGCCGCCGCCCTCGAAAACCGGGAAGACGACATTGACCGATTCCGCCCAAGGGCGCTGCTCAGGCTCCTCCAGCATCTTGCCCATGTAGTAGGTGTTGCCGATGGCGATATCGCACTCACCCGCCCAGACCGCCTTGACCTGCGCCCGGTCGTTGCCTTGGGGTGTGCGGGCAAGATTCGCCTTCAGCCCTCTGACCCACACCCTCGCCTGCTCGGGACCATGATGCGCGATTACGGCGGCGATCAGGGCCAGATTGTAGTAGTGGCTG
>DATLAW010000270.1:0-14905 GCA_035527255.1 Thermohalobaculum sp. | reverse complement strand
TCGCGCCAAATTTTTTGGCCCTTCGGCACTGCGTGGACCAGTTTGGGTGCCTTCCGGAGCAGGTCATCGTTCAGATTGACGGCGATGACAATCTCGGCGCCGAATGCCCGGCAGGCTGACACCGGAACCGGATTGACCAGTCCGCCATCCATCAGCCACCGGCCGCGGACCCTGGCAGGCATGAAAAGGCCGGGAAGCGCCAGAGAGGCGCGCACGGCCTCGGCGATAGATCCCTTCTTCAGCCAGATTTCACGTCCCGTATCATAATCGGTGGCGATTGCCACGAAGCGTTTGGCAAGGCTCTCGATCTCGGCGTCTTGATAAAGTTCAGAGAGGAATTTGCTGAAGCGCGCGCCTTTTACCAAACCGCCGCCTGAGAACCGGAGGTCCAGAAGACCGGCGACTTCGCGCCAAGTGAGCTTGTGAACCCAGTCCTCCAACGTATCAAGCCTGCCGGTGACGTAAGCGGCCCCGACCAGCGAGCCGATCGAGGCGCCGCAGACGATGTCCGGAATGATATCCGCTTCGGCCAAGGCCTGGATCACGCCAATATGTGACCATCCACGCGTCGCACCACTGCCAAGCGCTAGGCCGATGCTTGGGTGGCTCATTGGCGGCTTCTCCTAAGTCGGACGGACGTCACCTTAGCATAAAAACGCGTCCAAGCGGATGAGGGTATGACGAATGGTTACGGAGCGAACCCGAGCAACTGATCCAGCCAATCATTGTCGTCGCCCAGCGGTGGGGCAGGCTCGTTGCGCGCCGGACGTGCGCCGTCGAGGCTGAACGGCAGGCCGAAGAAGCGCAAGGGCCCGGCAAGATCGCCGCGCAGCATTCCGACGGCATGGGTCTGGGGATGCGCTGCAACCTGATCCATACCATGCACCGGGGCGTTCGGCACACCTGCGGTGTCTAGTCTGGCCGCCAGGTCGGTGGTTGACACCCCGATGGTCTCCTTGGCGATCAGGGCGACCAGCGCTGGCTTGTTCTCGACCCGCAGGCTGTTGGTCAGGAAACGCGGGTCTTTTGGCCATTCCGGATGGCCAAGCTCGGCTGACAAGCGTTGGAACAGGTTGTTGTTGCCGGCGGCGATGATCAGCTCGCCGTCATCGGTCGGGAAGGCCTGGTAGGGAGCGATCATGATGGTGCCTGACCCGGCCTTGCCCGGCACCTTGCCGGAAAAGGTCCAGGTTGGCAGGAAATACATCATCCACCCTAACGCGGTCTCGAACAGCGAAGTATCGACAATGCCGCCCTTGCCGGTGGCCTCGCGCCGCAGCAGGGCTGTCAGCACCGCCATTGCCACCCACATGCCAGTGCCCATGTCGATGATCGAGTTGCTGACCCGGACCGCAGGCTGGCCGGGATGGCCGGTGACGCTCATCAGCCCGCCAAATGCCTGCATCAGCGGGTCGTAGCCAGGGCGGTCCTTCAGCGGGCCGGATCTGCCGAAAGCATGAATCGAGACGTAGACCAGCCGTGGATTCTCTGCCGTCAGGGCCTCGGCGCCGATGCCCAGCGCCTCGGTTAGTCCGGGCTTCTGGTTCTGGATCACCACGTCGGAGACCCGGGCGAGCTGCTTCAGCGTTGCCACCCCGTCGGCGGATTTCAGGTCCAGCGTCACCGACCGCTTCAGCCGGTTCAGGGCGTGGAACACCGCCGACATCTCGTCGATGAACGGCGGCCCCCAGGCCCGGGCGTCATCGCCGTGTCCGGGACGCTCGATCTTGATCACCTCGGCGCCAAGCTCCGCCAGGATCAGGGCCGCATAGGGGGCGGCGACGGAGTGACCGATCTCGATCACCCGGCATCCGGTCAGTGGCAGGGTATCGTCCGTCATTGTTCCCTCGCTGAATGCGCGGCTCGATCATGCGCGAGGTAGCGCTGGCCGTCGAGGGGGCGTGCATCGAATCCCGTCATATCTGTGATGGCGCAGGGATTGGGCATCTCCCTTGTGATAAACCACTTCCGCCGATTGCCGCTGCGGCGATAGAGTGGCTAGAGCGTTGATCGTCGATGCCACGTTGCGGGAGAGCCGGATGAACCTGATCTTCGAGACCCTTCTGGTCGAGACACCGGAGCCGGGCATCATGGTGGTGACGATGAACCGCCCGCAATCGATGAATGCGATGAACACGGTGATGATGACTGAGCTGCGCGATCTGTTCACCGGGATCTATGTCGACCCCAGCATGGCCAACTGCATCATTCTGACAGGGGCGGGGGAACGTGGGTTCTGCCCCGGTGCTGATCTGAAGGAACGCGACGGCATGAGCGACGCGGTGTGGCGCCGCCAGCACGCCATCGTCGAGCAGTTCATCAAGGCGATGCATGCCTGCCCGATTCCGATTATCGCCGCCGTGAATGGCGTCGCCATGGGCGGCGGGCTGGAGATCGCGCTGGCCTGCGATTTCATCTATGCGGCCGCGCATGCCCGCTTCGCCTTCCCGGAGGTTACGCGTGGTATCATGCCGGGCGCCGCCGGGCCGCAGAACCTGCCACGCGCCTGCGGGGTGCGCCGGGCCAAGGAGATCGTGCTGACCGGGCTGCCGTTCCTCGCCGACGATGCGCTGGAGTGGGGCATCGTCAACCGTATTTGTGCGCCGGAGGCGCTGCTGAGCGAGGCGCTGGAGACCGCCCGCATCATCGCCGCCAACGCCCCCATCGGCGTGCGCTCGGCCAAGAAGGCGCTGGACAAGGCGACCGATCTGGACCGGGCCACGGGGTATGATTTCGAGATCGCCGCGTACAACCTGACGATCCCGACCGAGGACCGGCTGGAGGGCGTGCGGGCCTTCAACGAGAAGCGCAAACCTGAGTTCAAGGGGCGCTGAGATGCGGGTTGGGCCACTTCGCTTACAAAGGAGATCACGATGACTCGAGACGTGACGATACGCGACGTTGGTCCGCGTGACGGGCTGCAACTGGTTGCAACCATGCTGCCGACGGCGACCAAGCTCGATTGGATCAGGGCCGATGCCGCCGCCGGTATCCCGGAGATCGAGGTGTGTTCGTTCGTGCCCGCCAAGGTGATCCCGCAATTCGCCGATGCGGTGGATGTGGCGACGCGGGCGGCGCAGATCCCCGGCATCGTCGCCTCGGCCCTGACGCCGAACCTGCGGGGCGCCGAGATCGGATTTGCGACCGGGGTTGGCAAGATCAACTTCGTCATGTCGGTCTCGGAGACCCACAACCAGAAAAACGTCCGCCGGACCCGCGCCGAGTCGCTGCAAGGGTTTCGCGATATCATCGCATTGCGCAATGCGCAGTTCCCCGGCGTCTCGATTGGCATCGGGCTGGCGACGGCGCTGGGATGCACGCTGGAGGGTGCCGTGCCCGAGGCGGACGCATTGGCGCTGCTGGAGCAGGTGCTGGCGGCCGGGGCCGACGAGGTGGCGTTGCCGGATACCGTCGGCTACGCCCACCCAACCCAGGTCAAGTCATTGTTCCTGAAGGCGAAGGACATCTGCGGTGACATTCCGCTGTGGTCGCATTTTCACGACACGCGGGGGCTTGGCATCGCCAACGCCTTTGCCGCGTTGGAGGCCGGTTGCACCCGGTTCGACGCCTCGCTGGCCGGTCTGGGCGGCTGCCCGTTCGCGCCGGGCGCCACTGGCAACATCGTGCTCGAGGACCTGGTGTTCCTGCTCGAATCCGAGGGTCTGCGCACCGGTATCGACATCGAGGCACTGCGCGCACCGCGCGCCATCGTCGAGGCCTCGCTGGCGGGCGAGCCTAAATACGGTATGATCCTGAAGGCTGGGCTGCCGAAGGGTTTTGTCCAGCCCTCATTGATCGCGGCGGAGTAGGGAATGCCCGATCTGACGATGCCCCTTACCGACCAATGGCCGGACATCCGCGAGGGCGTCGCTCGCGTCTGCGAGAAATTTTCCAATGATTACTGGACCCGGCTGGATGTCAGCTCGGAATATCCGCAGGCATTCGTCGATGCCTTGACCGAGGCGGGTTACCTCGCCGCCCTGATCCCGGAGGAATATGGCGGTGCTGGGTTGCCGATTGCTGCCGGTGGCGCGATCCTGGAGACCATCCATGCATCGGGCTGCAATGCCGCCGCTTGCCACGCCCAGATGTACACCATGGGCACCTTGTTGCGGCATGGCTCGCCGGAGCAGAAGCAGCGGTATTTGCCGGATATTGCCTCCGGTGCGCTGCGGATGCAGGCCTTTGGGGTGACCGAGCCGACCACCGGCTCCGACACCACCCAGCTGAAAACCCGGGCGGTGCGCGAGGGCAATCAGTATGTGGCGAATGGCCAGAAGGTTTGGATATCACGGGCGCAGCAATCCGACCTGATGTTGCTGCTGGCGCGTACCACGCCGGCTGATCAGGCGGCGCGGCGGTCCGACGGGATCTCGGTCTTTCTGGTTGATCTGCGCGAGGCGGTCGGCAAGGGCATCGAGATCCGCAAGCTCGACGCGGCGATCAATCACAACACCACCGAGATCTTCATTGATAATCTGAAGATACCGCCGGAAAACCTTATTGGGGAAGAAGGAAAAGGCTTTCGGTATATCCTCGACGGGATGAATGCCGAGCGTATCCTGATTGCTCACGAGTCCATCGGTGATGCCAAGTACTTCATCCGCCGGGCCACCGAATACGCCAAGGAGCGGGTGGTCTTCGGGCATCCCATCGGCAAGAATCAGGGCATCCAGTTCCCGATTGCCCGGGCCTATGCCGAGCTGCAGGCGGCGGAGTTGCTGGTGCTGAAGGCGGCGGCGATGTTTGACGCCGGCCTCGATTGCGGCGCCGAGGCCAACATGGGCAAACTGCTGGCCTCCGAGGCGGCCTGGCAGGCGGCGGAGACCGCGATGCAGACCTTTGGCGGCTACGCCTTCGCCCGCGAATATGGCATCGAGCGCAAATGGCGCGAATGCCGCCTGTATCAGACGGCGCCAATCTCGACCAACATGATCCTGGCCTATGTTGGCCAGCATGTGTTGGGGCTACCGCGGTCGTATTGACCGGTACGGCGCCTCAACACCCGTCGCGCGGGGTTTTTTGGGTCCAGGATTTCGAGAATACCCGCATCTCCCCCTCGTAGGCATCCATTGTTGCGGATAGCAGGAAGTCGGTCGCCGTGGCAGTCATGGCAATGACGCCGACAGTACGGATCTGCCAGTCGCCGCGGCGCATCTCGATGGTGTATTCGGTCTCGTGGCGGGCGCTCAGCGGATCGTCGCCGGTAAGCTGGTAGCGGTCGGTGCCGGATCCAGCGATGGTCAGGTCGATCTCGCCGAGATGGGTTTCGCCGCGATCTTTCACGGCCATGATTTCGACCGTGCCGCTGTCGACCGAGCGGGTGATCACGCGGCTGCGGTGCACCGGGCGCAACTGGCGATGCGCCCCCGGTGGAGCACTTTCTGGGGCTGGAAAGGCGGGCAGCCGGGCGTCGCCTGCGTCAGGTGGGCGGACCGGCAGGACCACAACCGACGGCCCGGCGAACAGCGTCAGCGTGACCGGCTGTGGCGAGGGCCATGCGCGTGGCCAATAGCTGGTCGCCAAGGCGACGCGCAGGCGGTGGCCGGGCGCGAAGCTATGGGCGATATCGTTGAGTTGAATCCGGGCTTTGAATCGTTTCCCGGGGGTCAGCGGAGTGACGGTCTCGTCGGCTGCATCATGGGTCAGGTTGATCAGGCCATAGGTGACCTGCTGCGCCGCGCCGTCAGGTGCGACATCGATCAGGCGGGCGGCGAGGAAGGCTGTGGGCTGGTCGACGGTGATTTCCAGCTCAAACACGGGCGCGCCGAATATCTCGAGTTGGTTGTCCAGCGATGGACTGTCGAAGCACATCGCCTGACCATCCTCCAGCCGTTGATCCCCCGGCATCTCGGCGCCAAAGCCATAGGGGCACCATTCGCCGGCATGGAGGCCGTGGGTTTGCGGCGAGCGAAAGGTCAGTGCGGTCTCGGGCTGCGGCGTCTCGCCAAGACCGGCTTGATTGAGGTGCAGCGTCGAGGCGGTGATCCGGGGCGAGGGCCAGCTGGCCTCGGCGACCCAGCGGCCTGGCCGATGGGTGTATTGCGGCGCAGGCGCTGTGCCCTCCTGCATCCAGACCCGCATCATCGGCTCGTCCATGATCCCGGTGTCGCGGCCCTTTAGCCAATGGTCCCACCATCGCAGCGATTCCTGGAGCCAGCCGATGCGCGGTCCCGGCGAGGCGAGATGCGGCCAGGCGTGCGGCCAGGGGCCGATCAGTGCCTTGCGCGGTGATGTCAGCCCGGCCATCAGGCGGGGGATCGCGTTGGTGTAGCCGTCAGCCCAGCCGCCGACAGCGTAGACCGCCGCCTGAATCGCCGAATAATCCTGGCAGACCGAGCCATGTTTCCACAGCCCGTCGCGCCGTTGATGCGCCAGCCAGTGGAGCCAGGGCGGGGTTTCCTCGAGCCGCTCAAGCCACTGCTTGCGCCAGCTATCGCCGACGACGTCGGGGTCCGGCGGGCGCGAGTTGAAGCCGAACATGGTCGAGGTCCAGCTGAGATTTTCGGTGATCGGGCAGCCGCCCATATAGTGGATGTCGTCGGCGTAGCGGTCGTCGGTGGAGCAGCAGGTGATCACTGCCTTCAGCGCTGGCGGCCGCAGTGCCGCGACCTGGAGGCCGTTGAAGCCGCCCCACGAGATGCCGGTCATGCCGACCGGCCCGCTGCACCACGGCTGCGCCGCCGCCCAGGCGATGACCGATACCGCGTCGTCGAATTCCTGTTGGCTGTATTCATCGTCGATCAGCCCCTCGCTGTCACCCGAGCCGCGGATGTCGACCCGCAGACAGGCGTAGCCGCGCGCCGCCCAGTAGGCCATGGTGTCGTCGCCGCGCAGTCGGGTGAAGTCGCGGCGCCGATAGGGCAGGTGTTCGAGGATCGTCGGCACCGGGTTTTGTTCGGCATCCTCGGGCAGCCAGATCCGTGCCGCAAGACGGCAGCCGTCCGGCATGGTAATCCATTCGGTTTCGATGTGCCGGACTGCGCGAAGTTCATTGGTGCTCATGCAGGTGCCTCCCGTTCGGTTGCCCGGCCCGAGCCCCTTCTCCGGCCGCCTCGGGTGCGAGAGTAGCGCGGGCGTTGCCCCCTGAGAACCGGTTTTGTTGAAGGCCACCATCGGGGGCTTGACGCGGTTGGCCGGTTACTGGATCGATGAGATGGGTTTCACCGGCTATCGTTCGGGGAAATGGGTCGCCATCAAGGGGAGCACCATGACAATCACCCTGAACAGCCGCGCCGATTTTACGCTGGAGGCCGCTCGCCGAGTTGCCTGGGGCGGCGAGGGCGTGGTGCTGGGCGAGGCGTCGCAGCAGGCAATGGTCGAGGCCCGGGCGCGCTTCATGCGGCTGATCGATGACCCGGAGATTACCATATACGGGGTCACCTCGGGCTACGGCCAGAACGCCAAAAACCGGCTGAAACCGGACGAGCGCAGGGCCCATGCGGCGCATCCATCCACAGCACCTGCCGCATCCTGGGGCGATCCGGTGCCCGAGCGGGTTTCGCGGGCCATCGCCTTTGCCCGGCTGGCCAACTTTGTCGAAGGTCATGCGGCGGTCAGCCCGGCCGTCGCCAACGGCGTTGCGGCGATGCTGGGCGGTGGGGCGATGCCGGTGCTGCCGGCGCGCGGGCAGGGTGGGGCTGGCGAGATACTGTCGCTGTCGCATCTATTCCTGCCGCTGGCCCGGTCGATGCAGTTGGAGGAAAAAGACTCGCTGTCGCTGATCAACGGGTCGCCCTCGGCGACCGGATTGGCGGTTGATGCAGCACTGGCCGCCGAGGCCCGGCTGGAGGTCGCGGCGCAGGTATTTTCGTTGGCGGCGGAGGCGTTCAACACGCCGCTTGGCCATTTTGACGCCGAGCTGGATGCCTATTGGAACAACCCGCACGATGCCTGGGCCCTGGCACGGATACGGGCGCTGATGGGTGGTGGTCATGGCGGCTACCGGCGGCCCTATCAGGCGCCGGTCAGTTTTCGCATCCTGCCGCGTATCCTGGGCCAGACCCATCTGGCGACACGGGTCGCGCGCGATGTGGCCGAGCAGTCCCTGCCGGCGATGTCGGACAACCCGGCGCTGCTGCCGCCGGATACCGAGCACCCAGATGGCCGTGCGGTTTCGACCGGCGGCTACCACAATGCCCAGGCGCCGATGGCGATGGACATGCTGACCGCGAGCAACGCCAACCTGTGTGTCCTGGCCTCGCGGTTCTCGGCCAAGCTGCAGGACGGGGCCATATCGCTGTTGCCGCTGCAACTGAGCGATGGTGACCGCAAGACCTATCTTGGATGCTTAGGGATGGCGGCGACCGGGTATGAGGAGGAGGCCCGGATGCTGGCCACCGCCACGCTGCTGCCGGGCGGCGAGGCTGGCGGCTTTGGCCAGAACGATGTCGCCTCGCCGGTGTTCCTGGCCTGGACCAAGCAGGAGCGCGCCGGGGTGCTGCTGGAGAGCACGATGGCGGCATTGGCCCCGGTGGCGCTGAAGGCGCTGGACATCACCAACCGCCCGGTGCCGCAGCCGTTGGCGGCGCTGGCCGAGGCGGTCCGGACCCACGTGCCGGTGCATGAGCCGGGCCTGATGATGGGTCCGGCGACCGGGGCGTTGGCGGAGTGGCTGAGGCGGCAGGTCTACGGAGGGTAAGTGCCTAGCCTTCACCGCAAATAATCGAGAACCAACAGTCGGTCCAGCCCCGGAAGTTCGGTCTGACAAGTCACAACGTCCGGAACTTGCGCAGTGATCTCGACCCGGTACATGCCGGCCTCGATATATTCGCCGCAATGACGTTTCCAGGCGCTTCCGTCGAGAACTTCGACTGCCAAGGTAGCTTCTCCGATGGGATCGATCCACAGAAACTTTGACTCTCCGGGCGCCAGCGTTCCCGCCTCGATGACCTGATCTGTCTCGTCGACGATAACGAGGCGCAGGTCGATCGCCTCCACCCCGGTATTTCTGACCACCGCGCTGGAGCGCGAAAGCCACAATGCGTTCGGGGCAATCAGCAGCAGGGCCACTAAGCCAAGCGCCAGCAGGGTCCAGAAGATCTTCATTTTTGCTCATCACCGTTCGTTGCAGGCTCCGCCAGATATAGGTCATCGCCGGCCGCCCAGGAGTCCTTGCGCAAAAACTCCTCAAAAAATCAACAATGGTGCCTAAGCGAACGATACCAGCCGGGCGCCGCCGAACTGCATGACGAGAAAGGCAACACCCGCGCGTAACGCCCTGAGAATAAGAAATGCCGCCAGTTTGCCGGTGAAAGAACTGTCTGGGGCTACGTCCGGCTTTTGGGCACGCTGGCGCTGATTTTAACCTCTGGCGCTGCCAACCGCGCCCCAAAGCCGTAGAGTGCCCGGCTTGTCTGGTCGAAGCGGGCCTGGTGTTCGGGGTTCGCTGGCAGCCAGCCGGAAATCTGGGCAACGCATTCGCTGTAGCTGGTGGCAACCTCGTGCTGGGTCCAGGGCCCGTCGCTGCCCCAGAGCAGGCGCTGCGGCCCGAAATGGGCGTGGAGCGCGGCTGCATAGGGCGCCGCATCGAGCCCGCCCAACCGGTAGGGCGCCGACAGCTTGACCCAGACCACGCCATCTGGGCCGAATTCCATCAGCTTACGAAAGCCGGGATCGGCCTTGGGTTCGCTGAGGCCGGGCTTGCCAAAATGGTCGACCACCACCTTGGCAGCATCATCGGTTAGCGTATCCAGCACGCGCGGCAGGTCGGCACCCGCTGTCTGTACTTCGATCAGCCACCCAAGCGCTGTGACCCGCTGCGTCAACGCACGGTATTGCGATTGCCCGATCAGTGCCGGGTCGCGGCCGATCAGGTTGTAGCGGAGCCCGCGCACCCCGGCTGCGTCCATCGCTTCAAGCGCGGTGTCAGGAATTTCGGGCGCCACCACCACGATGCCGCGCAGCCGGTCTGGAAAGGCCCGGAGGCCCGCCAGCAGGTAGGTATTATCAGTGCCCAAAAACGACGGCTGCACCAGCACACCGTGTTGAACCCCGGCTTGGTCGAGAACGTGGGTATAACGCTGAACCGTTGCGTCATAGCCGGGCGTGTAGCGCCGTCCTTCGACGAAATGGCAAGCGACATCGAAGACATGGGCGTGGGTATCGACGGCGGGTATTAAATCTGGCATCGGTCCTCGCTGGCTGGGGTGACAACGTAGCCGTGCTTTCCACAGGACGGCAACCGCAATGCTTGCTACGCCCGCGCTGCCATTGCATTCTGTGGGAAAATTCCATGTCCCGGGAGATTGCTATGCCTCAGACCCCACGCCAATGGTTTGCCAAGACCCTCGCCAGTGGCGAGATGATCACTGCCCCCGGTGTCTATGACGGCATCATGACCCGGTTGGTGGCGCAGGCGGGGTTTCGCGCCGTTTACATGACTGGCGCCGGTACCGCATTGAGCCATGGGCTGCCGGATTACGGTCTGCTGACGATGACCGAGATGGTTGCCAACGCGGCCCGCATCGTTGCCGCCGCCGATGTTGCGGTGATCGCCGACGCCGATACCGGTTTTGGTAACGAGCTGAACGTCACCCGCGCGGTGCGCGAATACGAGCGTGCCGGGGTGGTGGCGATCCATATCGAGGATCAGGGGTTCCCGAAGAAATGCGGCCATCTGGATAACAAGGTGATCATTCCGGTCGAGGAATTCATCGCCAAGATCCGGGCCGCGGTCGCCGCCCGCACTGACCCGGATTTCAAGATCATCGCGCGGACCGACTCGCGGGCGCCGATCGGATTTGACGAGGCGATCAGCCGGGCCAATGCGGCGATGGATGCGGGCGCCGACATTGCCTTTGTCGAGGCGCCGCAGACGCTGGACGAATTGCGTGCGGTGCCGAAGCTGGTCAACGGCCCATGCCTGTTCAACCTGGTCTATGGCGGCAAGACGCCGGATATCGACATGGCCACGGCGGCCGAGATGGGGTTTCGCCTGGCGATCATGCCGGATGTGCTGATGCGCGAGATCGTCATGGTATGCGAACGGGTGCTGGCCGGGGTCGCTGCTGGCCACTTGCCGGACCAGAAAACCGGCCTGAAGGTGCGCGATCTGTTTCAGCGGGCCGGGGCCGAGGAGTGGGATGCGTTGCGCAGCCGATTTGCCGATCCGTCCAAGCAGGCGGCTGAGTGATGGCCGACCAGCGCCGCACCGCCCTGATCACCGGATCGGGCCAGAATATCGGCCGGGCTATCGCGATTGCGTTGGCCGCCGACGGCTTCAACATCGTCGTCAACGGATTGACCAAGCGGGTGCCCTGCGAGGATACCGCCGAAGCTGCGCGCGCGATCGGGGCCGCGCACGGGGTCGAGGCCATCGTCGCCATGGGTGATGTCGGCACGGCTGAAGGCTGCGCCGAGATCGCCGGCACTGGCATATCGCGGTTTGGCGCCATCGACGTGCTGGTTCACAACGCCGCCATCCGGCCGTCGGCGCCGTTCTTGGAGATGGACGAGGCGGAATGGCGGCGGGTGATCGATGTCAACCTGAACGGCGCGTTCTGGCTGGCCCGGCTGTGCCTGCCGGGGATGCTGAAGGCGGGCTGGGGCAGGGTGATCACCTTCGGCGGGGTGAACGCCATGCACGGCTACAACGGCCGGGCCCATGTCTCGGTCTCGAAGCATGGTAATTGGGGCCTGGCCAAGGCCTTGGCGAAGGAATTCGGGTCCAGGGGGATCACAGCGAACATGGTCTCGCCCGGCGCGATCCGGTCGGAGCACGACGACCCGGCGATGACCGCGCACATCAAGGCGCACGAGTCCAGCATTCCGGTCGGCCGCCTCGGCGAGCCGGACGAGATTGCGGCCACGGTGTCGCTGTTGGCCTCGGACAAGGGCGGCTACATCAACGGCCAGATGATCCAGGTGAACGGCGGCTTGCAGACCTGAGCGGCTGGGGGTGATCGTGGGGACAGGCGGTATGGGCCAAGGCTCGATTGAATATTTCTATTCGGTGCGATCTTCCTTCACCTATCTGGGTGCGGCGCGGTTGAATGCGCTGGCCCGCAAGCACGGCTTGACCATCATCCACCGACCGATGGATTTGCTGAAGCTGGTCGATGCGCTGAGCCCGGTCGGGGACGCTCATCCTGCTGACCGGCCTTATGCCGGTGCCCGGGTATACGAGCGCTGCCCGGTGCGCGAGCGCTACACCCAGATCGAATACCGGCGCTGGGGCGCGTATCTGGGTCTGGCGATCAACGTCGATCCGGTCCACCATAACGGCCCCCGCGCGCTGCCTTCGGGCGTGGTGATTTATTGCCAAGCTCAGGGTCTCGATGCCGATGCGGTCAGCCACGCTGTGCTCCAGGCGCTGTGGCGCGATGACCGCGACATCGCTGATCCGGTGGTGGTGGCCGATATTCTGGATGGGCTGGCGCTTGGCGTGCCTGGCGCAACGATTTGCGCGGAGGCAATGACGCCCGCCGTCCAGGCGCAATTGGCCGAGAACACCCGTATCGCCGCCGAGAAGGGTGTCTTTGGCGCGCCGACCTATCTCTACCGCGATGAGCCATTTTTCGGCCAGGACCGGTTGGATTTTCTGTAGCGGGCAATAGCAGGCTGATCGGGCGCGGGTGCTCCGGGGGCGACAAAACTTGGCGCGGATGGGCGAGACCCCCGGCTTTTCTTGTGGTTCGCTGTCGGGAAAGGTGTCTGAAAGGAACGATCATGGACGGAGTCAAGACCGGCACTGCCGCGCTGCATCCAGCGTTGCCCAACGAGTATTACACCAGTCCCGAGATGTACCAGACCGAGCACGCCCGGATCTTCTACCGGAGCTGGCAGTTTCTGGCCCATGATTGCGATCTGGCGGAAACCGGCGCCTATGTTGCTGGCCACATCGCCGATCAGGCGGTGTTCGCCATTCGTGTGCGCGACGAGACCGTGCGGGCGTTCTACAATGTCTGCCGTCACCGCGGTCACCGCCTGGTCGAGGGACGCGGAGTGGCCGAGCGGGCGCTGGTTTGCCCCTACCATGCCTGGTCCTACGAGCAGACCGGCGCGTTGCGCTCGGCGCGCGGGGCCGAGCAGGGTCAGGACCGCGAAATGCTGGGGCTTCAGCCGATCCGGATCGAGCGCATGGGTGGGTTGTGGTTCGTCAATCTGGACCCCAACGCACCGAGCCTGGCCGAGGCGGCACCGGGCTTGGAGGCGCAGGTACTAGCCGAGATGCCACAGACCGCGGACTTCCAGCGCCTGTGCGAGGGCACTTATCAGATCAACTGCAACTGGAAGGTCTATCTGGAGAACGGGCTGGAATGTTACCACTGCGCACCGGCCCATCCGGGGTTCTGCGAAACTGTCGATCTGGACGCCTACGAGATTGCGTCCTATGGCAGCTTCACCCGCCATTGGGGGCGGATCAAGGCGGGCGGGCAATATTCGTCGTGGAAGCTGTTCCCGCTGTCAACAATCCGCGCGACCACTAACCCGGCCACGGTCGTGGCCTTTCAGTTGCGCCCGTTGGCGGTTGATCGTTGTCAGGTTACGCTGAACCTGTTTGGGCCGGCCGCGCTGGCTGGCGACCAGGAAAAGCTCCACCGCGATTGGATCGATACGTCGTTTGTGCATGAAGACATCTTGTTGTCGGAATCGGTGCAGGTCGGCATGTCGAGCCGTGGCCTGCCCGGCGGCCTGGTGGTGATTTCGGATCGGTATGACAGCGAACATCTGTTGGCGGATTTCCAGACCTGGGTCAGGGCGGCGCTGGCGGATAGGTCCGACGATCGTTGAAAATGTACGTCAGGTCCCGCGCGTCTCAACCAGCTTGCGCAGCATCCGCACCGCATGGGCCGGTCCGGTAATCGCAGCACGCCCGGCCTGCTTTTCGACCAACTCAGCCGCCCGGGCCATGGAATACTGGCTAAGCACCAGAACCGGCTCGGTCGCCCGTGCC
This sequence comes from Thermohalobaculum sp., assembly GCA_035527255.1. GTDB lineage: Bacteria > Pseudomonadota > Alphaproteobacteria > Rhodobacterales > Rhodobacteraceae > Thermohalobaculum. The sequence goes on along the minus strand of DATLAW010000270.1, from coordinate 1,008 downwards.
GCCGCTTCGGCGATCAGCGTGTCGTGGCGGGTCGCATTCCCGGCGTGGATCGCCTCCAGCGCGCCCTCGACCAGCTCAAAGGCGACCGGCAGGGCGGGATCCTCGCGGAACTCGGCCACCAGTTTCTGGACCACCCGGACCGTCGGCGCGAAAGTACACAGTACCCTGACTGGCTGGCCGATTGCCAGCGCCTGCTCGATGGCGGCTTCGTCCGGGCGCAGCACCGGCACGTCCAGCGCCCGTCCGGCTGCCTTGATTGCGTCGGAGAAAGCCGAGCAGGTGAACAACAGCGCTTCAGCTCCGTTGGCCACCTGATACTCCGCCAGCATCAGGATGCGCTGAGTGAAGGACGGCCCGTCGTAATTTGTGTTGGCGGCGTCGAGTTGCAGTGATTCGTCGATCAGGCTGACCAGCTGCGCCGCCATCCAATGCTGGTGGAAAGCCGTCAGTGTTGGCTCAACCGCCAGTGAGGTTGCGTGGACCAAGCCGATCCGAACCTGACGTTCGTGCTGGAGGCTGGATCTCGGCATTCGCTCCTCCGGGCGGCGCGGCATGCCGCGCCCCGCTTACGATCACCTAAAAGCAGCCCCAGCTTAGCGTTACTGCGAGCGCAATTTAGGGTCCAATGCATCGCGCACGGCGTCGCCGAACAGGTTGAAGCCGAACACGCCCAGCGAGATCGCGACGCCAGGCCAGATGGCGATCCACGGCTCGGTGCGGATGAATTCCTGTGCATTACGCAGCATCAGCCCCCAGGCCGGCAGCGGGTCCTGTACGCCGAGCCCGAGGAACGACAGCGACGCCTCGAGCAGGATCGCCTGGCCGACGAAGGCAGTGATCATGATCAGATAGGGCGCCATCACGTTCGGCACCATGTGGCGCAGGATGATCCGCGTGTCGCTGAAGCCATTGGCGCGGGCGGCGTCGATATAGGGAATTTCGCGGATCGCCAGCGCGCTGGCGCGCACCACGCGGGCGCAGCGCGGGATGAACGGGATGGTGATTGCG
>DATLAW010000269.1:0-6626 GCA_035527255.1 Thermohalobaculum sp. | reverse complement strand
CCCCGGTTGGTGATCATCAGGTCGTCGAGGATGCCACCAGCCTCGTCGGTGAACAGGGCGTAGCGTTGGCGTCCGACGGGTAGCCCGAGCACATCGACCGGCACCAGCCGCTCGAGCGCCAGCGCCGCGTCGGCCAGATTGCCGGATTTCGGGCGCAATATCACCTGGCCCATGTGGCTGACATCAAACAAACCGGCGCGGCTGCGGGTGTGCAGATGCTCCTTCAGGATGCCGGGGGCATATTGCAGCGGCATGTCGTAGCCGGCGAAGGGTGTCATCCGGGCGCCAAGTTCGAGATGCAATGCGTGAAGCGGGGTTTTCAGGACTTCGGTGTCAGGTGTTGGATCAGTCAAAACGCATTCTCCCAAGCTGTGGTGCCGGAAATCTGCGTTCGCACAGGCTCCGGCGCAACCCATTCACGCGGTCGCGAGACCGTGTAAATTTGCGCCCCCTCTGTCCCTTCGCCTGAGAACGTTATCCCGTCGGCGGGTGCTGCTGCACCACTCTCCAGAGTGCCTTATGCCCGAATGGTCCTTTTGCCTGAGAGTTTCCGGGGCGGTTGTTCCTTCGGCGCCGGTATCGCTGCTTTCTCGCAGCGAGCGGCCTCTCCCATCGGGCGCGGTCACGTTAGGCTGGCGGTGACCCCGATGGCAACCCCCGGTGGGCGGAGTTCCTTCATCAAATGCTGCGTGGCTCTGCCGCATGGAATTCTCGGTCTCAGGTGGACATATTGTGCAGTGCAGCGTAACTGCGTTAATATTGACGAAATTCCAGGCGACGGAGATCATCGATGGGCAAAGTCGTTCTTTTCGTTCAGCAGAAGGGTGGCGCCGGTAAATCCATGTTGCTGACGCAGTTGGCGGTTCATTTTGCCAGCGACGGTGCCAGTCTTGTGGTGATCGACCTCGACCCGCAACGCTCGACCACGACGTGGTTTGCCGAGCGGCGCAAGCGCCCGGCCAGTGCGGGCAGCATCGAGCTGCATGAAAGCGCCGATTGGCGCGCCAGCGGCGATATTCGCGACGCGGCGCGAAAGGCCGACTGGGTGTTTGTCGATGCTCCCGGTTCGGCCGACGTGCTGGGTCGCGGCGCCATGCGCGAGGCGGATTTCGCCGTTATCCCCTGCCAACCGGCGATGGCCGATGTATGGGCGACCGCAGCGACATTGGAGATGGTGGCCAAGGAAAAGCTGGCCCATGCCGTAGTGCTGAACCGGGTGCCGCCGCGTGGCCGTGCCGCCGAGGTTGCCACCGCGACGCTGCTACAGGCTGGCGCCCCGGTGCTCGACGCCCGCATCGGCGCCAGGATCGCCTTTGCCGATGCGTTCATGCTGGGTGCCGGCGTAACCGAGACGGCGCGTGGCTCCAAAGCCGCCAACGAGATCATTGCCCTGGCGGCTGCAGTGAAGACGGCGCTGGGATAGAAGCTGTGCCATCGGGGGCCATTGCACCATCCACCCGGATCAGCGAGACTTGGCGGCGCCGGCCTCGGCTGATTGTGGCGTGATATGAAACCAGAAATTCGCAATTTCCTGCACGTCATCGGTGCCGCCTCGGTTGTCATCGCGGCCGCGGATGGTTTGCACGCAGCTGAAATCACTCAATCTGGCGACGTTTATTTCCGGCAAGCCCAGGCGGCGCTGACTGAGCGCCTCGCTATTCGGCCAATCGACAGCCGGGCGCGCAACGTCATCGTTTTCATCGCCGACGGCAGCGGCGTCGCCTCGAACACCGCGATCCGGATTGCCGCTGGCCAACAGCGCGGCGAAACCGGCGAGGAGAATGTGCTGGCCTACGAGGCCTTCCCTCACCTGGGGCTTGTCAAAACCTACAGCACCAACGCCCAGATCCCCGATTCCGCCAGCACCGCGACCGCTATTCTCAGCGGCGTGAAGACCAGCAATGGAGTCATCGGGGTTGGGCAGGTGGTGCCCGCTGGTGACTGTGCGCTGGCGCTGGCCCACCCGGTCGCGACGCTGGGCGAGTTGGCCGAGGCGCGCGGCATGGCGACCGGCATTGTCACCACGGCCCGGCTGACCCATGCTACCCCGGCGGCATTTTATGCCCACGCTGCCAACCGTAACTGGGAGGACGACGGCCTGCTGCCTTCGGGTTCGCCCTGCAAGGACATCGCCAGGCAGCTGATCGAGTTCCCCTTCGAGGTGGCAATGGGTGGCGGGCGGCAGCACTTCCTGCCCTCGGGCAGTTCCGATATCGAAGATGGCGCCGGGCTGCGTGGCGATGGCCGCGACCTGATGGCCGAGTGGCGCGCCCTTGGTCCCGGCCGCGCCGTCGTGCAAAGTCGCGCGGAATTCGATAGTCTGGCCGGAGATCTGCCGGAACGGGTTCTGGGGCTGTTCAGCCCGTCCCATATGGCGTTCGAGGTTGACCGTCCGCTCGATCGGAGCGGCGAGCCGTCGCTGGCCGAGATGACCCGGATGGCCATTGAAATCCTCAGCCGCGACCCGGATGGCTTTGTCTTGCTGGTCGAGGCTGGCCGCATCGACCACGCCTATCATGCGGTTGACCTGCATCGCGCGGTGACGGACGGGATCGCGCTGAACGAAGCGGTGCGGGTCGCCGCCACCATGACCGATGCCGCCGACACGCTGATCATCGTCACTAGCGACCACACCGACCCGATGCCGTCCTGGGGTCATGACCCGCGCGGCGCGCCGGTAGTGGATTTTCACGGATGGAGTGCCGCCGACCACCCGCCGCCGCCTGACCGGTTGGCGCCTCGCGCCCCCGGGTCGGTCATCCCCGATATGACCGGTCTTGCCAAAGCCATCGTTTCGACCGTTTTTGATGCCGAGCCGCCGGTGCTGCCACCCGCCGGACCCGGCTCGCACGGCCCGGCGGATGTGGCGATATATGCGCGTGGGCCGATGGCGTATCTGATCGGCGGCACGGTCGAACAGCACTACATCTTCCACGTCATCAGCCATGCGCTGGGGTTTGACGCGGCCGACTGACACCCTGCGACCTTGGGGGGATTGCACTGCGCCCCGCTCGGGCTATTAATTGGCGGTGACGGCCACCCGGCCATTTGACACCCGCAATGCAGCATTCAGGAGCAACCGGATGAACGAACCGCTTCCCCACGAAAAGGGGTTTCACGTCTCCTGGGAACAGATCCACCGTGACAGCCGGGCCCTGGCCTGGCGGCTCGACCGCCAAGGCCCCGGCGTCGATGGCGCCTGGCACTCGGTGGTTGCGATCACTCGGGGTGGCATGGTGCCGGCCTGCATCGTCGCCCGCGAGTTGAATATTCGCCATGTCGATACCGTCTGCGTCAAGTCCTACGACCACCAGAACCAGGCTGATACCAAGGTTCTGAAGGCCCCCGACCCGAGCATCGGCGACGGCAGCGGGGTGTTGGTCATCGACGATCTGGTCGATACTGGCCGGACCCTGGAGGTTGTGCAAAAGCTGTATCCAAAGGCCCATTTCGCCACCGTCTACGCCAAACCGAAGGGCAAACCGCTAGTCCAGACCTACATCACCGAGGTCAGCCAGGACACCTGGATATTCTTCCCCTGGGACATGGCGCTGATGTATGTCGAGCCGTATCGCGGGACGTCGTAGGCTGGTCGGCCGGATGTGCGACGCATTCACGGGAACCACAGCTGCGGTCTGGGCAGGCTAGGTTACTCGCTTTCAGAAGGGGATACCCCATGACCAAAGACACCCGCGCCAACCGTGAATTGCGGAGCCAGGAGTGGTTTGACAACCCGAACAACCCCGGCATGACGGCGCTGTATGTCGAGCGCTATCAGAACCAGGGCTACACGCGCGAGGAACTGCAGTCCGGCCGGCCGATGATCGGCATTGCGCAGACCGGCTCTGACCTGGCGCCGTGCAACAAGATCCACATCTTTCTCGCCGACCGGGTCAAGGCGGGTATCCGTGACGCTGGCGGTGTGCCGATCGAATTCCCGGTGCATCCGATCCAGGAGACCGGCAAGCGCCCGACGGCGGCGCTGGACCGCAACCTGGCCTATCTCAGTCTGGTTGAGGTGCTGCATGGCTATCCGATCGACGGCGTCGTGCTGACTACCGGCTGCGACAAGACCACGCCGGCCATGCTGATGGGAGCGGCGACGGTCGACCTGCCGGCTATCGTGCTCAGCGGCGGGCCGATGCTCGATGGCTGGTGGAACGGCGAGTTGGCCGGCTCGGGCACCGTTGTCTGGCAGGCCCGCCGCCTGCTGGCCGAAGGCGTCATCGATTACGAGGAGTTCATGAACCGGGTCTGCGCCTCGGCGCCGTCGCTGGGTCATTGCAATACCATGGGCACTGCCAGCACCATGAACGCGCTGGCCGAGGCGCTGGGCATGAGCCTGCCCGGTTGTGCCGCCATTCCAGCCCCGTTCCGAGCCCGGATGGAGATGGCTTACGTCACTGGCAAGCGCATCGTCGCCATGGTCAAGGAGGATCTGAAGCCGTCCGACATCCTGATGCGGGCGAATTTCGAGAATGCAATTCGGGTCAACACCGCCATCGGCGGGTCGACCAACGCGCCACCCCATATTCAGGCGATTGCACGCCATGCCGGGGTCGAGTTGAACATTGAGGACTGGCAGGAACAGGGCTTCGCGCTGCCGCTGCTGGTCAATATGCAGCCGGCCGGAAAGTACCTCGGCGAAAGCTTTCAGCGGGCTGGCGGGGTGCCGGCGGTGATGGGTGAGATGCTGGCGGCGGGGTTGCTGCACGGCGACGCGCCCACCGTTACCGGGCGCACGGTGGCGGAGAATCTGGTTGGGGTGCGCAGCGCTGACGCGCAGGTGATCTGCACCGTCGCCGCGCCGCTGCGCAAGGAGGCCGGTTTCCTGGTTCTGTCGGGCAACCTGTTCGATTCGGCGTTGATGAAAACCTCGGTGATCTCGGCCGATTTCCGCCGTCGTTTCCTGTCGAAGCCCGGTGCTGAGGGCGTCCACGAGGCCCACGCCGTAGTCTTCGAGGGGCCGGAGGACTATCACGCCCGGCTCAATGACCCCGATCTGGCCATCGACGCCGAGACCATTCTGTTCATTCGTGGTGTAGGCCCGGTCGGCTATCCCGGCTCGGCCGAGGTGGTCAACATGCAGCCGCCGGATGCGCTGCTGAAGGCCGGGCTCGAGCATCTGCCGACGGTGGGTGATGGTCGCCAGTCGGGAACCTCGGAGAGCCCGTCGATCCTGAACGCCTCGCCGGAGGCGGCGATTGGCGGCGGATTGGCGTTGCTGAAGACCGGCGACACGGTGCGGCTCGACATTCCCGGTCGCCGTCTCGACGCCGTGGTGCCGGACGATGAGTGGGCCGCGCGGCGTGCCGCCTGGACAGCACCCGAACTGGTGAACCAAACGCCGTGGCAGGAGCTGTACCGCCGCAATGTCGGTCAGCTCGCCGAGGGCGGCTGCCTCGAGTTTGCCACCAGCTATCACCGCACCTCGCGGCACCTGCCACGGGACAACCATTGAAATTGGTCAACGAAGGCAATAATCTGCCGGCGATACGGTCATCCGGACGTTGATCGCGCGAATTTGGGTCATTGTTGGACTTGACCCGGTATACCAGTCTTGCGTTCAATAGCCGCCGTCTGGGGGCCTTGTCGTGATCACCCGCACAGGGTGGAGCATGATGTGATTTCGTTTGGCCTGTTGGCGGTCAGACCGGGGACGAGCGTATGCGTGTAGTGATCATCGGCGGCGGTGGAATGCTCGGCCAGAAATTGGCCCGGGAGCTTGGACGGCGTGGCGAAATCGGCGGTCGCTCGATCGCCAGCCTGGCGCTTGCAGACATCGCCAATCCGGCCTCGGTCGAGGCCGGGTTCCCGGTAACCACCCATCGGCTCGACATCACTGAACGGGCAGCGGTCGATGGCGTTCTGAGCGGCGGCGCCGATATTATCTACCATCTCGCCGCCGTCGTCTCGGGTCAGGCGGAAGCCGATTTCGATCTTGGCATGACGATCAACCTGATCGGCTCGATCAACGTCTTCGAGGCGGCGCGCGACATGGGCACCTGCCCGATGTTGATCTTCACCTCGTCGATTGCGGTCTATGGCGGCGAAGTTCCGGCAATGATCGAGGATTGGACCGCGCTGAACCCGCAGACCTCATATGGAGCACAAAAGGCGGCTGCGGAGATGCTGCTGACCGACTATTCCCGCAAGGGCTTCGTTGATGGGCGCGGGCTAAGGTTGCCAACCATCTCGATCCGCCCTGGCAAGCCGAACAAGGCGGCCTCGGGTTTCATGTCGTCAATCTTCCGCGAACCATTGCAGGGGCGCGAGGCAGTGTGTCCGGTCGGTCGGGACTACGAACACTGGTACTTGTCCCCCCGGCGGTGCATCGACAACCTGATCCACGCGGCCACATTACCGGCCGTGGTACTGGGCCAGAACCGGTGCTTCGCGCTGCCAGGGCGAACCCACAGCATTGGCGATATGGTCGATGCGTTGGGCCGGGTTGCCGGCGATGGGCCGGTCAGCCTGATCCGGTGGGAACCCGATCCCGCAGTTCAGGACATCGTGCTGGGATGGCGGGCCTATTTCAATCCTTCCAAGGCGTTAGCCCTCGATTTCGTCCGCGACGAAGGTTTCGAGGACAATATACGGTTCTTCCTTGAGGACGATATCGAGCA
>DATLAW010000268.1:0-5109 GCA_035527255.1 Thermohalobaculum sp. | reverse complement strand
GCGCAGCCGCTCAAGCGACACCAGCGGGCTGGCGAACAACGCCGTGAAAGTTGGTGAATTTGGTCATCCTGGACCACAGGAAATCCCCGTAAACAAATGTTTCACCCTGATTTTCCGGAAACAACGGGGCGACCACCGCATCGACCGCCGGCTCGAAAAAGAACGGCACCGAGTACCGCTCGGCCGTGCCACCCAGCACTCGGTGCGGCGTTGCCTTGATCCGTCCGCCGGTCCATTCGCCCAGCATCTGGCCGAAATTCACCACCAGCCCACCCTCGGCTGGCGGCACATCGATCCAGCCGCCATCTGGCCCTTGGGCCTGCAACCCGCCGGTCCCGTCCTGCCAAAGCAGGGTCACGAAGCCTGAATCGGTGTGCGAGCCGGTCATGATCCAGCGCTGGCCCGCCGGGGTCTCGATCCGCCGGTCATCGGGCATCGAGCCTGCCGGGCGCTGCGGGTAATGCAGCATCCGCAGGGTCGAGATCGAGCCGTCGAACAGCCTGACGCCGGGTTCGGGATCAGCCCCAAGCCCACGCAACAGCCCGGCGACCAGTGCCCGCCCCAGCCCCTCCATTGCCGTGTAATAGGTGGCAGCAGCGGTCCGCCATCCCGGCAATGATGGCATCGGCGTCGGCTCGGTCAGCGGGTCCGATCCGTCACCACACCGGGCCGGATCAGTAACATCGGGGCCGATATCGACGCCCTCGATCAGGGCGCCTTTCTCGGGCTCGCAGGGAAAGTAGCCGCGGTAGACGTTGGAGCGCGAGGGGTCGTACTTGTGGCGCAGCATCTGCCCCCTGCCCGCCTCGTCCTGGGCAAAGAACCCCAACAATCCGGCCCGCGCCTGGGCCAGCCCCAGCGCCGCATCGACACCCGAGATGGTCAGGAAACCCGACTGTTTTCCGCCCTCAACCAGCGCCGCATCGGCGTTGCCAGCCAGGATATCGGCAATCGGGATCACGGGAATCATGCTGCGTCCTCCGCTCATTGGCGCCGCCCGTTCACGTCATCATTCCCTTCGCCGTCAGCCCCGCCAGTGCTGCGTCGAAGGCGTCCAGCGTCTCGGCAGCGTCAGCATAGGAATGCGCCCATGAGGTGACCCCGCTCATCGCGCTCATCAGATCGACGCCGTGGTCGTAGAGCCCGTCGCGCAGGGCAGCCACGACCTTTTTGTCGGTGCCGCGTATCTGCGCCGGGGTCAGGCCGGTCACACTGCGTCCGTCGCAGGGGCCGAGATACAGATGGAAGGTCGAGCTTTCGCCATAGCAGGCACCCTGGATATTGTGGCGGACCAGAATTTCGGCAACGCCCTCGCGGATCATCGCCGCGATCCGATCGGCATGGGCCTGCGGCTCGCCGGTCGACAGATCCTCGAATGCGGCCAGCGCCCCGGCGGCGACGATCTGGCAGCCATTGAACGTGCCCTGGTGCATCACCGGCGGCGACAGCGCCCCCCGGCTTTGGCGCGGGTCGAGCAACGACATGATCTCACGCCGCCCGGCCAACCCGCCACCGGGCAACCCACCGGTCAGGATCTTGGCCATGGTGAACAAGTCTGGCGTGACCCCGTCGCGCGCCTGCCGCCCGCCAGGCGACCAACGGAACCCGGTGATCACCTCGTCGAAGATCAGAACCTTGCCCAGCCGATCGCACAGCTGCCGGACGCCCGGCAGGAAGCCCTCGGGCAGCGGCACCGCGCCGTAGTTGGCGCCGGACGCCTCGACGATGACAGTGCCAATCTCGGCATCCATCAGCGCGGCCTCGATCGCGGCGAGATCGGCGGGCGCCACGACCATCAGCGCCGAAACCGCCTCCGGCACACCAAGCGACGGCACGTCGGCAACGCCCGGCCGCGAGCCTTTGACGACATGGTCGTGCCAGCCGTGATAGTGGCCGTCGATCCGCAGAACCTTGTCGCGGCCCGAATGCGCGCGGGCAACCCGGATCGCCAACATCGTCGCCTCCGAGCCCGAGCCGACGAAGCGGATCATGTCGGCGGCCGGGTAGAGGCTGCAAACCGCCTCGGCCCAATGGACTTCCAGTTCGTGGCAGTCGGCGGTAAAGATCGCCACGCCCATCTGGCGGCGCACTGCCTCGACGACTTTTGGCGGGCAGTGACCCAGCATCTGGCTGGCCGAACCCATCTTGTAGTCAATATAACGCCGGCCCTCGGCATCCCATTTATAGGCGCCTTCGGCACGTACAAAATATATCGGGTGCGGCTGGCGATAGCGGTATGGGTGGCTGACGCCGCCGGGAATGACCTGCTCGGCCCGGTCGAAAAGCCGTGCTGATTGGCTCAGGTTGTGCAGGGTGTCGTCCAATTCGACCTCGCAGTTTGTCAGTCTCGATCTACCACGATGCGCCCCGTGGAACCCAGCGAGACTACGCCCAGCGCGAGAGCGTTACAAAGCGAATCTCACGCCGCGGACGAACTGCGTGTACCTCCTATTTTTATTGTGCGAATGCTATCATATGAGGGCATCAGGATTGCCTGAGTCGCCCCAAATCTTGCCTGAACCAACTGCGAGCTGGACGCCCCAACTAAATGAGCACGGAACATCATGCGGCGATGAAGACCGAGGGGCGCTGCCCGGTTGCCGGCATCACTTTGCGTGCCGCCGAAGCCGACGATCTTCAGGCGTTGATCGATATCGAGAATGCGGTCTTTGATACCGACCGGATCAGCCGCCGCAGTTTTCGCCACTTCCTGACCTCGCCACGCGCGATCTTTCGGATCGCCGAAGCCGGTGGCATACTGGCGGGCTATTCCCTCGTCTTGTCCCGTCGGGGTACGGCGGCGGCACGCCTGTACTCGCTGGCGGTCGAGCCGGCATTTCGGCAACGCGGCCTCGGCGCCGCGCTGCTGGCCGATGCCGAGGCTGCTGCCTTTGAGGCCGACCGAGCGGTGCTGCGTCTTGAGGTCGCCACCGGTAACCAAATGGCACAAGCGCTGTACCGGCGCAGCGGCTATCGCCAAGTTGCGCGGCTGCACGGATATTACGAGGATGGCGGGGATGCAGTCCGGTTGGAGAAACCCCTGCGCATTGGTGCCGCGCGCCCGGGCACGGTGCCCTACTACGAGCAAACCACTGAATTCACCTGCGGTCCGGCCTGCCTGATGATGGCGCTCGCGGCGCGCAAGCCTGGATTCGTCATGGACCCAACCGTCGAGGTCAGGTTGTGGCGCCGCTCGACGACCGTGTTCATGACCAAGGGTCTGGGCGGCTGCGAACCTTTCGGCATGGCGGTAACGCTGGCGGAGGACGGCCTGGCACCGGAGATCTATGTCACCGAGGACGGCCCCCTGATGCTGCAAACCGTGCGCGACGCCGAGAAGCGTAAGGTCATGGTGCTGGCGCAGGATGATTTCCAACGCCAGGCGGAACGTCTCGAGATCCCGGTTCATCGGCGCCGAATGGATGTGGCGGAACTGGCAGCGCGGCTCCGCGAGGGCGCGCTGGCGCTCGTGCTGGTGTCGGGTAACCGGATGTTCGGAAAGCGGGTGCCGCACTGGGTGCTGGCGCACAGTGCCGATGATCATCACATCTTCGTCCATGACCCTTGGGTCGAGGACAAGGCCCATGAAAGCGCCACCGACGCCACAGACATCCCTGCCCCCTTTGCCGAATTCGACCGGATGTGGCGATGGGGTGCGACTCGGCTGCGCGCGGCAGTGCTGATCCCGCGTTCAAATGGAGACATTGACCAATGAACGGTTGGCTGCTGCTTGCCGAAGACCTGAGCGATCTTGAGCTGCTGGGTGCCCCGTACCGGATGGCGACGGTGCGCGACTATGTCTCGCGGCCCAGTGTCTTCCTGCGCGATGCCTCGAAGATCATCAATCTGGCGCGGTCCTACGACTACCAAAGCGCCGGTTACTACGCCTCGCTGCTGGCCGAGGCGCGCGGCCACCGGGTGATCCCAACCGTCGAGACCATCCTCGACCTCGACGTCCGCGAAGGCTATGCGCGCGCCCTGCCCGAGCTGGAGGACATGCTGAACCGCGAATTGGCGAAGGTCCCCGGCGACCAACGCGACCGGCCGGAGCGGATGCTGGTGTGCTTTGGCAAGGCGGACAACCCGGCCTGCGCCGGCTTCGGGCGCATGTTGTTCGACTGGTACCGGGCCCCGGCGATTGTCTGTGGGCTGGCGACAGTCGCTGCGGCGACCGGCACCTGGACGAAGATCCCCCGGCTGTCATTGCGCGCGCCGTCAAAGCTCAACCCCGCCGAGGCCGCATTTTTTGCCGAGACGCTTGAGGCCCATACCCGACGCGCCTGGCGCTCGGCCAAGCAGCGGGTGCCTCCCCGCCATTCCATCGCGGTGCTGTTCGATCCCGCCGATCCCCTGCCGCCATCGAGCGAGCGCACCCTGAAACACTGGGCAAACCTGGCCGAAAAGCAGGGCGTCGAGGTCGAACCGATCCGCAAGCGCGACCTGCCCCGACTGGCCGAGTTCGATGCGCTGTTCATCCGCGAGACCACCTCGATCCGCAACCACACCTACCGCTTTGCCCAGCGTGCCTGGGCCGAGGGTATGCCGGTGATCGACGACCCGATCTCGATGATCCGCTGCACCAACAAGGTATATTTGTGGGAACGGCTGACCCAGGCCGGGCTACCGACACCGCAGACCCTGGTCATGCCGCCAAAAGGCGGCTTGCAGGAGATTGGCGACAAGCTGGGTTTTCCGCTGGTGGTCAAGATCCCGGACGGCTCGTTCAGCCGCGGGGTGAAGAAGGTGGCGACACTGGACGAGCTGAAGACCCTGACCACGACGTTCTTCAAGGACAGCGAGTTGCTGCTGGCACAGAAATTCATCCCCACAACCTTTGACTGGCGTATTGGCGTGCTCGATGGCCAGCCGCTGTTCGCCTGCCAGTACCGGATGGCGAGAGGCCATTGGCAGATCGTCAACCACCGCGCCGATGGCAGTGCAGACGAGGGCGGCTTCGCAACGTTCACTTTGGAGGACACTCCGGCGGAAATCATCGATATCGCCGTCCGCGCCGCCGGGCTGATCGGCGACGGGTTCTACGGCGTCGACCTGAAGGAAACGCCGGACGGCCCGGTGGTGATCGAGATCAACGACAATCCAAACCTCGAG
>DATLAW010000267.1:0-2212 GCA_035527255.1 Thermohalobaculum sp. | reverse complement strand
TTCGAGACCCTCCGCCCCTGCCAGCGGCCAGAAGAAGGAGTTGTCCGGAACATGATCAATCCCGCTCAGTTTGTTGCCCAGGTCCGTACCGAGTGGAAGAAGGTCGTGTGGCCGACCCGCAAGGAAGCCGGGTTGACCACGGTGATGGTTTTCATTCTGGCGCTGATGGCGGCGATCTTTTTCTTTTTCGTCGATCTGATTCTGCGCTTTGGCACCGACGCGATTTTAAGCCTCTAGGGGTTGATTTCGCCGGGGTTCCGGTCTATCCGCTCAACTCTTCACAACACATCAAGGCGCGCGCCGATTCGGTTAGCGCGCCCGTACGATTGAGGTCCGCGCCTAAACCACTGATCAAACAAGGGGTTAGGTGCGAAATACCAGGTGCCCCGGTTCGGGCGCCGCGGGCAGAGCAAAAGGGCACGATGCATGTCATCACGTTGGTATTCGGTCCATGTTCTGTCGAACTTCGAAAAGAAAGTCGCGGAATCGATCCGCGAGGCCGTGCGCGTGCAGGGTCTCGAAGACGCGATCGAGGAAATTCTGGTGCCGACCGAGGAGGTCGTTGAGATCCGCCGTGGCCAGAAGGTGAATGTCGAGCGCCGCTTTATGCCAGGCTATGTGCTGGTCAAGATGGAAATGACCGACAAAGCCTACCATCTGATCAACGACACCCCTCGCGTCACCGGTTTCCTTGGCCCTCAAGGCCGCCCGACACCGTTACGCGATGCCGAGGTCGCCCGCATTCAGAACCAGGTCGAAGAGGGTCTGGATCATCCGCGTCAGTCGGTCACCTTCGAGATCGGCGAGCAGGTCAGTGTCACTGACGGCCCGTTCGAGAGCTTCACCGGAATGGTCGAGGAAGTCGACGAGGAAAGCTCGCGTCTGAAGGTGATGGTATCGATATTTGGCCGGGCTACCCCGGTCGAGCTGGAATACTCGCAGGTCGCCAAGGCCAGTTGATCTGGGCGAGCTGAGGGTCGAACCCGTGGGAGGCAAGGGCGGCGCGCTGTCCGAACCGCACCACATCCTGTAATCGCCGCCCGGCGCGCTGGGCGAGCGTGGAGAGAGAGAAAGCTGTCGCATGGCCAAGAAAGTCATCGGCACGCTGAAGCTGCAGGTCCCGGCCGGCAAGGCGAATCCATCGCCCCCGATCGGCCCGGCACTGGGTCAGCGTGGCATCAACATCATGGAGTTCTGCAAGGCGTTCAACGCCAAGAGCCAGGACATCGAGCCGGGCGCTCCGTGCCCGACTATCATCACCTATTACCAGGACAAGTCGTTCACCTTCGAGATCAAGACGCCGCCGGCGTCCTATCTGTTGAAGAAGGCGGCGCAGACGAAATCCGGCGCCAAGCTGCCGGGCCGCGAGAATGTCGGGTCGGTCACGGTCAAGCAGGTGCGCGAGATCGCCGAGACCAAGATGAAGGATCTGAATGCCAACTCGATTGAGGCGGCAATGCAGATCATCGCCGGCTCGGCGCGTTCGATGGGCATTGAGGTTAAAGGGTAGATCATGGCCAAGCATGGAAAACGCGTAAGGGCCATCAACGATGCCGTAAAAGGCAAGTCGATGTTGCCGCTGGCCGATGCGGTTGCGCTGATCAAGGCCAATGCCACGGCGAAGTTCGATGAGACCATCGAGATGTCGCTGAACCTGGGTGTCGATCCGCGCCATGCGGATCAGTTGGTCCGTGGCTCGGTCAACCTGCCCAACGGCACCGGCAAGATTCTGCGGGTCGCAGTCTTCGCCAAGGGTCCGAAAGCTGACGAGGCGTTAAAGGCGGGGGCCGACATTGTCGGTGCCGAGGACCTGATGGAGATCATCCAGGGCGGCAAGATGGACTTCGACCGTTGCATCGCGACGCCGGACATGATGCCGATCGTCGGGCGTCTGGGCAAGATCCTGGGCCCGCGTGGACTGATGCCGAACCCTAAGATCGGGACCGTCACCATGGACGTGGCCCAGGCCGTTGCTGACGCCAAGGGTGGTCAAGTGCAGTTCCGGGTCGAGAAGGCCGGGATCGTGCATGCGGGCGTCGGCAAGGCGAGCTTCGAGGCAGGCAAGCTTGTCGAGAATGTCAGGGCGATGGTCGATGCCATCAACCGGGCTCGTCCGACAGGTGTCAAGGGCACCTATCTGAAGAAGATTTCAATCAGCTCGACAATGGGCGCCGGCGTCAGTGTGGCGCTGGATAGTCTGGCCGACTGATCA
>DATLAW010000266.1:0-11072 GCA_035527255.1 Thermohalobaculum sp. | reverse complement strand
TGCATGTGTTAGGCGTGCCGCCAGCGTTCGTTCTGAGCCAGGATCAAACTCTCAAGTTGAAAGTGCCATCCACCCGATCGCTCGGATGAGGCGACACTAACCATGACGTTCGAACCGCTCGCACATCGTCATATGCCCAGAAACCAGATCCCCGAAAGAACCCAACCACCAGACACGTGAAGCTGACTGCTCCCATCATCGCAAACCAAACGCCGAAACGCCCAGTCAACTAAGGAGCCGATATCCAAGCAGTCCGTCCGTCGAAACGAAACCAAACCGCCCGCATATCCCTTCGTATAAATAAAACTGTCAAAGAGCGAGGCGAACAAGCCGACCTTGCTGGAACTTCCAGCCCAATCCATGCTCGTTTCGCCTGAGTTCCAACGTTGGCCGCTGGTGCCGATCATATATGGTAAGGCCGTAGCGCTAGTCAACACCCGAAATGCGGGAACTTACACTTTTCACGGGAATTGCCCGGGAGACCGGCTGCACGCCTGAATTGAGCAGCGCCGCAACCCGCGAGTCCGGATCTCTGGCCAACAGCGCCACCGGCCCGGTCTCGGCCAGCTGCCCCTGATCGAGCAGGATCACGTGA
This sequence comes from Thermohalobaculum sp., assembly GCA_035527255.1. GTDB lineage: Bacteria > Pseudomonadota > Alphaproteobacteria > Rhodobacterales > Rhodobacteraceae > Thermohalobaculum. The sequence goes on along the minus strand of DATLAW010000266.1, from coordinate 10,477 downwards.
TCGGCAAGATGCAGGTTCCCGGGTCGGTGCGAGACCATCAGCACGGTCGCCCCGTTCCGCGCCGCCAGCAGCGCCTGAAGGACACGCTGTTCGGCCTCGATGTCCAGCGCATTGGTGGCCTCGTCAAGCACCAGAAACCGGGGCCGGCGGAGCAGCGCGCGGGCGAGGCGGAGCCGCTGGCGCTCGCCGCCGGAGAACCGCATGCCGTCCGCCCTGATCCGCCCATCCAGCCCGCCCTCGAGCCCGCGCGCCAGACCATCCGCACCGACTGTCTCAAGCGCCCGCAATATCTCCGCATCGCTGGCTGGCGGGCACCCCCAGCACAGGTTGTTGCGCAGGCTGTCCTCGACCAGAAAAGATTCCTGCCCGACATAGGCAAGCGAGGCCCGCAGGCGACCGGCGGCGTCCACGTCGAGCGCAACGCCATCAAGGCGCATCTCGCCTGACGATGGCACCAGCAGACCCACCGCCAAATCACACAAAGTCGACTTTCCGGCGCCGGATTCGCCAATCAGGGCGGTGACACGCCCAGCCGGAACCTCGACTGTCACATCATCAAGAACCGGTCGCGAGTCGAGATCCCCGCCGCGCCACGAGACAGACCTCAAGGATAGTCCCGGCGGCGCCTCCAACGGCATTGAGGGAGCGGCATCGAATGCCCCCGCGTCGGCTAAGGCCGGCCCGGCGATCACCCGCGCCGCCTGGTAGCTTGGGGCGGCATGGCGGATCGCCTGAACAGTGTTCTGGATCGCCTGCAGTGGTCCGTTGAGCCGGGCAAGAATGATCAATGTCACGATCAGATTCTCAGGCTCGGTGCCAAGAACGAACAGGCCAAGCAAGATAGCCAGGATCGCGATACCGCCCGCCGCCGTCTGCATGATCAACCGGCTGAGCGTATAGTTGAATGCCAGGACCCGCCAGTTCTCGGCGACCCTGGCTGCGGCGTGCTCGAAGACCTGAACATAGGTGCCCTCGAGGCCGTGGGCTTTGGCCGGCTTCAGGCCATGCAGAAAACCGCCGACCGACCGGAACAGCGCCAGATCCTCGTCGGTCAGGGTCCGACCCTGATTTTCGGCCCCGTCGCGCAGCCAACGGAGTGCCCGGAACAGCGCCAAACCGAGTGCGGCAACGATGAGTGTCACGACCGGCGCCAATGCCAGGGCCAGGGCTGCCTGCACCAACAGCATTACCGCTGAAATTCCGCCCGCGGTGATCTGGCCAACCCCCACAGCGACCCGATCAACGTCACGGGTCAGGGAATGACCGATCGGGCCGCGTTGCAGTTCCGCAACCTCGGCCCAGGGCGCCCGTGCAAGCTGGCGAAAAGCACGCCCGCGCAGGTCGAAGACAAAGCCCTGCTCGATCCGGATCAACATGTCGTCGCGGAACAGAACCACACCGAAACGCAGAGCCAGCAACACCGCAAACGCTGCAAGGACAACGCCGATCCGCTGACCGATTGTCTCGAGTCCAAGCGCCGCGAACACCGGCGCCGTCAAATGGCTGGCACCGCCGGCGCCCGAGGTGCCAACCCCATCGAGGATCAGCGACACGATCGGTACCAGCATCACCACTCCGGCCCCCTCAAGCAGCGAACCAGCGACGATCAGCATGATTGCCGCAGTGGCGCGACCGCGACTGAAGGCAAAAAAATCGGCGATCAATGACCTGACGCCATGCGTCGCCGCTATCTCCGGTTTGGCAGTGTCCGGCTCGACGTTAGGACGTTCTGTGCTCGGTGCAGACGCTGGCATCAGCGCGACCCTTGAGCAGCGGGAGCCAGGTCCCAGCGGCTCAGTATCAACTCCAGAGTCGCCGGGATCGATGGCAGGCCCCAGGGCCGGATCAACCGGCTGACAGTAACATCTCGGACCAGTTCGCCACATTGTCGAAAATGCTCGGGCTCGCGGCCCAGCAAGCTGACATACTCGCGCCGATAGGTGTTGACCGCAACGGCCTGCAAGGCACGAAGTCCATCGATCGGCTCGATCCGGGGTGGACCCTCGGCTTCCTCCAGAACCAGGATTTCGGCCAGTTCAACCCCGGCATCGGCACCGACCGCCAGATTGGCTTCCGAGTCCGGGTTGGGCACGTAATATTTGTCGGTCCGGTTGCCGAGGCGGTCGAGTCCATCGGTCCCCATGCCCATCGCCGCGATCGAATCCTCCCACAACTTGAAGACCCGGCTGCCTTGCCACAACCACTTACCTGATTTTCGTGTCGGCGCGTTCCAGAGTGCCATGGTATCGTCGCCGAGGACCGCGCATCCAGCCCGCCCGAGCCGTGCCGCCAGGGTCGATTTTCCGGCCCCGCTATCGCCGACAAAAATACGAGCGACACCGCCGCGCGCAACCGTGGCCCCGTGCAGAACCATGACCCCACGCTGGTGCAGTGCCATACCCATGGCGCTGCCGATGGTAAACAGGCGCACCAGCCCCGGATCAGCCCCAGGTTCGGCGGCGATGCAGATCTCGCGGCCGCCTGATACGTGATAAAACGCAACACCGGAGACCCTCAGCAGGTGACCGCCTTGCCGGATTGAAACAAACTCGCCATCTGGGCCGGCGCTGTCGCGCCATGTGTCGATCGACGCCGGATCGAGGCGGATACTGATATCAGCGTCGATGGCGACCGGCGCCGGCAGGAACTCGGGCAGTTCCAGTTCCGAGACCAGGTTCAGCCCGTATCCGCGGTACCCGTATCCGGTCATTCGTCAGCTTCGTTCATGGTCATCTCGTGCATCGGGGTCTCGGTTAGAGGAAGCCGGTCGAAGGGATAATCCTCCAGTGCCGTTAGCAATACTGCAATCTGACAGGCAGGTGTCAAATCGACGAATTCCTGATCGGCGGGAGCGTTCGGGTCGGTGGCCGAGCGGACTACCTCAGTCATGAACTCCAGGTCCAGGAAATCTCGAATGCGCGCATTGTTCCCCCACTGCTGCAATAGTACAAGCAGACGTTCACGGTCGGCGGCGGTGCGCTGTTTTTCACCCGGGAATGGCGAAAGCTTCGACGGGGTGTAGCGCACTGCATCAGGTAGAATCCCCGCCAACGCCTCGCGAAACAGAACCCTGCGCCGGCCGCCAGCACGCAGGAAAATACCTGGAATTTGCATCGAATACTTAACCAGATCCAGGTCCAACAACGGAAAGGCATAGGCAATGCCATGGCGCGCACCTTGGCGGGCAAATGCTTCGAGGCGGGTCTGGATATACCAGGCCTCGGCGGTACCGCGACGGATCTGGTGGCTGTCGCCCTCGTCCGCCCAGGGTTCGATCAACAGGCTGTGGCGCCGATGCGGCGCGACCATGCGAGCAAAGCTTGCCATTGTGGTGAGGAACGGGGTCTCGCGCCCAGCCAGCCGGCGAACTGCCTCGCGCAGTTTCTGCGGCAGACCCTGCATTACCACGGTCGATAGGAAGAGCCGGGCCAGACTCGCGTCCCCGCCCTGCGCCTCGGCACGCAAATGGCGCCAGAGCCGGATGAGCCGCCCGGCACGGAGCAACTCGAATTCGGCACCCCTGCCCTGATATGAGACGATCTGGTCGCCACCCCATCCAGACAGGATGACCCGCGCGCCGTGCTCGGACGCGTGGCGCAGGACCTGCTCCTCCGGCTCACGGCTGCTCAACGGCAGCAGGGTTTCCGGCTCGATGCCATCGAGCCAGGCCGCGAACAGACCGCGTCCGATCACCGGCACCTGGGTGATATTCGGCTCAGCTGCCGCGACGAGATCGGCAATCGGCGCGTCGCCTTGGCCGGGCAGGCCCGGCCCGTGCTCGGGTTCACGATAGGTATAAGCGTAGAACGAGCGGCCCACCCGCGACAGCATTCGGGCCGCCAGCACAGCAATCGGCGAGGAATCGAGTCCGCCGCTCAGATGCCCTGCCCCGGGGCCGACGGGCGGTAACCGGCGCTCGACCGCCTGGGTCAACAGGCGTGCGGTCTCGGCCGCCAGCGCGCTTGGGTCGCTGTCGAAGGGGAGGCGCCGGCTGGTGTCCAGCCGCCAGTAGCGCCGGGTCGTCGCGGCGCCGAAAGCCCCGCCCGGTCGGCACTCGACAAGATGGGCTGCATCGACAGGCCGGATGTCGCGATAGATCGTTCGCCCAGGCGGCGGCGACGGTTGCAGCATCCAGCTTGCCACCAGCTCCTCATCCAGCGCCGAACTGGCCAGTTCAGTGCGCAGCAAGGCGACCGGCGAGGAGGCAAAGGCGAGGTAGCGTCCGGGCCGCTCGACATAGACCACCGAACGCGCGCCAAAATGGTCGCGGCCCAGGGTCAGACAACCGTCACGCCATGCGGCAAACGCGAAATCCCCATGGAGATTGCCGAGCGCCCCGGCCCCTCGCCGCACCAGCAGATGCCGTAGGAACGTCACGTCGGCGTGGTCAGCCTCGCCGATTGAAAGCTGCGTCCGGGCATGGTCATAGATCGAGATATCCGCGACCAGAAGGGTATCATCGCCGTCGATCAGGGCGGGCGCGATCGGTTCCGGCCCGGCACCGGTTGGCACCAGCCGGATCGCGGCCATGGCAACCGGTCCACGGGACGCGAGGCGGGTTTCGGGGCGCAGGCCAGTAGCGATCATCGACGCCGCCATGCGCCCGACAAGCGCAAGATCAGACGGTGTGCCATCCAAGCGGAGAATTCCGCAGATCAGCTGAGTCATCGCGCCCAAGCCTCCAGCGCCGCCCCAATCGGCGTCTCGGTGATTGGACGCAATGTCATCGACTGTAGCAAGTATACACCGCAACCGGTATTGGTCTCCAGCAGCTTCGGCCCCTGATCGGTGAGGAGAAAATCCCACTTCAACACCGGCCCACGGCCCGGTAACGCCGCATGGAACCGATCGATCTCGGCCAGAATGGTTGGCCAGTCGGGAATATGAAACGCCTGATATTCGCGCAGGTCGGGCGTTTGACCCCAAACTGGCGCGGTGTGCCCCGGCGATACTGGCAGCACCAGGCCGGTCTGCAGATCGACCTGACGGAAGAAGCTCACCTCCTGATCGTTCTCCCGCAGCTCCAGCATCACCAATGCGAATGCTGTAACGCGCCGCCCGTCGGGCCATTCGGCGGTGATGATCGAGACATCGGGTGGGCACAGGGGGACAAGCGGGCCAAGTCGATCTGGTGGCTTGGCCAAGGCTTGAACCAGCAGGTCATCAGATCGAGCCGCATTGGCCAGCCAGGCTGCAAAACTCGGCTCGGCCACCGTGGCGTCATCCGCGACATGCCGACCATCTTGCCATCGCCAGATAGAACGCCCCCGGCCCGCATGACCCCGGCGCGGCTTGATCATAAGATCTTGCGGCGGCGGGCTGCCGTCAGAAAATTGGCGGATTGGTCCATCCGCCCCATAGACGGCCAGCACCGGCATCACGCCGACCCCGATCGCCTCACCCATTTCAGCAAAGGCAAGCTTGTCCCCTGCCAGAGCGCGAACGGCAGGCGCAGCGAGTGCGTTGAAATGCAGGTGAGCATCGGCAGAGTGCAGCCAGCTACCCTGTCCAGGCCGTCCGGGCTCGAACAGGCGATAGCTGATGTAGTCGATCGGCGGCAGATTATAGCGCAGCGCCGCCGCCCAAACTTCCAATGCCAGAGTGGTCCGAGAGCGCCTCCCAAGAGCGGTCCGGTCGACGCGAAATGACGTTAAAATCGCGTGCTGCAAACTTCCGAGTGGCCACAGAAGCATCATCAGGATCTGCCCGATCAGCCGGAAACCGGTGGGCCAATGGCCAACGACTGAGCGCCTCAGTGCTTGGCGCAATGCGCGCGAATGGGCCGCCTCCCCAACAGATGCCCAGGGAAATCCGGAGTAGGCGGCGTGATCGAGTGCGTGTCGAAAACGCGACTGTCCGGTCGAGGTCATGCGTCCGTTCCGGGTGCCGGATGCATCGACCCGGCCAACCGCAGTCGCAAGCGCCGCCACACGGCAGAGCGCAGAACGCCGACGAACTGCATCGGGGTTGCGGCCATGCGCAGGTGCCAGCAATAGAACCCGACCCGCGCCCAGGGCTGGCCTGGCGCCATCTGCGGATCGGCGATATCAGCCAAGACTTCCTCAACCCAGCGCGCCTCGTTTCGGGGCAGCTCACGGAACCCAATCGGCTTGGCGGCGGCAAACACCCGACAGGCCAAATGAACCGCGAGGCGCACCGAGCGGCCAGCCCCGGCGGCCTCCGCCCGGCGCATATCCTCGCCAAGCCGCGCCGGGCCGCGAAGCCGCGCCAGCCGCGCAATATCCAGCAACCACTTCAACCGGCTGTACAGATGCTGCTGGCCATGCTCGGCAAGGAAGACAAGCTGGCCCAGCGCCCCTGGCACCAGGATAGGGCGCCCACCGGTCACGCCTGGCAGCGATACCGGCTGCTCGCTCAGATCCCGCAACTCGGGCCAGGCGCGGAAATGGCTGGTCCGCCAGTGCAGTTCAACCGCCATGCCGGTCTCGGCGTGGAGAAATTGCACATCCTTGCATTCCGCCCGCACCGCCGGATGTCCGATCAGACGGGCGCGCAAACTATGCTCCTGGTCCGGAACATACCCTGCGTCCCGCAGGCAACGTGCTGCGGCGACCCGGTCATCGGGGTCGACGAGCAGGTCAATGTCATTAGATTGGCGCATTCCCGTCGCACCATACAGCTGCTCGGCCAAGGGCCAGCCTTTTAGCCAGATCGCGCCGATCCCAGCGGTCTCCAGCACCCCGGCGAGATGCAGGCTTTCATTCTTCTGAGCCAACGCCGCAAATCCATTTGCCCGGGCCTCGGCCTGGATCGCTTCGAGGATATCGCCGGGCGGTACAACGCCACTGACCGACAACGCCTCGGCGATGCTCGGCGCGACCCGATGTCGGGCGATCACCAAATCGCAAAAGATCTGCCATTCCGCGTGCGAAAGCGAGGCCGCCGTGGCACCCGCTATCGCCGGTTTGTCGGCCAGCAGGGCGCAGAGCAGAACCAGTGGGCTCGGCCAGTCGACGCCGCCAAGGGCCTCGTTTGATGCTGCCTTGGACGATCTGGCCGGCCCATCAGGCAAACCGGGCCACAACGGCGTATTTCTCGAGCACGCCCCCCCCGCTGATTACGCGAGAATCCACGGTCACCCAGGCATGGGCGGCTCGGCCAAGGTCGGCCTGGGCGCGATCCGCCCGGTCACGCGCGATACCCAGATAGACCATCGCGGGAATGCCGCGCCGGTTCAGCATGCTGCGCACGGCAATTGCCTGCTGAAGGCATAGCGCGCGAAATGGCATGCAGCGCCCGACGACATCGACGATATGCCCAATCTCCGCGGCCTCGGATCTGGCGGCACTGAATGCCATATTCTCGTTTGAATCAGCTTCGACCAGACGCCCCAAACGCGGAGAATACACCGTTGCCGGACGCAGCGTCAGGATGCGCGCACGGAGCAATTCCCATGAAGCTTCCAACGCCATGAGTTTACGATTTGCGGGAGCGCGCAGAAAGGCACTGACCCGTCGGATCGGCATCATCGCCGGAACGTCATGGCTGGTGCTCGACGACCAGCCCCTCCTTGATCAAGTCGCCCAGGAACGCGCTGACGTCGCGATCACACTGCTCCGGCGTGATCTCATATTCCTGCAAAAGATGTTGCGTGATTTGTCGCGGACTGATTGGCGATTCCAGCATTTTCCAGATTCGCTCGGCAACGGCGGCAATTGCGTAATAGCGACCACGCACGATGCTCATCACTGCAGTCTCGTTTCCGACGGATGTGGCTACGTGGTCCTGGCCTTGTTTTAACTTGGCATCATGGTCCAAGAGCATGGTCTGTCCGTGTGTCTAAGTCTGTCTGTCGGTGTGTCGATTTAAAGGACGGTATGTCGCTTTGAAGGGATGCATGCAACATCAGCCCGATCGGCATCTACCCCAACTCTTAAAGCCACCAGCCGCCATCACGTACCACCGGCAGACGACAAATCTTGTCAGTTCAACAGCAAGCCGGTGGCCTGATCAGGACCCGACCCCGCAACCAGGTGCAGTCTCGACGCCCATCATCGATTTCGATCCGGTGGTCCCAACACTCGGACAACTCGCGAGCGTTTGCGTATTGATCATTTCGATTTGCTCGAGTTTTGGGACCACCCAAGCCTGCCTGACATCCTGTTTGTTCATCCTGCTATCCCCTGCTCTCACCGGCCGCCTGACCATCAGTGGCTTATCATATTCGACCGATGCAACTTCAATATCTCTAAAATATGGCAAGATTCAAGCATGACCTCTCGCCTGAAGCGGAAAAATTGGGATGTTTTGGTTGATGAACAGAAATCCGTGACCCGGCGCGACCTTCAATTGATGGTTGTATAACCTGGAGCGCCGAATCAACTTTAAGTGGCCGATCCATTCCCATGAACCATTCCCACGGGCCAAACCCACGGACTTGTCGTGTTTGATGCCAGCGCGTATGAGCGCGGATGCGCGCCGTTGTCGCGCGACGTTCTGCACGCGACAATCTGCACGTGAAATTCCGTAAGGGTCAGGCCCATATGCCCCCCCAACCGAAACTTCCGGTTCCAATCGAGCTGAACCAGGTTCCTCCCAGCTTTCGACCCTTTGCCGAGGCCATCCTATGGCTGGATGATCCGGTGCCCGGCCTGATCCAATTGCTGGGGACGCTTGGTGAGAAGGCTCCCGCGATCGAGGCGTGCGACTTCGCGCTGCTGCTACGGCGTGCTTTGCCAAAGTCGGATCGGCTGGCGCGGGTGAGCGACATCTACGTCCGGCGTAACTATCCGCTCTGGTATATCCGCGCAGTCAACGACCCACACCGCAATGCCGCCTATCGCCGGGCGCTCGAGGCGCTGATGACGCCCGAAACCCTGGTCGTCGAAGCCGGCACTGGTAGCGGGCTTTTCGCGATGCTGGCAGCGCGCGCCGGGGCGCAGCACGTCTACACCTGCGAGACCAACCCCCATGTGGCCGCCATCGCCCGATCCAACATAGCGAGAAACGGGCTCGCCAGCCGGATCACTCTGTTCGATTGCCGGTACGAGGATTTGCGCCTGGGTAAGCATTTGCCGCGGCGCGCCGATATGTTGATGCACGAATTCGTCGATTCGCACTTTGTCGTGGCAAAGATGGGCCCGATGTTCCAGCGGATTCGCGAAGATCTTCTGACACCAGAGGCGCTTATCCTTCCCCAGCGGTTCGCTGCAGTCGGGATGCTGGTGGGCGACCAGTGGCCTCTCGATTCAATCCGGGTGCCGGCCAAGGTCGAGGGGTTCGACCTCACCGAAATCAACTTGTTCGCCGCCGCCGATGTTTCGCTTGCTGGCCCGGTTGCGATCGAGCAGCCACTCAGTGCCTCGCAAACGCTGGCAGAGTTCGATCTGACCTCTGACATGAGCCCGGCGAAGGGTACCCACTTGACCAAACTTCAGGCCACCGCCAGCGGCGCCGCGACGGGGATATTGCAATGGGTCCGCCACGGCTTTCCGGACGGCTCGGCCTACGAGAACAGGCCTGAGCTTGCCTGCAATTGGTGGCCTACTTTCTGGCCATTCCACAATCCCGTTCCGGTCGCCGCCGGAGATACGCTCGTGGTGCGGATCGAATGCACCGCAACCGAAGTCTTTTTCGACCTTGTCAATTGATCTGACGGATAGCGTTGATATGCCCAAGCCACCGCTCCACCCGCCGCTGCGCGGCATCCTGTTCGACAAGGATGGCACCCTGTTCGACTTTCAGGCAACCTGGAAGCGGGTAATCGAAGCAGTCCTCGACACGCTGGCGCCGGATCGCGAGGCCTGGGATCGGATGGCGAAGGCCGGCGGCTACGACCAGGTGGGTGGCCGCTTCCTGCCCGGCTCGCCGGTGGTCGCTGGATCAACCGGGCAGATTGCGGCGCTTTGGGCAGAGATCCTGCCTGAGCTTGGCGCCGCGAAAATCGAACGGGTGCTCGACGACATAGGGCTCGCGATCCTCGCCGACCCCGCCGCACTGTTTCCCGCCACTGCCGATCTACCGGGGTTCCTCGCCAACTTGCGCGGCAGTGGCTACCGGCTTGGCGTCGCGACCCATGATTCAGAACAAGGCGCGCGGGTCCAGCTGTCGGCGATCGGGGCGCTGTCGGCCTTCGACTTCATCGCCGGCTACGACAGTGGCCACGGGCTAAAGCCCGGCCCCGGCATGTTGCTGGCCTTCGCCGCCGCGACTGGCATCGCGCCCGCGAGTGTGGTGATGGTCGGCGACAGCCGCCACGATCTCGAGGTTGGACGCAATGCCGGGGCGGCGATGACGGTAGGCGTTTTGACCGGCCCGGCGACCCATGACGACCTGGCCCCTTACGCCGACCACATCCTGCCGTCGATCGAACATCTGCCTGCACTGCTGGCACAATCGAGCATCTGACCGAAATCTGGCCCGAATGCGACACGATCTGACGCATACCGGCTGGACTCGGGGCCAGCGCGGGATAACGCTCGCGCAAGTTAAACAGGCGGATTCAGCGAGGCGATGA
>DATLAW010000265.1:0-10268 GCA_035527255.1 Thermohalobaculum sp. | reverse complement strand
GGATCACCAGCGTTTCCGGTTGGTTCGAGAAATTCAGCGTCACGGTGAAACGGTCGCCCATTACCGCCAGGTCGCTGAACCATTCCTGCAGCACGATCATCATCTCGTTGGGATAGCGCTCGCGCAGCCAGTCGGCGATGTCGACACCGGGGTGGCCGGTCTCGAAGGTGATATAGAAGTAATGCGCACCGGGCAGACCGTGGCGGGCAACATTGCCCAGCACTTCGGCCATGACACCGCGCATGGCCTTTTCCATGTAACGCCCGTAATTCAGCTTGTCGTTGGTCGTCATCCGTTCGCCGGCCCTCCTGACCCTAGGCGGACCATAAACGATTCGCGTGAACAGGAAAGGGGGTGTCGCATTGCAAAAGGGAGAAGTGCAGGCTTCTGTTGCCAGGTGCCTGCGGACCCCGCCTGAAACGGCTAAGCTTCAGGGCTTAAGTTTCGGTTTGCTTACTGCTTACGCAGCAAGGGCCACCGGAGCACGGTTGTCATTGGCAACTGTACATTTCGGGCCGATAACGGTGGCACCCAGCCGAGCAAAAGCTAACACCTTTAGACGTCCGTCGATCCTATTTCGGCCCCACTGTCCCCCAATGAAGGGATTTCTGGTGGAGCCGCCGGGTACCGCCCCCGGGTCCGAACCGCTTATTACGTGCGCGTTTATCGCCATATTCCCCGAGGGGACAAAGTGTATATATGCTTTCTACAGGCTGGATGGAAGAGGGTCATATGCCGGGGGAAAGCGCGACGCGGTGGGGCCTTGGCAGATTTGCGCCCACAATTATTGATCTCGCGCTAATCGTCGGTGCCGCAATTGGCCTGATGCTTCCATCATTGGTTGCCGGAACCCCGACCGGGCACAGCTACCACATGAACATTGTCTGGGTAGCGGCTTTCACCGATCAGTTCCTGGCTGGTGATCCCTACCCCCGCTGGCTCGATGCGCTGTGGATGGGTGCGGGAGGGGCGGATTTCTTCTTCTATGCGCCGTTGCCATTCTGGATGACGGCAGTCTTGCGGCCGGTCCTTTGCGCCACCTGTGACGCGGATCGTTTGATGGCGCTGTCCGGCGTGGCCTGGTTGGCTATTTCCGGGCTTGGATTCCGGGCGCTGGCCGGCCGCTTTGTCGCCACGCGTTGGCCGGCGATGGTGGGTGCCGTGCTATATATGGCGTTGCCATATCATTTGGGCGTCGATTGGACCGATCGCCAAGCGTTGGGTGAATTCGCCGCCGCTGCGATCATTCCCTGGCACATCGCGGCCTATCTGGATTGTGCCCAGAACAGACGTGGGGCAGGACTCAGACTGGCTGGGTTAACTGCCCTGGTCATTCTCAGCCATCTGCCGTCGGCGATGATCCTCGCGGTGGCCTATCCTGTATTGTTTCTTTGCGGCGGGGGGCAGGGGAGATGGCAGTCATTCATCCGCCTCCTTACCGCCGCCGTGAGTGGTGCGGGCTTGGCGGCAATCTACTGGCTCCCGGCAATCATGCTGCTCGACAGTGTCAGAACCGATCTGCTCGCGGTGCCGCAGCTTACCTGGAGCGTCAATATTCTTCATCCGATCAATTTCGGCCGCAGCGCGTTTTTTGATTCGATCTGGCTCCCGTTCGCGCTGCTCAGCCTGTTATCACTGCTGGCGCTGATAGTCGCATGGCGGAGTGGCGGGGCGGCGGCCCGAGTGGTTAGCGCATTGCTCGTGCTGGTTTGGCTGATGGTCACGCCGCTGTCGGTACCGATGTGGGAATCGACGCCGATGGCGCGCATCCAGTTCCCATGGCGGTTCCTGATTCTGGCCGACATTGCCTTTGGCCTAGCGGCGTTGATGCTGGCCCAGGCCATCATTGGCCGCGACAGCAGCAAACGCCAACGCGGTGCCGCGACAATTTCGTTGGGTGCCATGGTGATCGTTGCCGTCGTATTCGCATTTCCCGCGGTCAGGGGTATTCACCGCACCGGTGTTCTGCCTGAAGACGTCATTCCGATATCGGCCGGTGCGCTTGAGTGGCTGCCGGCCGAGACTGCGCGAACGATCGAAATACGCTCATATCGTACGGTCTTCGAGATGGCCGGAGCTCTCTCGACACAGCCGCCGATCCAGCTTTCCGGTCCGGGGCAGGTCGAGATCATATCGAATGTACCCCGGGCACTGGTATTCGAGGCCGATTTGCCAAACGCCGGGACAGTTGTTCTGCGCCGCACATACTGGCGGCACTGGCGCTTGCTGGACATCGGGACCGGGCGCCAGATTGATCTGGAACCGACGACCGAGTTCCCATTGATAATGGCGCAACTGCCGCCGGGGCAGGGGCGCTATGAGCTTACGCTCCCGGCGCCGGTGGCCGAGCGGCTGGGCGCGCTAATTTCCGCTTTGGCGCTCGTATTCCTGCTGTGCTGGTGGTGGCTCACTCGGCGTCGGACAGAATCATAGGCTGGTCGATCTCGCGCAGCAGTTTTCGCAAAATCGCGCGCGGGTAGTCGGCGAAATTCGTGGCGACCTCGACAAAGGCTCCGGGTCCGGCGATCACTTGAGCACGGAAATGCGCTACCGGATCCGGGTCAGCGCCACGGATCACCAGGCCGTTTATAATGTAGCCCTCGGCCGCCAATGCCGTGGAGACAATCGAGGGCGCCTGGCCCTCGTTTGAGACCCCGTCGCCAGAGACATCGATCACCCGGCGCCGGCAAGTCTCCGGCGCGGTACCGCTGACCTCGGCGGCATGGACCAACGCCTCGCCGATAGCGGTGGAGAAGTTGCGCCAGGCGCGCCCGGCACTGCGCGCTTCGGCGGCGAACGCAGCCATCGACCGGGCGTCGGTCAGCCGGTGCCAGCCAGTCATCTGGCGATGGCGGGTCGAGCCGGACCAGTGGGTCACCGTCGCCAGGATTCCGCCTTCAATCTCGCTGACCGCCGCGATCAGCGACGGGTTCTCGAAAGCGTCCGCCAGGCCGTCCGCCTGCAGATTGAACTCGTTGGTATCAATGCTGCCCGAAACATCGACCGCCAGGATCAATTCCAATGCGCAGGCCGTCGCCGAGGCGGGCGCAAGAAACAGGCCGACCGTGAGCGCTGCCGCGGTCAAGTGGCTTCTCACCGCACATCTCCCAAGATCATTTCCTGATCGATTTCGCGAAGCAGCTTGCCTATCATCACCGAAGGGTAGTCGTCGAAATCACGCGCGCGCGCCAGGAAGGCATCTGGCCCCTGGATAACATAATTGCGGTAGTAGGCCACAGGGTCAGGCACCGCACCCTCGACCACCAGCCCGTTGATGGTGATGCCGACTAGCTTGCCCTGAGCACGGTAGAATTCCGGCCCGACGCCGTCATTGTTCTCGCCGTCACCGGATATATCGATCACCTTGCGCCCGCAGGACGGCGCCCGCCAGAACATCATGGCGCCATATTCCACCGACTTTCCCAGCGCCGTGGTCAGGTCCGAATAGGGTCGCCGGTGTGCCGCGAGGGTTGCGGCGATATCGAGGATCACCGCTTCACTGTCGAGCATCGTCCAAGGAATAACGATGTCCTGCTGGTTATAGCCGGACCACTCGTACACAATGGCGGCGATGCCAGCCCCGGCAGGGGTGAGGATCGCCTCGATCACCTCAGGCGTGCGAAAGGCCTGAGCCAGACCCTGGAGCTGGATATCATACTCACGCTGATTGACACTGGACGAGATGTCGAGCGCCAAAACCGAAGCCAGCTTGCAAGCCGCCGCCCGATCGGTTTGCGCCTGACCGGTTTGCGCCTGACCGAGCAGCACAAGACTGGCGCCGATTGCGACCCAACGGGAACGCCAGTCACCCATCTCAGCGCGCCGCCACTTGTGGGATAAGTTCGCGCAACAACTTGCGTTTGATGGCCGCGGCGTAATCTGAGAAAGTCGCCGCCGTTTCCAGGAATGCGCCGTTGCCGCGCACGACGTTGCGCAGATAGAACTCCGCCGGATCGGGCCAGGCGCCCAAAATCACCAACCCATTCACCGTCACTCCGTTGGCGGCAAGTGCCTCGGCGATTGCGCGGGCTGGCTGGCCCCTGTTGCTGGCGCCGTCGCCCGAGACATCGATCACGCGGCGCTTGCAACGCAGCGGATTGGTGGCGCTGAGGCTGTTGGCGTGGGACAGCGCCTCGCCGACGGCGGTATAGGAGGCGAAAAAGCTCCGCTCCTGACGTTCGATTGCGGAGGCAAATGCGGTGGCGGTGGCGGCATCGGTCAGATGGAGCCAGAGTACCGGCTGGGTCTGCGATTCGGGCCCACTCCACTGGGTCACCGTGGCCATCACACCTCCTTGGATCCAGCGTATCGCTTCAACCACCTCGGGGTCACGGAACGCGTGTGCCAAGCCACCCATCTGCAGGTCGAACTCGGAATTGACCACCGAGCGCGACACGTCCATGGCCAGCACCAACTCGAGCCCCCATTCCGCCGCCCGCGCCGGAATGCCGACGGCCAGCAAACCGGCCACTATCAACTGGGCAGCACGCGGCCCGGACATTCCGCCCGGCTTGCGCCGATCATGCGTTGACCGCCCGTCTCGCATCCTCGTCTCCCGGCTCCACCAAAATCCGCCCAAAGCGGCGTCATTGCCAACCACACCAAGGATGGCTCAAAATTTGCGAAATCCCAACGACCAAATGGCAATCGAGCAAATCGTCAATCCGGTTATATCGCACGCCGGAGTTACCGACGGCCGAGATTGTCTTCACCGCGACCCAATTCAGTCGCGAAACGGAGAGACAGCGCCGACAGCGCCGCTTGCCGAGGCAGGGGTACATCTTTCATACTGCGTCGCGGACTCGGGATCATGCGACGACGGTGATTTTCGGCCGCGCCGGGATGGTCTTAAGGCCCAATGGAGCGTTCAGTGATGAAATCACCCCCGATCTCGCGCAGCAGCTTGCGCTTCATGGCGCGCGGGAAATCGGTGTAGTCCCGCGCCACCTCGACAAAGGCGTCCGGGCCATAAGCGACGGCAAATTGGTAGAATGAGATCAACTCCAGATTCGCGCTGCCGATCACCAGACCGTTGACGGTCACACCATCGAAATCGAACGCACGATAGGCCGCATCAGGCTCGAAACCGTCGTTTGAAAGGCCGTCGCCCGAGATGTCGATCACCCGGCGCAGGCAGGGCGGCGCATCGCGCATCAGAACGGCGCCGTAACCCAGCGCGTAGCCGATTGCGGTTGGAAACTCGTCATACTGTCGCTGGTGGTTGGCCACACGGGCGGCAAAGGCGTCGAGCGCCGCGTCGGTCGAGACCATCGTCCAGGGGGCGATCATGACCTGTTGCTGCTGTCCGCTCCATTCGTAGGCGGCCATGGCGATGCTGCCGCCGGGGCCGATGATTGCCGCCCGGATTACCGGGTCATTCAGCCCGGCGGCGAGGCCGTCAAGCTGCAGGCTATATTCGCTCTCGTTGACGCTGGACGAGACGTCGAGCGCGAAGGCCAGCGCCAGTCGGCACGGGCCGGTCTGGGCCGCTGCAAGTGTCGGCGCCGCGGCGGCAAGCATCGCCGCGACGCAAAACGCTTTCATCGGGTGCCTATTACCACGACCCGACATTTGGCATACTGGTCCAGGGTTCCGCCGGCGGCAGCGAGCCCTCTTCTTGCAGAAGTTCGATCGACACGCCGTCCGGCGATTTGACGAAGGCCATGCGGCCGTCGCGCGGCGGGCGGTTGATGGTGACCCCGGCATCCATCAGCTTCTGGCACATCTCGTAGATGTTCTCGACCGCATAGGCCAGATGGCCGAAATTGCGCCCGCCAGTGTATTCCTCGTCTGAGCCCCAGTTGTAAGTTAGCTCGATTGGTGCATCATGTTGGCCCGGAGGGGCCAGGAAAACCAAAGTGAATTTTCCCGCCTCGTTGTCGTAGTGCCGGGTCACTTCCAGCCCCAGCAGGTCGCAATAGAACCGTTTCGATTCGTCGAGGTTCCGAACACGGACCATTGTGTGGAGATATTTTGTCTTCATGTTGCACTCCCTTTGGTTTTCTATACAAGATGTTGATCAAACGACTCGCCTATCGAGAGGGATGATATGCCGCTGACGCCGGAACAACAGGCCGAAATTGAGGCGCAACGCGCTGAGCATCGAAAAACCCGCCGTGTGGTGGCCGAGGGGATCGAGGATCGGCTGTATGAAGCCGTGCCGGTGCTCGATCACGGTTTTGTCCGGGTCGTCGATTATATGGGCGATGACAGCGCCATCGTGCAAGCGGCGCGGGTCAGCTATGGCCAGGGCACCAAGCACGCCCGCGACGATGCCGGGCTGATCCGCTACTTGATGCGCCACTGGCACTCGACCCCGTTCGAGATGTGCGAGATCAAGCTGCATGTGAAGCTGCCGGTCTTTGTCGCCCGCCAGTGGATCCGCCATCGCACCGCCAATGTGAACGAATATTCCGCCCGCTACTCGATCCTTGACCGCGAGTTCTACATCCCGGCGCCGGACGCGCTGGCGGCCCAGTCCGCCGTCAACAATCAGGGCCGCGGCGCGCTGCTGGAAGGGGCGGAGGCGCAGCGGGTGCTGGAAACGCTGAAGGCGGGGGCCTCGCGGTGCTACGACGAATACGAGTCGA
Source organism: Thermohalobaculum sp. (assembly GCA_035527255.1). Lineage (GTDB taxonomy): Bacteria > Pseudomonadota > Alphaproteobacteria > Rhodobacterales > Rhodobacteraceae > Thermohalobaculum. The sequence goes on along the minus strand of DATLAW010000265.1, from coordinate 3,678 downwards.
TGCTCAGCCAGGTCGGCCAACAGGGGCTCGCCCGCGAACTGGCGCGGATGAACCTGCCGATGAACATCTACACCCAGTGGTACTGGAAGGTCGACCTGCACAATCTGATGCACTTTCTGCGCCTGCGCGCCGACGCCCACGCCCAATTCGAGATCCGGGTTTATGCCGACGCGATCTGCGAGCTAGTGAAAGCCTGGGTCCCGGCGACCTGGGCTGCCTTCGAGGACTACCGCCTGAACGCCGCCCAATTCTCCGGCCCCGGCATGGCGGTCTTGCGCCGAATGCTGGCGGGCGAGAAGGTGACGCAGGAGACTTCGGGGATGTCAAAGGGCGAGTGGCGGGAGTTCGAGGCGGCGTTAAAGGGGTAGGAGCCGAGCCTTTTCCATTGATCCCGCGGCCGCTCTGTGGTGAACCTCTCCGTTGTCTGGAACGAGCGCGGGAGCGGCAGCACCATGAAGAACGCGGCGATGGTATTGGGGATTATTGGCGGGGTGGTCGGCATGGTCGTCGGCTTTTTCGGTTATGGCTGGACCGAAGTTGCGGGCTGGTTCTCGGATGCGACCAACGGCCTGTCGGACAGGGCGATTGGTGAAGTCGAAAATGTCGACCGAATCCGATTCGTCAGCCTGTTTGCCCCGATCCTCAGCATCGCCGGGGGCGCGATGTCGCCGGGCAAGCCGACGACCGGCGCGATCCTGATGGTCCTGTCGGCGATTGGCATGTATTGGGGCTTCGGCTTCGATGTCTTCACCATGTTCCCGATCGCGATGTGCCTGACCGCGGGTATTCTGGGACTGACCGGCGCCTTTTCGCGCGAGCGGTGAGGCGTTTCGCGGTCGTTCTGCGCGGCGTTTCCTTGTTAACCATAACACGCGTCACACGCGTCCAAATTTTATTTCTTTATATTTCAATATGTTATCGGTGTGTGCAAATCTGGACACACACGTCGTCGCCGATCACAAACGCCGTAAAACATTCTCAAAGCCCCTTCGCCCCGAAGCCAAGCGCCCTTGACAGGTCGGGCGGCGCGAGTGCTCTTTAAGAGCGTCCGACGCGTGCCGGGCAAGTTTCGCAACTGCCGGAGCGCCCGACCTCATGTCCCGTAAATTCCCCCTCGTTGCGCTGTTGGCGGCGGTTACCGCGATCGGGCCGTTCTCGCTACAGGCGTTGTCACCGGCGCTGCCGGCGATCGCGGCGGATTTCGCGGTTCCGGCTGCGGTCTCGCAATTGATGCTGTCGCTGTCGCTGGTGGCGATGGCGGTATCGACGCTGATCTGGGGGCCGGTGTCGGACCGGCTTGGGCGCCGTCCGGTCATGGTGGCGGGCCTGGCGATGGCCGGGGTCGGCTCGGCCCTGGCGGCTCTGGCGCCGGAACTGTGGATCGCAATCCTCGGCCGGCTGCTTCAGGCCGGTGGCGCTGTCGCCGGGTTGGTACTGGCCCGCGCCGTCGCCCAGGATCTTTATGGCAAGGACCGCTCCGCCGCCGTCATTGGCCAGATCACCGCCGCCATGGTGGTGGCGCCGATGATCGCGCCGGCGCTCTCCGGCTTGATTGTCGAGTTCGTCGGTTGGCGCGGCATCTTCGGCCTGATCGCCGTGGCGGCGGCTGGGTTGGCGGTCTGGGTCCGTGCCAGCCTGCCGGAAACCGCACCGCGCGATCGCCGCGAGAACCCGCTCGAGACGCTGCGTTCGTTTGGCGAGATCAGCCGGCGGCGGGTGTTCTGGGCTCATGCCAGTTTTGGCGCCTGTTCGATGGCAGGCTTCCTGTTTTTCGTCGGCGCCGCCCCCTATGTGATGGAGGAGACCTACGGCACGCGGCCCAGTATCTATGGGTTGTTCTTCATCCCGCTGGCGGCGACCTATATGCTTGCCAACATGGCCTGCGGGCGGATGACCAGCCGTTTCGGCGGCCGCCGCATGATCATCATGGGCGGCGGCCTGACGATTTCCGCGATGGCCACCGGATTGGTGGTGATGGGCGCCGGGGTGGTCAACCCGTTGGCGCTGATGGTGCCGGCGTTCTTCCACGCGATCGGGGCCGGTATGTCGGTGCCGAATTCAGTCGCCGGGGCAGTGGGATCGGCGCCGGACCGCGCCGGGGCGGCCTCGGGCCTGCTCGGCTTCGTCCAGTTCCTCTTCGCCGCGGTGGCAACTCAGATTGCCGGCTTCCTGCCCCACGACGTCGCGGCGCCGGTACTGCTCGGCATGACCGTGCTGTCGACCATCGGACTCGCCAGCTTTCTGGTGTTGGAACGCGGCGTCCCGGTCAAGCCGGCTGTGCCGGGCTGAAGGTTCGGTCAGGCCCCCGGCCCTTCGCCCGTCAGGGCCCGCAGCACCCGACGGCAGGCACTGCCGGTCGCACCGGTTGGATCCAGTGCCTCGCTCCAGCCGCTGATCGAGATGGCGCGGATATCGCCGCGCGCAGCCAGTTCGGTGCAAGCGGCCGCCGTTTCCGCCACGCTTGGCCCGCCCGGCACCGGGTAGTTGAAGCCGGGCGCCTCGGTGGCATCGATTACGTCGACATCGATATGGACATGCAGTGGACCGGCAAATGCCAGTGCTGCAAGATCGGCAACACTCGCGCGCTTGACCCGGCTGGCGTCGAGCGCTTCGCGCTCCAGCGGATCGAGGTCACGGCCGTCGATCAGCCAGACCTGCTCCTCCGGCAACGGAGCCAGGCCAACCGCCGCGCACATCCATTGCGGTCCGCGCCCGACCATCATCGCCAGTGGCATTCCGCCGAGGAATTGCGACGGGCTGGTGTCCGGTGTGTTGAAATCGCCATGGGCATCGATCCAGACCAGTGTTGGCTCGATTCCGGCAGCCCGAAGGCCGGCCAGCACCGGAATTGCCGCACAGCAGTCGCCGGCCAGCGAGACCGGCCGCGCGCCGGCAGTCAGCGTTGCCTCGACAAATTTGGCGATCGGCCGATGGAGCCGGGCCATATTGGCTGGCGAACGGTCGGTGATCCCGGCCGGCGCGTTCGATGCCGATCTCTCCGGCGCGGCGCTGAACAGCGCCGGCTCGGGATGCTCGAAGTATTGCGGTGTGACCAGCCAGCGCGATTGCATGGCGCTAGCCTGACACAGCGCCGGCGTCCGATCAATCTGGCTGTGCTGCCCGCAAGCCTGTGCCAGAGGTCTGTCAGGCGCGATAATCTGCCGGCCTCGGGGGTCTTCGAGATGCAAGGATTGCCTTCATCACACAGCCAATTCGCCGCAGGGGGAAATCGTTAACATCAGGCAAGAAGGTGCTTGCGCCCCCATACGAATCTTCATATACACCGCGCTCACCGGCGGCGAGGTGCGTAACAGTGCCTCGCCGCCGATTGTTTCCAAGCTGGTCTCCAGTGCGGAAACCGCTCTTTGACAGTTTTATTTATACGAAGGGATATGCGGGCGGTTTGGTTTCGTTTCGACGGACGGACTGCTTGGATATCGGCTCCTTAGGGGTTTGTGCGTTTCGGCGTATGGGTTCCGATGATGGGAGCAGTCAGCTTCACGTGTCTGGAGAGAGGGTTCTTTCGGGGATCTTTGATCTGGGCATATGACGATGTGCGAGCGGTTCGAACGTCATGGTTAGTGTCGCCTCATCCGAGCGATCGGGTGGATGGCACTTTCAACTTGAGAGTTTGATCCTGGCTCAGAACGAACGCTGGCGGCACGCCTAACACATGCA
>DATLAW010000264.1:0-11784 GCA_035527255.1 Thermohalobaculum sp. | reverse complement strand
CCCGAGTATGCGGTGCCGCCGTCGAGCCGGATTCCGAAGCCAGTGGCGCCACGGTAAGCGGTGATGCGGCCATAGTCGGGGATAAAGTTGTTGAGAGGGTCCTCGGTGGTGATCCGGCATTGCACGGCGTGGCCGCGCAGATGCACGTCGGCCTGGGTCGGCGTGCCGGTAGCCTCGGCGACGGTCGCGCCCTCAGTGATGCGGATCTGGGCCTTTACGATGTCGATGCCGGTGACCTCCTCGGTCACGGTATGCTCGACCTGGACCCGGGGATTTACCTCGATGAAGTAGAACTTGCCGGTGTCGATGTCCTGCAAAAATTCAACCGTGCCGGCACACTGGTAGTTGGCATGGCGGCAAATCTTGAGGCCCAACTCGCAGATCTCGGCCCGTTGAGCGTCGTCGAGATAAGGCGCGGGGGCGCGCTCGACGACCTTCTGATTGCGGCGCTGGACTGAACAGTCGCGCTCGTACAGATGATAGAGATTGCCGTGATGGTCGCCCAGAACCTGCACTTCGACATGGCGGGCGCGCAGAATCATCTTCTCCAAATAACCCTCGCCATTGCCGAAAGCCGCCTCGGCCTCGCGGCGGCCTTCCAGCACCTTGTCGGCGACCTCGGCGGACCCCATGACCGGGCGCATGCCGCGTCCACCGCCGCCCCAGGAAGCCTTCAGCATCAGCGGGTAGCCAACGGCATCTGCCATCCGGCGGACTTCATCCATATCATCCGGCAGAACCTCGGTCGCTGGAATCACCGGCACCCCGGCGGCGATGGCGGCGCGCCGCGCGCTGGCCTTGTCGCCCAGCATCCGCATGGTATCGGCCTTCGGGCCAATGAAGGCGATACCAGCGGCATCGCAAGCATCTACAAAGGCCGGGTTTTCCGACAGCAGGCCGTAGCCGGGGTGGATCGCGTCGGCACCGCATTCTCGGGCGACCCGGACGATATCGCCGATGTCGAGATAGGCGGCCACCGGACCCTTTCCTGGCCCAACCTGGTAGGCCTCGTCTGCCTTGAAGCGATGGAGCGACAGCTTGTCCTCCTCGGCGAAAATCGCCACCGTGCGTTTGCCGAGCTCGTTGACGGCGCGCATCACCCGGATCGCAATCTCACCCCGGTTTGCGACGAGGATTTTTTGGAATTGAGGCATCGAGATTTCCTTTGGCGGGCGCGACGGTTTCCACGGTGCGGAATAGCGGCAGGGGACGCCAACGGCAAGGCTGAGGTACGCAGTGGCATCAAATTTCCGGTTGGGTCGCCTTGATCTGACCGTCGATTCCAGTAGCGTAGTCCACTCCAACCGGGTTCGACGCTGCGAGCAATTGGGGTGAGGTGACATGACGCGATTTCTGATGGCCATCGCACTGCTGGTACTGGCGGGATGCGAAACGACCGAGGTGCAAGGCCTTGGAGGAGTTGCCGCAACCAGCGCCCAACTTGAGGACGCGTTTAGTCGGGGTGACGCGGCGGGGCTCGCCAAGCTCTATACGGCGGACGCAATTCTGATGGCGCCGAATTACCCGCAGATCAAAGGGCGTCGGGCGATCGAAGGGCTGTGGCAGAAGTTCTTCGATGCCGGAGTGACCGATATGGATCGGACGACGCTGGAGTTGGATGTGAAGGAAACCCGGGCGAGCGAGGTCGGCAAGTTCTCGCTGACGGCGCCGGACGGAACGGGCGGCCGGGTGACCGCGACAGGCAAGTACATCGTGCTGTGGCGCCAGGACGGCGACGGGGTGTGGCGGCTGCACCGGGATATCTGGAACAACGACCCGGCGGGGTGACGGCATTCGACCTGCCTTTGAACTTCCACCCAGCCGGAATCTCATAGCGGAAAGCTCCGACCTCAAATGGCCCTACACGAAGGAGAAGGCCAACCGTTGCCTCCCCGACCGACTGTCCGCAAGCGCACAACTTGCCTTCACCATCCCTATCGTCTTTCGGCAAAGACCGATAGGTTCAGGACAAAATTTAGCATGATCTGACAACCGGAGAACCGCGATGACCGGACCAGTCCTGATCTACGCCGACCATGCGGGACAGCTGGCGGCGAACCTGCGCCCGCGCCTGCCCGGCGAGATCATCCATGCTGTCAACCGGCCCGACGCCTTTGCCGCCGCACTGGAGACCCTCCGACCCGAAGTGGTGTTCTCGATCAATTCGCCGAGCCTGGGCGGCACCACTCACCGTCCGATCCTCGATGCGCGAAGCGTCCGCTGGCTGCATGTCGGCGGCTCCGGCTACGAGCATGTGTTGGGGTGGGATGCCGCGCGCCTGACCGTGACCAATTGCGCCGAGGTGCTGGCGCCGTTTCTGGCCGAGACGGTTTTCGGCGCGCTGCTGGCGATGAATTCCGAGCTGATCCGGTACCACGAACAACAGCGCGACCGGGTCTGGCGGCAGCACCTGTTCCGGCCGCTCTCCGGGCAGACACTGCTGGTTGTCGGGGTCGGGGCCATCGGGGCCGAGGTGGCGGGCCGGGCCAGCGCCATGGGGATGCGGGTGATCGGGCTGCGCCGGTCAACCGAGCCCGTCCCGGGAGTCGACGAGATGCGCCCACCCGATGCCCTGACGGCCAGCCTGGCCGAGGCCGACGCGGTGAGCCTGCATTTGCGCCTGACACCGGAGACCAAAAACCTGTTCGACGCCCGGATGTTCGCCGCCATGAAACCCGGCGCGATTTTCATCAACACCGCACGCGGCGGCCATGTGGTCGAGAATGACCTGCTGGCGGCGCTGCAAAGCGGCCACCTGCGCGGCGCCTATCTCGACGTATTCCAGACCGAGCCGCTGCCCGCCAACAGCCCGTTGTGGGCGGCGCCAAATCTGTTGATCAGCCCACATACCGCCGACGGGGTTATCGACTGGGAGGCCCGCTTTGCCGCCCTATTCGCCGAAAACTTGGAGAGCTGGCGCGCCGGCCGGAGATTGAGAAACTTAGTCGCTGGATAACATCTGGGCACCAATAGCAAAGACCCGGCGCGATGGCCGGGCCTGCTGTCCCTCGCGATCATGTTTCGCGAATTGCTGTCACTCACCGTTTCTGGATTTCAGTGCAGTCTCTCGCCGACATTCTTGATCGCATCGTCGATCAGCGCATCCGCCTTGGCCGGGGTCAGGCGGCTCGCCATCACCTCAGCGGCGGCGGCGATTGCGACCTGTACTGCCTGGTTGCGGACCTCGCGAATCGCGTTGGCCTCGGCCATGGCGATCTGCTCGTCGGCACCCTTCAGGCGGCGCTCGATCGATGCCGCCAGCTCGGCCTTGGCATGCACGGCGGCTTGTTCGGCCTCGTGCTTGGCGTGGGCGACGATCTCGTCCGCCTGGCCTTGCACCTCGCGGTGCTTGCGCTCGAACTCGGCAAAGGTTGCCTGGGCGTCCTCGCGCAGGCGGCGCACCTCGTCCAGCGCGTCGCGGATCCGATTTGCCCGGTCGTCCAGTTTCCCCAACAGCAGCTTATGCGCGCCCAGGTAGCCCAGTAGCCCCAGGAACAGGACGAAGGCGATACCAACGACGAAATGGCTGTCATGCAGAAGTGACATATCCTACCCCTTAGCCCAACCGCGACTGGACAGCGGCCTTGATCGCGGCGGCATCCATCACGTCCGGCATCACCCGATCGATAATCGCAACCGCGGTATCATTGGCGACCTCGGCCACAGCCGCAATCGCACTGTCGCGAATTTCGCGGATGCGTTTCTCCGATTCACCGGCGCGGGCGCTGATCTCGGCATCTGCCCTGGCCATCGCCGCATCGACGTCCTTCTGAATCGCGGCCTTGGTCTCGGCGACGATGCCCTGTGCCATGGTCCGGGCGTCGGCCAGTGCCTGTTGGTAGGCGGCTTCAGCCTCACTAGCCTTGCGTTTGAATTCCTCGGCCCGGTCGAGATCGTCGGCGATCGCGTCGGCCCGTTCCTCCAGCACGCTGGCGATGCGCGGCAGGGCGATCTTGTTCATCAGTTGGAACAGCACGAAGCAGGTCACCGCCAACCAGAAAATCTGGCTGGGGAAGGTGGTGAAATCGAGCTGCGGCAGCCCGCTCTTGGCGTGCTCGGCGGCTCCCAGTGCTGCGTCGGCGGACGTCGCCATGTGACTCTCCAAACGGTCGGGTGGCCGCACGGGTGCGGCCGGGGATACTCAGTCAGGGTCCAAGGGCGGCCGCGATTGCGCCCGCCCGCGAACAAAGCCGTGTTAGACGGCGAACATCAGCAACATGGCGATCAGGAAGCCGAAGATCCCCAGCGCTTCGGCGAAGGCGATGCCGAGGAACAGGGTTGCGGTCTGCTCCTTGGCGGCAGCCGGGTTACGCAGCGCGCCCTGCAGGTAGCTGCCAACGACATGGCCCACGCCGACACCGGCGCCGCCCATTGCGGTACAGGCCATACCAGCACCGATATATTTGCCCAACAGGGCCGCGGCTTCAGCTTCCATCGTAGTAACTCCTCTTGAATGGATATCTCGGGTTGTCGATTTCGCGCCAGATCTAGTGACCCGGATGCAGCGCGTCGTTCAGGTAGATGCAAGTCAGAATGGCGAAGATGTAAGCCTGCACACAGGCCACCAGCACTTCCAGCCCGGTCATCGCCACCATCATCGCCAGCGGCAGGATGCCGAAGATGCTCAGTGCCGGCACAAAGGCGGCGAACACCTTCAGCACCGCGTGGCCGGCCATCATGTTGCCGGCAAGCCGGATCGAGTGGCTGAGCGGGCGGACGAAGAACGAGATCAGCTCGATCACCGCCAGAATCGGCCGCAGCCCCAGTGGGGCAGCATCGATCCAGAACAGCTTGAGGAACTTGGTGCCGTTCTTCATGACGCCGAGAACGATCACGGTGGTGAACACCACCATCGCCAGCACCCCGGTGATCGCGATATGCGAGGTCACGGTGAAGGCGTAGGGGATCAGCCCCAACACGTTGGAGAACAGGATGAAGACGAACAGGGTGAAGATATAGGGGAAGAACTTGGCCCCCTCCTCGCCCATCACGTCGGTCACCATCTGGCGAACGAAACCATACAGCAGTTCGGCCACCGACTGGATCCGGGTCGGCACCAGGGCGCGCCCACGCATGCCGAAGATCAACAGCGCCGAGACGGCCGCCAGTACCAGCGCCATCCATAGGGTCGAATTGGTGACGGTCAGAAGCCCGAGCCCGCCATGCGGGTCGCCGAACAGTGGCGTGATCTCAAACTGCTCCATCGGATGGATGTTGAGGCCGCCTTCACCTTCGGCTGCTTCGCTCGACGCCATGCCCAGATCCCCGTTATTCCCCGCGCGCCGTGGTGCCACGGTTGGCGCTGTCGTCGTCGTCCGCGGCCTCGGCCGCCTGTTTCCTTTGGAGTTCCTCTGCCGACCGCATCACTGTGCGAATTCCGGCCCCGAACCCCAGCAATATAAACACGATGAGAAACAACGGCAGCGTGCCGAATAACGCATCGAGTCCCCAACCCATCGCCGCGCCGATCATGGCGGCGACAACCAGCTCGAGGGTCATCCGCCACGCCATGCCGGTCGCGGCGAACTTGTCCCCCTGCTTCCCGCGCGCCGGTTCCCGCACTCCGCGCGCCGCCCTGATCCGCCGGTCAAGCTCGTCGAGCGTTGCCGGCCTATCCTCGGGCGCGCCCATCGGCGGTACCTCACAACGTGGCGCCGGACGCTGAATGCCCGGCAAAAGACGAGGCGGACAATAGGCATGCGGCATAGGGGTGTCAAGCCGCCACAGGCACCAACGCGCACCAATCAAGGTGTTGAAATTGCTGTGTGTTTTGCGCCTGCGACCGGACGGCGCACTGAATCTCCGCCATCGCATTGGCTGATGCCCCGCCACCACGCTCGAAAGCCGGCGTCAGGGTTAACGAATGGTTAACCGGCCCACACCAGAGTGGTCGTGCAAGCGGCGAAGCTGGGGAGTGGGAGCCGGGGCATCATTTGGTATCGAATATCGGGCGCTGAACATCATGAATTCGCAAACTCAGGCATCCAACAGCGCGGCGGTCATCACAACCACGACCCGCCCGGCGATCTCGCGGCCTGGAAACCCGGGCCGCAAATGACCCAACACCCACGCAAACTCGCAATCGTCACCGGCGGGGCCAAGGGTCTGGGCCGCCATCTGTGCTTGCGGCTGGCCGATCTGGGTTACGACATCCTCGTCAACTACCTGTCGTCCAGGGCTGCGGCGGCTGAGTTGGTCGCCGAGATCAGCGGCGCCAGCGCCTGGAGCGTGGGTGCCGATGTCAGCCAACCGGCCGAGGTCGCGACCATCTTCGCCACGGCTGATTCCACCGGGCGCGATCTTGGCTTGGTCGTCAACAATGTCGGCATCTTCGATCCCGTGCCGCTGCGCGAAATCGGCGGCGAGCAGTGGGAGCGGACCATCGCGGTCAACCTCAACGGCGCTTTCCACGTCTGCCGCCATGCGCTGAGGCGGCTGCGCCGGGGTGGCCAGATCATCAAATTCGGTGTCGCCGGCAACCAGCTCAATCAAGCTGAGAGCTTCGCCACCGACTACTATGTCAGCAAGGCCGCCCTGCTTCAGCTCACCCGCGCATTGGCGGTCGAGCACGCACCTGATGGGATCCGCCTCAATATGGTCTCGCCCGGCCAGCTTGTAAACTCGGTCGGCGAGGTCGGCGGCGTGCCCGGCCACGTACCCATGGGCCACGATGGTAGCGCCGAGAACGTCTTTCAGGCGATCGAATATCTGCTGGGTGCCGACTACGTCACCGGGGCCAACATCGAGGTCGCGGGCGGTTATCGGTTGTAGGAGAGCAATCCATAAATCAGACGCTTCAACTGCGGCCCGAAACGGTGTATCCTACTGGCGTCTAAGGAAGGAGACCGACCAATGAAATCCCTTGCTCTAAGCCTCGCGGCGCTCGGCATTCTCGCCTTCGCCGGTGCGGCCCAAGCCGGCGAACGTTGCGGTGGAACGTTCCACGACGGACGGACTGCGGAAGTTCCACCGCCGCCGCCGCCAGCGCCGACCACCTGATCCACGACGCCCGATCCAGGGCGCGCGAGGTCCGGCGAAAGTCCAAATTATCGCTACGGGCAGGTTGCCCGGACCGGTTTGTTTTGCACTGTGACCAATACCCCGGCCTATTGGCGCAGCTCCGGCCAGCAATTCCAGCCACGCTACCGATTCTTCGTTGCATATTAGACACGTAGAACGCAATTCTCACCGTATTCGACGCAGTAACCCGATATTCATTCTTAACAATTTTGCAATTTCCCGTAGAATCCCGCCCAAGCAATGAAACGCCGTCACACACAGGTGCGGACAGCGAAAAATGGGTATTGAGCAATAGTGCGCTCAGCAAATGAGGGACCGAGCAATGTTTATACGTACCATGACCACAGCTGTCGCCGCGACGCTGTTCGCTTACAGTGGCGCCCAGGCGCAGCTGATTACTGTCGATGGGGATACAACGGGTGGGCCGACGTTTAATCGGGCAACTTCCGGCAACTTTGGTGAAGCTGCTCTGTTTGCGGAACTTAGCGCCGCCGGGACCAATGTCCCATACCAGACGATCCCATTTTCTGTCTCCGACGCGGGCAATGTTCGTCTCGAAACCGTTGCTATCGCGGGACAATTCGACACGACTTTGTTTGTCTATTCGGCGTTCGATCCGTTGAACCCACTCGTAAATGGCGTCACAGGAGATGATGACGGTGGCGCAGGTCTGCTTTCACTTGTCAACAGCGACCTGGGGCCCGGCAACTATGTCGCAGTAGTTACCGGCTTTTTCAACACTTCTATCGGCATCTTCCGGCTCGAGATCGAGGGGCCGGTGCTGGTCGCTGTCGTCGAAATGGGCGCCGCCGGTGATGCCGGGATCATGGCAACCGAGGTAGCCGCAATGCTGACCGCAGCGCAGACCCAGGGCCTGCGCAATATCGTCCGGGCCAACCACGGCGCGCGCCAGGCGGCGGGTGGCGGCTCGATGGTGCAGACCATGAACGGTCTGTCGACCGCGGAATTCAGCGTCTGGGCCGAGATCGGCGGCGGCCAGTTCAATGGCGATTTCGGCGCCAACCTCGACGCATCCTACTTCTTCGGTCGGGCCGGGATCGAGGCCGCACTCAGCCAGAACCTCGCTGTCGGCCTTGACTTCGGCGGCGCGCATACGTCGAGCGAAGTCGGGATCTCCAGCATCGACGGCGACGCCCTGTTCGCACAGCCCTACGTCGCATATACGGCCGATGGACTGACCGCGATCGCCAGCTTTGTCTACACCCACACCAACTATGACGACTCGCTCAACGTCATCGACGATGGCAACCGCTACGCCGGTTCGCTGTTCGTCGGCTATGATGTGCCAGTCGACGCCGACACCCTGGCGACACCCTTCGGCTTTGTCTCCGGCGGCGTCGAGCAGTTCGATACAATAACCGGCACCGAAAACGCTGACTTCGTGACCGCCCGGCTGGGTGTGGAGCTGTCGCGCAAGTTCGAGCTGTTGAACACCGGCTCGATGAACACCTTCGTCTCCGCCGCAGCCGAGTACGTCGCGAATAGCGATCCGGAACTCGGTGCGCAAGCACTGCTGATCGGCTATGACGACGACCGGATCGGCGCCCGGGTCGAGCTTGGGTTCGACTTCACCATCGCTGGCACCAGCACCCAGTTCTTTGCCTCCGCCAATGGTTCCGGCCTGTTCACCGATGCCACTGGATTTGGCGGCAACGCGGGGATCAAGATCCCGTTCTGATCAGTCCTCGCCCGAATTCAACAGCCGCCGCGCCCGGAGCATTCCAGGCGCGGCGGTTTTGTGTCTGAAGCCATTCAAGTCAATTCGCCACCTTGTCGCCTCCGGATCATGGCTTTAAACCAAGCGGGCCAATCCGAGGAGCCGCCACCGTGCCCGCACCCGAATCCCCCAAGATCGCCCTGATGGTGACCTGTCTTGTCGATATGGTCCGCCCCTCGGTCGGCTTCGCCAGCGTCAAGCTGCTCGAGGACGCCGGTTGCACCGTCGAGGTTCCCCGGCAGACCTGCTGTGGCCAGCCGAACTACAACTCCGGCGACCGGAACGGTGCCGCAGCGTTGGCCCGCCAGATGATCGCGGCAATGGAGGGTCATGATTACGTCGTCGTCCCCTCCGGATCCTGCGCGGCCACCGTGATCAAGGATTACCCACAGATCCTGGCGGACGACCCGGATTGGGCCGAGCGGGCCAAATCGCTCGCCGCCCGCACCCACGAGATCGTCAGCTTCCTGACCGATGTGTTGGGCGTCGTGTCGGTCGACGCCAGCTTCCCGGCCCACGCCACCTACCACGACAGCTGCTCGGGCCTACGCTCGCTGGGGATCAAGGCGCAACCGCGCAAACTGCTGGCCTCGGTTGACGGCCTGAAGCTGACCGAAATGCTGGACGCCGAGGTCTGCTGCGGCTTCGGCGGCACCTTCTGTGTCAAATACCCGGAAATCTCGAACAAGATGGTCTCGAACAAGTCCGCCAATATCGGCACGACCGGCGCCGACCTGCTGCTGGCGGGCGACTTGGGTTGCCTGATGAACATGGGCGGCAAGCTGTCGCGCGAGGGCCGTGCCGTTCATTCGCGCCATATCGTCGAGGTGCTGGCGGGCGACACCACGACGCCTGCCATCGGGGAGAAGTGAGATGAGCGCCTTCAACCCGACCACGCCGCAGTTCAAGCAAAACTCCCGCGATGCGCTGGCCAATGCCAATATCCAGCGCGCCATGAGCCACGCCCAGTCGGGCTTTGTCGATAAACGCACCAAGGCCGCCGCCAAGGTGCCGGAGTTCGACGCGCTGCGCGATGCCGCCCGCGACCTGAAGAACCACACCTTGGCCAATCTCGACCTCTACCTCGAGCGCTATGAGCAAAACGTCATCGCCCATGGCGGCCATGTCCACTGGGCCGAGACGGCTGAGGACGCCCAGCGCATCGTCCTCGAGATCTGCCGCACCGCCGACGCCAAGATCGTCAACAAGGGCAAGTCGATGATCTCGGAGGAATGCGGGATCAATGATTATCTGGAAGCCAACGGCATCCACCCGCAGGAAACCGACTTGGGCGAATACATCATCCAGCTGCGCGGCGAGATGCCGAGCCACATCATCGCGCCTGCCGTCCATGTCACGGTGCCGGAGGTCGAGGCCGAATTTCGCAAGCACCACACCCATCTGCCCGCTGACCGCAACCTCTCGGAACTGCGAGACATGCTGGCCGAGGCGCGCGGTGTCCTGCGCGAGAAGTATTTTCTGGCACAGGTCGGCATCACCGGCGCCAACCTGCTGATCGCCGAAACCGGCCAGTCGGTCATCGTCACTAATGAGGGCAATGGCGACCTGTCGCAGTCGCTGGCCAAGGTCCACATCGTCATGGCGAGTTTGGAGAAGATCGTGCCGACGCTGGAGGACGCCGCGACCGTGCTGCGGGTGCTGGCCCGCTCCGCAACCGGGCAGGAGATCACGTCGTACACCACCTTCTCCTCCGGTCCCAAGCGCGACACCGACCCGGACGGGCCCGAGGAATACCATGTCGTGCTGCTGGACAATGGTCGTACCAACATGCTGGGCACTGACTTCCAGGACATGCTGCGCTGCATCCGCTGCGGCGCCTGCATGAACCACTGCCCGGTCTACCAGGCGGTCGGCGGCCATGCCTATGGCTGGGTCTATCCCGGCCCGATGGGAGCTGTGCTGACGCCTTCGCTGATCGGAGTCGAGACCGGCGGGCACCTGCCCAACGCCTCGACCTTCTGCGGACGTTGCGAGTCGGTTTGCCCAATGCGGATACCGCTGCCGAAGATGATGCGCCATTGGCGCGAGCGCGAGTTTGAGAAGCAGTTGACCCCCGGCACAGTGCGCTTCGGGCTGGGGTTCTGGCGCTTCCTTTGCACCCGGCCGGGGCTGTTCAATGCCTTCACCCGCGTCGCCGCCTTCGGATTGAAGTTGATGGCGCTGGGCAAGGGCAGCCTCGGACGCCTGCCGATGGGCGGCGGCTGGACCGACCACCGCGACTTCCCGGCGCCGCAGGGCGGCACCTTTCAGGCCAGATGGAAGGCCAGACGATGAGCGCTCGCGACCGCATCCTCGCCCGGGTCACCCGCGCCACCGGCGGCGGCGACAAGGTTGCAGTGGCGGCGCGCCTCGGCCACCACCTTGCCCATGCGGCGCCGATCCCGGTGGCGGCACAGACCATTGGGCCGGCCCGCATCGCCCAATTCATCGCCAAGGCCACTGCAGTCGATACCACGGTGTCGCGCATCGCCTCGCTGGAGGATCTGCCGAAAGCCCTGGCCGAGGAGTTGCGCAGCCGCAACCTGCCCGCAGCCATCCGCACCGGCCACGACCCGATTTTCGAGCGTGATTGGGGTACCGTTGAGCACAGCACCGGCCCCGGCCGCCTCGACGAGCCCGCCACGCTGTCGCGCGCCCATCTCGGCATGGCCGAGACCGGGACTGTCGTGCTGGCCTCCGGTGCCGAGAACCCGGTGACGCTGACATTCCTCGGTGAAACTCATTTCGTCGTGATCGCCGCTGCGGACATCAAAGCCGGTTTCGAGGACATGTGGGCCGAATGGCGCAAGCGCGGCCTCGACCCCCGCACGGTGAACCTGGTCACCGGGCCAAGCCGATCGGCGGATATCGGCCAGACGCTGCAGTTGGGCGCCCATGGCCCGGTGGCGGTTCATGTGTTTGTGGTGGGGTGAGCGGAATGCCGGCGTCCGGATATAACCTTGCCAAGATCGTTCTAAGAAGTTGTCCCGATCCAAGGTCAGCGACACAAGTTTGAGAGAGATTGT
>DATLAW010000263.1:0-3947 GCA_035527255.1 Thermohalobaculum sp. | reverse complement strand
GTATTGCAGTGATGAAAGCCTCGAAGAACGTCCATTCGTCGTCCGGCATCAAGTTCCGCGCCAAGATAACCTCCAGAGCCAAAGTTATCTTGAATCAGATACTCACCCTCTTGGGAATCCCATTTGTCAACACCGCCTAGCGTCACGGTAGGCGAGCCAAATGGAGAATGTCGGACAGATTATACAGACAAATTTAATACGGCTATTTTTGATGAAGACGTCCTCAATCGCTGCGCTATTGTGGGCAGCTATCAGGGGGCTGGCGAATGTCGGATGCGATTGTATCTACGGTCAGGAGCGAATGGGGCAAACTGAAGCCCGAGATCGAGCGACTGTTTGCAGCCCAATGGGCCGAGCCCGAATGGCCAGGCCTGGAGTACCGATCATCAGCACGGCTGTCCGAATGGCTCGAGCGGCATGGCTTTGAGATCGAACAAAGACCCGGCGGCATCCCGACTGCATTCATTGCCCGTGGCGGAATGCCGGGCGGGCCGGTCATCGGTGTTTTGGCCGAGTACGATGCATTGGAACGAGAAGACGTGCTGATGGGTGTGGGAATCGATGCCCGGCGCGATGATACTGCCATAGGGCGATGTCGCGCCTACCTCGGCACCTGAGGGAAACGGAATGCCGGTCGCCTTCACCTCAACACTGATCGTGCCGTCCTGGTAGAAATACCAGAAGAACCCGTAGACGTAATTGCCGATGGTCGAGAACCCGGAAACGACCAACCGCCGCGAACGCGCCCTGGCCACTTTGCCGTTGGTAAAGTCGGTGTATTTCCACTGTAGGCCGAAATCCTCTTCGTGCATGCAAATTGCGTTGGCAATCTTGTGCGGCTCGCCGTGCCAATCATGCGACCAGGCATCGAAGTAGTGGATCGACCCGAGGCAATCGCACCCAAGCTTAAGCGAGTCGTAGAATTGCCCGACGCCGAATTCCCCGACATCGAAAGCATTGCGCCGAAAGTTGCCGCGACGTGGGTCGCCGTAAGGCACCACCATCTCGGCCAGCGAGGCGCGGTACATTATGGACCGGACCTTGCCGTTGTCTTCATAGCCCGTGTCTTCATAGCCGATGTCATACAGCACCAACCCCTCGCGGATGTTGAAGCCGACCCGGAACTGCCATTTCTGCCACCGCACCAGATGCCCATCGACGGTGAAGCTCGGCCCGTCACTTTGAGTGACCGTCAGCGGTTTCACATCGGTGCGGTAGCCGCCCTCGCGCCGGATACTGGCGGGCTCGGGCGGCAGTGGCGCGACACCGAAATCGTCGACGCGGATCACCCGCCCGCGCCGCAGGTCGATGACCGGATGCAGGTTGGCGATGGGCCGGCCGTAGGGATTGTCGCCGCCCTCGCTCATCAACCAGCAGTGCCCGTAGGCCAGGCGCTCGCCTTGTTCGTCGGCAATACCGAAGTTGCCTGCCGCCCATGGCTCGACCAGGACCATCTCCATATCGGTGATGCCACGCTTGGCGCAGGCGGCGATGAATGCCCGGTCGGCGCAGGCAATGCGGCTACCCTCATCGAACTCGTCGCCGACGATACGGGCATGCATGCCCTCGACGTGACGCCATCGCTCAAGGCGATTGGCTCCGAGATCGACAACGCCGTCGAAGGTCCGGCCGCTCGATGGTTCATAACAGCAGACAAAGGCCCTGCGTACGAGGCGCCCGCCCGGTGTGAACGCCCTGACCGCGGCTTTATCGGGCTCCTCGAGCGCGATGGTTTCAAACCAAGCCGATGGATCGAGACCGCCGTCTCGACGCACGACCGCCGCCGAAATTGTTATCTCGTCACCATCAAGAGGATCGCAGGGATGCAGGCCCGTGGCCGTTGCTGAAACTGACATTTAGCTCCTGCCAAGTCGTGGATGATCGGCGCAAACTAGGGCATAGGCTCGGAAAATCCAAATCTGTGTGTCCAAATTTGCACGGATGATTAAGGCGTTGATATTGTTATATAATCCAAAAATCTGGTTCTGAGCTACGCCGTCGAACGGGGGTCACCCCGCCATCCTACTCGCCAAGGGTGTGGCGGGGTGAACCCCGCTCTACGATTGCTTGGGCGTCTTGGCGCGCGGGTGCGTCACGTCAATGCACTTCCCCGGACATGATCCGGGGAAGTATTGGGGTGCGGGGAAGCAAGCTGGGTGCGCGGTTGGTGCGGGGTGTTTTGGTGAGCAGTGTGCTATCCTATCCGCAGTTCTTCGATTTTCTCGTGCAATACACGCGGCACCTCGATCCCTGCCTCCGGTGTCTCCTGCCGCGCGATCAACCGCCTGTCGCCGGGAAGCCGGACGCCCTCTTGCGCCAGCATGCGGGCGAACAGGCGCTCGCCGTGGGCGATGGCATCCTCGCCGCCGAAGCGGGATGGGTCGAGAGCCAGCACCAGTTCGCCGCCGGTCGCGGGGCCGCCATCTTCGATGTCCTGCTCGCCGGCCTCGAAGCTACAGACCTCGCCGATCAGCGGGCCGGCCAGCAGGTCGACCATCATGGCGATCGAACCGCCTTTGTAGCCGCCGAAGGGTAGCTGGGCGCCCTTGAGGATTTCCGCCGGGTCGTTGGTCGGGTTGCCGTCGGCATCGATGCCAACGCCATCGCCGACCTTTTTGCCGTCGCGCAGGTGAATCTGGACCTCGCCGCGCGCCATTGCCGCCGAGGCCTGGTCGAAGGCCATCGGCGGCTTATCGCGGCGCGGCCAGGCGAAGGACATCGGGTTGGTGCCAAAGAAAGGTGTCTTGCCACCAGATGCAGCCAGATAGGGCTTTGACGAGGTAAAGGCGAAGGCGACAAAGCCCATCTCGGCCAGTGCCTGGGTCTCGGGCCACAGCGCGGCGAAATGATGGGACCGGGTGATCGCCAGCGCCGCCATGCCGGTCTCGCGTGCGGCCTCGGCCAGCGGCGCGCGGCCGATCTCGAGCGCCAGCGGAGCAAAGCCCCGGTCGCCATGGACGCGCACCACCGACGGGGCAAGGCGCTCGACCCTGGGCGCGGCGTGGCCATTGACCTTGCCGCTGCGAAGACTGGCGACATAGCCAGGTATCCGGAATAGCCCGTGGCTGTGGGCGCGGTCGCGTTCAGCGCCGGTTATGGTGGTTGCCATGGCGTCAGCATTCCGGGCATCGCAGCCGTGCCGGGTCAGCACCTCGATCGCGAGGTTGCGGCACTCGCTCAGGGTCATGCGCATATTGTCCATTTGATTCTCCTCGCCTGCCGGGCGTCTAAACTCGGGTTATAGAAGCGCATCCTTAAACCCGAACGCAATGGTGGTAGCGGTTTTTACAGACCAGATCGACCCCAGCGGCGATGCATGAGCGGGCCGCAGGAACAATCGATCAACAGGAGATACCCAAAATGTCGAGCACCAACCGTATTCGCACCCTGATCGCTGGAACTGCGTTTGCCGCAGCCCTGGCGCTGCCGCTGAGCTTCGCCGCCGCCTCGTCCGAGCTGGACGGCACTGTGGTAGGCAAGACCGCCGATGAGATCACGACCAGCCTTGTCGCCCAGGGCTATGAGGTCAAGAAGATCAAACCCGAGGATGGCATGCTGGAAGCTTATGCCACAAAGGACGGCAAGCGCTACGAGGTCTATGTCGATGTCGCGACCGGCATGGTTTCCAAGGTCAAGGAAGAGAACTGACCTGTAGCCACTGACGGCTGATCACGGAGGGCACCAAGCCATGCAACGCATTTCTGTCTGGGACATCTTTGTCCGCGCCACGCACTGGATCGTCGCGGTCCTTGTACTGGCGGAGTTGACGGTTCTGGACGAGGACTGGGCGGTCCATCGCTGGGCCGGCTATGCAGTGCTGGCGCTGGTTGCCCTCCGGCTGATCTGGGGCCTGGTCGGCTCCCGCTACGCCCGCTTCAGCGCGTTCCCCCCGAGCCTGCGAGCGGCGTGGGCGCATCTGGCGGGATTGCTGCGAGGGGAGCACGCGC
>DATLAW010000262.1:0-8241 GCA_035527255.1 Thermohalobaculum sp. | reverse complement strand
CCATCGGTGGTGTTGCGAACAGCCCAGTCGCCAGCAGCGCCGATACCGGACTGGCGCCGAACAGCAAAAGCATCGGAATCAGATAGGCGAAGGTCGGGATTGTCTGCATCAAATCCAAAGCAGGTGTAATCATCCAGCGGTTCAGTCGCGGCGAAAAATAGCCCAGAATGCCCACAAGCAGGCCGCTTACCACGCAAAACGGCACGCATATGATGATCAGCGCCAGCGTCAGCATGGCGTGGTCCCACAGATCGAACAGCGCCAGCGCCAAAAAGCCCAAGCCGCACAACAGCGCCAATCTGATACCGCCGTAGATGTACCCCAGCCAGCCCATGACCAGCGTGACGCCAAGCCATGAGATGCGCGGCAGCAACACCGCATCCACGCCGTGGCCTATTTTGAATCCCTTGGAAAGCAGGTTGAACGCGAAACGCAATGGTACGTCGACCACCGCCGTAACCGACCGGGTTGCCCAGGTGAAATTATCCCTGATCCAGTTCGTCGTCGCGGTGACGGCTTCCCTGAACGGGATTATCGAACGCACTGGATATTCGATCAGCGCCGGCCAATGCGACCCAAGCAGCCAGATCAAGATTGCCACAACGATTGCTGCCGGAACCAGCCAGCGCCTGACCGTCAGTGGCTCGGGCGAGGGCAGGGTGATGCGCTCGGCAACATCGCTCACGCCGGTGATTCCCAGTCCTTGCCGGACAGAAGATCGATCACGGTCCGCGGGCTGATTTCGCCGACAATTTCATCTTCGCCGTCAACGACGGCAAAGGGTTGTGCTGAATCGACGATGGCCGCCGAAAAACTGGCGATCTTGGCCTTTGCGTTGATCTTTGGGTATCCGGCAGCGTCGCCTGAAGCTGGCTTCATCAAGCTACGGGCCGACAGCACCTTGGCCAAGTTCACGTCGCTGGTGAATTCGGCCACGTAGTCGGTGGCCGGATGATTGACCAATTCTTCCGGCGTCCCGATCTGAATGATTTCGCCGTCCTTCATGATGGCGATACGATCCGCCAGACGGATCGCCTCATCGAAATCATGAGTGATAAAGACGATGGTCTTCTTCAGCACGCTTTGCAGTCGCATCAACTCGGTTTGCATCTCGCGCCGTATCAACGGGTCGAGCGCTGAATATGGCTCGTCCAGAAACCATATTTCGGGCTCAACCGCCAGCGAGCGGGCAATGCCGACACGCTGTTGCTGGCCGCCCGAAAGCTGAGCCGGGAAATGGCGCTCGCGGCCCTTCAGGCCGACCAGGTCGATCATCGCCTGCGCGCGCTCTTGGCGCTGCTCGCGGTCGATGCCCTGGATGAACAGAGGGAAGGCAACGTTCTCCATCACGTTGAGATGCGGCAACAGCGCGAAATGCTGGAACACCATGCCCATCTTGTGACGGCGGATATCGATCAACTCGGCTTCGCTCGCCTTGAGCAAATCCTTGCCGTCGAACACCAGTTCACCGGCTGTCGGCTCGATCAGCCGCGACAGGCAGCGCACCAGCGTTGATTTGCCCGAGCCTGATAAGCCCATGACAATGAAAATTTCGCCCTCGCGAACTTCGAGAGTCGCACCCCGTACAGCGGCAATCAGATGCGCCCGTTCAAAATCCGAAGCCGTCGCGACCCCACCAAAATTGTGCATGAACTGGGCCGCACCTGGCCCGAAAACCTTCCACAAATCGCGGCAATGAAGCTTGATCGGGCGCGGTTTACCCGCGCCCGAAACTTGTAGGGTCGTCTCAACGTCGGATAGCACCACTTATTCGGCCCAAGCCCGCCATTTGGCCTCGTTGGCATCAACCCACGCGGAGGCCACATCTTCGATCGACTTGCCGTCGAGGTCAACCTGACCAGACAGGGCGTTCAGATCGGCCCCCTCGATCTGGTAGGCTTTGGCGACCTTGTATGCCACCGGCCACTTGTCCTTCATGCCAGCCCAGGCGAATTTCCAGATGTCGCCAAACGGCTTGCCGCAATCATAGGCCAAATCCGGATTGAGCCCGACGCTGGGGTCGGCGTAGCACGCGTCCGAATACTCGGGAAACTCGACCCATTCGCCTTCGTATTTGGCCGGCGCCCAATGCGGCGAATAAACCCAGACCATGACCGGCGCCTTGCGCTGATAGGCGGAATCCAATTCGGCGAACATCGCCGCATCGGTTCCAGCGTGGATCACGGTGAACGGCAAGCCCAGTGCCTTGACACGCTCGTCGTCAAATCCCTCCCAGGTCACCGGGCCACCGACATACCGTCCCAGGGGTGCTGTTTCAGGCGTCGAGAATGCTGCGGCACAGGCCGGATCCTTCAGCGCTTCCCAGTTGGGAAGGCCCGGGCATTTCTCCTTCATATAAAGCGGATACCACCATTCTTCCTTGGCCGACGGCCCGAGTGTTCCAAGACGCTCGGATTGGCCGGTTGCCTCGGACGCTGCCATCGCTTCGCCGGCTGTTGTGTCCCAATACTCGACACCGATCGTCAGGTCGCCATTGGTCAGGCTGGTGGTCAGGCTCGAGAGATAGTCGGCGGTCGGGTATTCGACATTGTAGTCAAGCCGTTCGAGAATGCCGCCGAGAATCTTCGCGTTGATGTTGACGCTGGTCCAGTCGAACAGCGCGATCTTGATCGCATCGGTCGATTCCTGCGCGTTTGCCGCGATTGGGCTTGCGGCCGTGACTGCAAGCGCAGTCGCCCCGAATACGGCAGATTTCCATATCGGCAGTCTGGTCATTTTTCCGTCCCCCTGTTTTTCAAGCTGGCATATAGGCTGAGTAACACCTCGATACATTCTCCGTCCAAAATCCAACCCATGTCAATGCGCGCTTCCGTGGCCGTCAACCATCAATGGTGAACACTTTAGCCCGCAGTTGCCGGTCGGCCGTGTCCAGCTGGTCGAGTTAGCTATAAATGTCGAGCTTCAGCAGCACCGCTCGATGATACCGCGGCGCGCCGCCATCCCCCTACCTGGGCAACATCACCGTCGCCCGCAGCCCGCCCAGCCGGGGGCTGTCGTCCAGCAGCAGCGAACCGCCGTGACTGCGGGCGATGTCCTGGGCGATCGACAGTCCGAGGCCAACTCCGGCGGCGACGTTCTGATTGCGGGCCTCGTCGAGTCGGGTGAAAGGGCGCAACACCGCCTCGCGCTTGTCCTCGGGGATGCCGGGACCGTCATCCTCGACCACGTATTCCAGAAAACGCCTGGTCAGCCTGGTCGAGAGCGAAACCTGTGACCCATAGCTGGCGGCGTTATCAACCAGATTGGTCAGGCAGCGCTTCAGCGCCAGCCGGCGGAGATCGACCTCGGGCGCAGCTGGGGTCTCGATCTGGCTGAAGAGTGCCAACTCGACACCCTTGCGCCGAGCGTCAGCCGCTATCTCCTCGGCCAGCTCGACCGGATCGGCAGGCTCGGCAATCTCGCCGCCTTCGCCCCGGGCAAAGTCCAAAAAGGCGTCCAGCATGTGCTCCATTTCATCGACATCGCGACCGATTTCGCGCAATTCCGGGGTGTCTTCCGCCACCGCCAGCGCCAGTTTCATCCGGGTCAACGGAGTGCGCAGATCGTGGCTGACGCCCGACAGCATCCGGGTGCGTTGCTCGATCTGGCGCTCGATACGCGCGCGCATGTTGACAAAGGCGGCGCCGGCGCTGCGGACCTCAACAGCGCCCGAGGGCCGGAATGCCACTGCCCGGCCGCGTCCAAATGCGGCGGCGGCGCGGGCAAGCTCGTTGATCGGCCGGATCTGGTTGCGCAGGAAAATCACCGCCACCATAGCCAGCAGCAGCGCCGCGACAGTCATCCAGATGAACAGCTGGTGCGGGTTCGAGGCATTCATCCGGCTGCGCGGGATCAGGACCCGCAGCACCCCTTTGCTGGTGACGATCCTGGCGTCGGCATATTTCCGTAGGTTTACCAGATCCAGCGCCATCGGCCGCCGCATCACATCCTTCAGGGTTTGCTCGATGACGCCACCGGTGAAGTCATAGAATGCCCGCAGCGCCCGGGTTTCAACGACGCTGCCCTCGCTGAGGTACATCTCCATGCCAAACTGCGGCGCTATTTGATTCAGAGCCGCCCGCGACTCCGCAATCGTCCCGGCCTCTTCGATCCGGGCGATGGCGAAATTCAGCTCGCGGGCAACCGAGCCGACCATTTGCTCGGTAACGGCGTCGTAGTGGCGTTGGACAAACATCGAGGCGACCACCGCCTGCAACAGCAGGATCGGCAGAAATAGGATCAAAAGTGCCCGACCGAACAGGCTTTTCGGCAGGAATTTCTTGAGTGAGATGCGGATGCCTTGCATGAAGGAAAAGCTATTGACCAGCAGAGGTTCGTGCAAGGTGAAAGACCCATTCAACAGGAATCCCGATGTCCGCTATGGTGTTGCCGAGGAGGTTGCATCGGGGGTACGCCGGGTGACCTGCCGCAATCCATCGGCGATGACCTTCAGCGGCACCCGCAGCTATCTGGTCGGGCGTGGCGATTTGGCGCTGATCGATCCGGGGCCAGCCAACGCGGAGCATCTGACAGCGATTGCTGCCGCGTTGGAGCCGGGCGAGCGCATCAGCCATATCTTGGTGACCCACAGCCATGTCGATCACAGCCCCGGCGCCCGGGCGGTAGCCGAGGCAACTGGGGCTCCGGTCCATGCTTTCGGCCCGCATGGGGCTGGGATCAGCGAGACCATGCGGCGATTGAAGGCCGATGGGATCGCACTCGGCGGCGGTGAGGGCGGCGATGGTGGCTTCCACCCCGACCACCTGATGGGTGAGGGCGAGACAATTGGCCATGCCGGAGGGGGCTGGGCATTGACCGCGCTGCACAGCCCCGGCCACCTCTCCAACCACATCTGCCTGGCGCTGGAGGGCACTGGTATCCTGTTTACCGGCGACACGGTGATGGGCTGGGCCACCACCCTGGTGTCGCCGCCCGAGGGCGACATGGCGGCCTTCATGGCGACGCTGCGGCGGCTGGCGGGGCGAACCGGCGACCAGCTGTATCTGCCCGGGCACGGCCACCCGGTCACTGATCCCGCAGCAATGGTCGCCTTCCAGATCGCCCACCGTGAGGAGCGCATGGCGCAGATCCTGGCCAGGTTGGCCGCTGGCCCCGCCGA
The DNA here is from genome assembly GCA_035527255.1 of Thermohalobaculum sp. Classification (GTDB taxonomy): domain Bacteria; phylum Pseudomonadota; class Alphaproteobacteria; order Rhodobacterales; family Rhodobacteraceae; genus Thermohalobaculum. The sequence continues at coordinate 3,122 of DATLAW010000262.1, read as the reverse complement.
CGCCGGTGAACTGGCACGGGCAATCTATACGGATGTCGATCCGGTGTTGTTGCCCGCTGCAAGGCGCAATGTTCTGGCGACACTGATCGGCTTACTGGACGAGGGCCGGGTGGCAACCCTTGGTGCGCTGTCGGACGTGGCGGTGTTCGAGCTGGCCTGAGGCCTCGCGCGGGACTTGGTCGCGACTTGGTTTTGATGGGACGGGGTTTTGATGGGACGGCTCTGATGGTTCGGCTTCTTTGGACCCCCGAGCGTCCTAGTTTAAAGTGCCGCCCCGACGCACCGACGGCAGGCCGCCCTGGCAGATGCCGCGCAATGCGATCCAGTCTTGGTCATCCAGCGCCGGCTCATATGCGCCGTCACCAATCCGGTCGGCAGCGGCGGCGCGTTGCGCCCGGCCGTCCAGACCTGGGTGACTGGCAATCAGCTTTAGAACCCCGTCCGATTCGCCGTACTTCTTTTTGATCTTGACAAAAAATGCCGCAAACGGGCCGCTCGGCAATTTAGCGTCGGCCAGAAGATTGTAGGCAGTCTCGTCGGCACGGGTTTCGGCGACACGTTGGTAGCTGGCGTTGAGGATCGCGTCGGTCGCAACTACCGCGATGCTGGCGCCGAATACGTCGCCCAGGATCAGGCCCAGGATTCCAGCGGTCCCAGCCGCCCGCAACGCCTGTTGGGTCGGATCATGATAGACCACATGGCCAATCTCGTGGGCCAGGACACCGGCCACTTCCTCGGGGTTTGCCGAGGCTTCGAGAAGGCCGCGAAACAACAATATGCGCCCTCCGGGCACAGCCATGGCGTTGACCATCCCGTGGTCGAGCACCCCGACCCGCAGCGGGTAGGGCAAATTCAGACTTGGTTCGAGTCGGGCCACCATGCGCTGCAGCGCCTCGGTGCCGGAATCGGTCTCACAAAGGCCGGGCCGTTCATCGCCGACAACCGACAGAATGGTCTGCAGCTGATCGACCACCGCGTCGCCAAGCTGTTGCTCACGGTCCGGCGGGATCAACTGGGCCAACTGTTCGGCCAGCGCCGGAACCAGAACGAACACGATCACGGTAAGTGCGGCGGCCGCGCCACCAGCCCAGAGCACGGCGCGGCGAACGCCCTTGCGATCCACCGGCCGATGATGAAGATCCGGGCAGACCGCACCGATCGCGCTCAGCATCTGGCGGTCAAGCACGACCAGGCGTTCGTCGCTGTCGCGCTGGGGCACCAACTGGACCGCGCTGTCGCTGCGCTGTCCCAGCGCACGCAGGCTGGCCAGCGGCCAATGAGCGATCGGCGTACCATCGACCGCCATAATGACCAACGACCGTTCGCCAAAGCACAGAATGACGTTGCGCGGGTGGGCCGATTCACCGTCGAAATAACGCGCTTCGGCCTCCAGCTTGGCGCATTTCGCCAGGGCTGTCATCATATCCCGGCCCCGACATCCACACCCAGAGCGTCGGCAAACCCGCCAGCCTCGGCGGCGTGGTCATGGGCGCGTTGGCGGCTTTGGGTCAGCATCTGCACGTTGTGGATCACCATTGCCTCGGCCTTGCGTTGCAATAGCGGACGGGTGATGAAAATCTGAGAAAACGAGAATGGAACCGCAAAGAAGACGATATAGGAAATCATCGCCGTCAATACCGTCGCGGGAAGGGATTGCATAGCGTCGGACGAGCTCATTGATTGCAATTGCTCCGGATCAAATTGGAAAAGCTGAGTGAGCTCATCGGTGCCAATCGCCGATGCGGCAAGCACACCGCCGGCCACCAACAATCCAATGATCACCAGCAACGTGCAGAGCGCGACCAACAATGTGCCGACCAGGTAAACACTGATGATCTTGCCTGGCGCGATGTCATTCTGGAAGGAAACATCGCCAACGACCCGATTGCTCCACATGTAGCGGAACACCACCACTTCATAGCGCATAAACATGACAAAAAACGACATGTAACCGACCAAGACAATCAACCACCCGATTACCGTGGTCGCCGGATTTCCTGGGTCCGCCAGCAACCCCCAAAACGCCAGCGCGACCAGCCCGACAACAATGTAGAGCCAGACCCAATAGGCGAACAACCCGATCCAGGAGCCATTCTGGTGGAATTTGAGGTCGCCGAAATAAGTCCTGTCTGTCATATACCTAGCCAGCTGGAACTGCTGATAGGGGTAGAGCAACCCGCCGGTGATCAAAGTCAGGAACCAGTACCAAATCGCCCTGATCGTGTAGCCCCAGGCGCCGTTATCCATGCCAAAACGGATGCCACGCCAACGTGTCCGCGCCATGATGTATCGCCGCCCTCGATAGGTGGCGAAAAAAATCAGCGGCAGAGCGGCGGTAATCGAGAGTAAAATGACGACCTTGTCGTCCTGGATATACGATAGGCCGATAAAGGTCAGCCCGATATTCACCAGGCCCAGATAGACCGCGAGAATGATCATGGCGACGAGAAATCCGAGGATTTTCTCTAGCCCGGTGCCGGTGTATTCTAGGGGATCTCCTTGAATCCGGATCGCATTCCAGTAATGGCGACGCAGCAGAGTGACCATCCAGAAGCGGTAAAACCCTACGGTCAGGACCGTTGCGATGGCGGTCTTAAGCGCCAGCCAGAATAGCGACGAGCCGTTTTTGTCGTATTTTGGTTCGGATTTACCAGTCCGCTTTTCGATTTCATGGCTGGCAGTTAGTATCAGCTCGAGCTCGGCATCGGAACTCGGCTCCCAGTCCTTTTTCCGCTCAGTATGCCGGCGAACACCGCGGAATTGTTCAATATCCCATGGCTTTGGGTCGTTGGTATCGTCCGTCATTGCCTCACGCCCCACCTGCTCAGCTCGCCCAATACATCAGAATTATGGCCCAATTAGGTTGGAGTGTCACTGAAAGTATTGGTTTTAAGTTGACGATCAGCGGGCCCGATCGGCGGTTTCCCGCGCGAAGCGACGGCGCTATGATGCCGCCAGTTTAAATCGGACGGATGTGGATTTCGGGGGAAAATAAATGGCAAGACGCCTATCGGACTTCACCGCGTTGACCTTCGACTGCTATGGCACGCTGATCGATTGGGAGAGCGGCATCTGGGATGCTTATCAGGCACTAATCATGGTCAGCGGTCGCGATGACATCA
>DATLAW010000261.1:0-5671 GCA_035527255.1 Thermohalobaculum sp. | reverse complement strand
CGAAGGCCAAAGTCATGATTCGATCCGAGTTAATGCAAACTCATTATTCAACGGCATGGGACTCCTGGAAATACTAAGAATATCTCTAGAGAGAGGGCTGTATAATTTTGATACTAGCACGATTCAATTAAAAGATATATTAGATAAAGACGATGCATGGATCAGAGATTCGGGAGGGAGGAAGATTTTCTTGCTGAATGTTTCAATACAAATGGAAATAATAGAGAAATTTTACTTTGGATATATATCAGACTTGGCCGTCGCAAAGTATATTATTGATATAACCAGAGGTGTGAATAATATTGTTATTAATTTATCTGAATTTATCCCTTATAGGGAGAAATTAGAGGAATTTTCAAACAGAAAAGATATGCCAAAGTTTGCTCAAAATACGATAATTCAAATATTTAGCGTGCCAGATCAAATAGAAAATATAGGAAAGATGACGCTTTACGGGCGAAAAAAATAGCGATCATCTGGCAATCGTCAATGCATTTATAGGTGCCTCTTGCGGAATATCTACCTTTCCAAATCGGCGCATATCATTTCCTCGCGCCCCCTACCCCGCCAACCGCTCCGCGTGCCACCGCACATGATCCTCCATGAAGCTGGCGACGAAGAAGTAGCTGTGGTCGTAGCCGGGCTGCATGCGGAACATGTGGGGGGTGCGGGTCTCGGCCAGGGCTGCGGCCAGGGCTTCGGGCTTCAGCAGGTCGATGAACTGGTCCGCGGTGCCCTGATCGATCAGGATATCGCCGTTCCACCCACTCTTACGCAGCATCAGTGTGGCGTCGTGGCCGGCCCAACCGTCCTCGTCCGGGCCGAGATATGCGGTCAGCTGCTTGCGGCCCCAATCACTGGCGGTCGGGTTGGCAATCGGCGCGAAGGCTGACAGCGAGCAGTAGAGATCGGGGTTGGCCAGCGCCAGGGTGATCGCCCCGTGCCCGCCCATGGAGTGCCCGGTGATGCCCTGGGCGTCCGGGTCGATGGGGAACTCCGCCAGCACCAGTTCCTGCAATTCCTGGGTGATGTAGGCCCGCATATTGAAATGCGGCGTCCACGGGGCCTGGGTGGCGTCGATATAGAACCCGGCGCCCTGCCCCAGATCATAGGCCTCGTCATCGGCCACTCCGGCGCCGCGCGGCGAGGTGTCGGGGAAGACCAGTGCGATGCCTTCGTCGGCGGCCCAGACCTGAGCCCCCGCCTTGTTCATCGCATTCTCGTGGGTGCAGGTCAGGCCGGACAGGTACCATAGAACTGGCACCGGGCCATCCTCGGCCTGTGGCGGCAGGTAGACCGCGAAAGTCATGTCGCAGCCGGTGGTCCGGGCCGCATGACGATAGACCCCCTGCACGCCACCGAAGCAGCGGTTCCGCGAGACGATTTCCATCGGCCTTCTCCTCAGTAGCTATACGCGTCGTAGATCCGGTCGAGATCGCCGCCCCAATCGTCGTTATAGCGCTCCAGCAGTTCCTCGGCGGCAGTTCGGCCACTGGCGGCAACCTGCTGCGCGACGTTGAGGAAATGGCTTTCGTCGCGGTCAAAGCCAGCGGCGCGGCCGCGGGCCTTCAGCCCCGCCTCGGCGATCTGCAGCACCTCCTGCGCCACGTGCTGCAGGCTGCGCCCGGCAATCGTGGCCTTGAGGCCCAGCTTGCCAGCGTCGATTCGCAGTTGCTCGCGCTCGGCTTCCGACCAGCCCTTCGCCATATCCCAGGCGGCATCCAGCGCGGTCTGGTCGTAGGTCAACCCGACCCACAGCGCCGGCAGCGCGCACAGGCTGCGCCACGGGCCGCCATCAGCGCCGCGCATCTCGATGAACTTCTTGATCCGCGCCTCGGGGAAGATGGTGGTCAGGTGGTCGCCCCAGTCCGATTGGGTCGGTAATTCGCCAGGCAAGCCAGGCAGTTGGCCCTTGAGGAAGTCGCGGAACGACTGTCCGGCCACGTCGATATATTTGCCGTCGCGGTAGACGAAATACATCGGCACATCGAGGGCATAGTCAACATAGCGCTCGAACCCGAAACCATCCTCGAAGACAAACGGCAGCATGCCCGTGCGGTCGGCGTCGAGGTCGCGCCAGCAATAGGCACGGTAGGACAGGCGCCCGGCTGGCTTGCCCTCCCAGAACGGCGAGTTGGCGAACAGCGCGGTGGCGATCGGTTGCAACGCCAGCGCTACCCGCAGCTTTTTCACCATGTCGGGCTCGGAGGCGAAGTCGAGGTTCACCTGAACCGTGCAGGTGCGAAACATCATGTGCAACCCGCGGCTGCCGACCTTTGGCATATAGCGCTTCATGATGCCGTAGCGGCCCTTCGGCATGGTATCCATGTCCTCGTGGCGCCAGATCGGCGCGGCACCCAGCCCGATGAACCCGGCGCCGATGGCATCCGCCACTTCATGCACCTCGGCCAAGTGGCTGTTCACCTCGTCGCAAGTCTGATGGATGGTCTCCAGCGGCGCGCCGGAGAGTTCGAGCTGCCCGCCCGGCTCCAGGCTGACATTGGCGCCGTTCTTTTCCAGCCCGATGATGTTGCCACCTTCAATGATCGGTGCCCAGCCGAAACGGTCGCGCAGACCTTCGAGCATGGCGCGGATCGAGCAGGCGCCCTCATAGGGCAAGGGTTTGTGGTCGCTCAGGCGATAGCCGAACTTTTCGTGCTCGGTGCCGATACGCCAATTCTCAGGCGGTTTGCAGCCCGACGACAGATAGCCGACCAGATCGTCGCGGCTTTCGATCGGGCCGCCGCCCTGTTGGGGGATAGACATGGAGGGCGCCCTCTCTGTGGTATGCTTTCTGTGGTATGCTCTCTGTGGCACGATCTCGTATCTGCCGGGAACTAGCGTGACAGCGAGCGAACGGCAACCCCTGCGCCACGACGGCAACATATTGTCGCGCGATAATTCGGTGCACTTCTAATGTGACCGATCATGCATCATCTTTGGGGCTGGACAAGTCTATCGGCCCTCAACCACCCGATTAAAGGGAGAAACACGATGAGACCCGGATTTCGAAGCGCCGTAATGATCCCGTTGGCGGTGACCGCCAGCCTTAGCCTGGCCGCCTGCGCCCGCCAGATCAGCCCGAACGTGGTTGAGGGCGGATCCACCGGCCAGGCCATGCGAACAGAAATCGGCTGGGTCGAAAGCGCCCGCGTGGTTCAGGTTCAGGAACAGGACAGGCTGCAGGACAACTCTGCCGGTCTGCTGATCGGCGGCGCAACCGGTGGTCTGCTGGGCAATCAGATCGGGCACGGTTGGGGCCGGGTCTTGGCAACCGGCGCTGGCGCACTGGCAGGCGCGACGGTCGGCGCGATCACCGAGAAGGAGTTGACCAACCAGACCGCGATCGAGTACGTCTTCCGCAACGAGATCGGTCAGCTCTATACCATCGTGCAGGGCCCGCAGCCTCGGCTTTCGCCCGGCCAACGGGTCTATCTCCAAAGCGCGGCCAGTGGCCGTGCCCGGCTTGTGCCAGCGGGCTGAGGCAGATCGCCGGGCGGGTGCGCCGCTGTCAGCCGCCGAACCGGGCGGCCAGGGCGTCAAGCCCCGCCTGGTAGATCCCGGCGACCACGTCGTCCGAATTTTCGGCGGTCGGCGTGAAGCTGGAACTCCAGGTGATTTCCGTGCCGCCCCCTGCGGTATTGGCTTCGATTTTAGCCTCGTAATGGTCCACCGGCAGCGGGCTACGGATGATCGCGTAGGTGTAACTGTGGCTTGTCTTGGCGACCAGATGTTCGAGGATTTCGCCGCCCCCCGCGATCTTGAGCAGGCGGAACTCCTCGTCGCCAACCGCTTCCCTGGTTGAGCTTTCAACCGCCGGGTGCCATTCGGCCAGTCCGTGAAAGTTTCCGACCAGCCCCCAGACCTCGGACACCGGCGCGTTCAGCGAGACCTTTCGCGTCACCGAGTTCGTCATGAATGACATCATTATTCCTTCCGTTCCTTGAATTTTCTTCAGTACACCACGACCGAGCGGATCGACTCGCCGGCATGCATCAGGTCGAAGCCCTTGTTGATGTCGTTGAGGGCCAGCGTGTGGGTGATCATCGGGTCGATCTCGATCTTGCCGTCCATGTACCAGTCGACAATCTTCGGCACGTCGGTGCGGCCGCTGGCGCCGCCGAACGCGGTGCCGCGCCAGACCCGGCCGGTGACCAGCTGGAACGGCCGGGTCGAGATCTCGGCGCCAGCCGGTGCGACACCGATGATGATCGATTCGCCCCAGCCCTTGTGGGCGCATTCCAACGCCGTGCGCATCACATTCACGTTGCCGGTGGCGTCGAAGGTATAGTCCGCCCCACCCTTGGTCAGGTTGACCAGATAGGGCACCAGGTCGCCCTCGACCTCGGCCGGGTTGACGAAGTCGGTCATGCCGAACTTGTCCGCCTGGACCTTGCGCCCCGGGTTCAGATCGACCCCGACAATCTGGTCAGCCCCGGCCAGCCGCAGCCCCTGGATCACGTTCAACCCGATGCCGCCGAGGCCGAAGACGATGGCGCGCGAGCCGATCTCGACCTTGGCGGTGTTGATCACCGCACCGATGCCGGTGGTGACGCCGCAGCCGATGTAGCAGATCTTGTCGAAGGGCGCGTCCTCGCGGACCTTTGCCAGCGCGATCTCGGGCAACACAGTGTGGTTGGCGAACGTCGAGCAGCCCATGTAATGCAGGATCTTCTCGCCATCAAGGGTCGAGAACCGCGAGGTGCCGTCGGGCATCACCCCGGCGCCCTGGGTGGTGCGGATCGCCTGGCACAGGTTGGTCTTGGGGTTCAGGCAATAGTCGCATTCCCGGCATTCCGGGGTATAGAGCGGGATCACATGGTCGCCCTTCTTCAGCGACTTGACCCCGGCCCCGACCTCGACCACCACGCCGGCGCCCTCATGGCCCAGGATCGCCGGGAAGGCGCCCTCCGGGTCGGCGCCCGACAGGGTAAATTCGTCGGTGTGGCAGATGCCGGTGGCCTTGATCTCGACCATCACCTCGCCAGCCTGCGGGCCGTCAAGATTAACCTCGGTGATCTCCAGCGGCTTGCCAGCCTGAAAGGCGACCGCGGCGCGTGTCCTCATCAGATTCTCCCCCTGTCGTTCGGTAGCGTCTGCAATAGAATTCGCGGCGATTGTAACGGCTTCAACGGCGAGGCCAAGCCCCGGATGCGACCCAGATGAACAAATCTCACCGCCACGCCTTCTCGCCAGGGCCGTGCGGCGTGTTACGGCATTCGTTCCGTCTCCCAAGCGGCGGCGAACAGACGTAAAACCCATTGCGATTGCACGGCTGAGTGGTGCCAGAAGCCGCCATTTGTTGACTATGAAGCGAACGGCAGCAGTGAGCCCAGAGTGTCAGATGCTGCGCGTTGCACGAATGTCGGCTCCTTCGGTCCCAGCTGAATACGTGCGAAATCAAAAGGAGAACTGCCGAGGACTGGTGGTACAAGACCTTTCGCAACACGTTAGCGGTCTCCACGCCTCGACATCCGTCATATACAGTCACTCCGCAATCGCGCTATGTAAAAAGAGGGGGGGAAACCATGGACAAATTCGACTTTGTAATCTGTGGCGCGGGTACAGCGGGTTGCATCCTCGCAAACAGGCTTTCTACCGATCCAACAATCAGTGTTCTTCTGCTGGAAGCGGGCCACGAGATGAGGAGACCCCTGCTCGATGCCTACGG
>DATLAW010000260.1:0-11974 GCA_035527255.1 Thermohalobaculum sp. | reverse complement strand
CACCCATGTGCTCGACGAGCGGCTGAAGGCGCTGGTGCTCGACCACCACCCACTGGCGCAGGATGGAGCGGCGGGCTGAGGTGGGTCAGGCGGCGCGGCGCAGATCGGTTGGCAGAATGTCTTCGCTGGGCCACCATCCGGTCAGCAAGCTCCGGTCGTAACCCTGGTTCAGGCCGACAATGCGCATCGCCTCGGCGGCAGCCGCGTGGTCATAGTCCAGCCGCTCAACGCTCGGGCCGTCGGCGCCGATCACGCCAAAACTAGTGCGCCGGTCGCCATCATTGGGTGGCATGCCCAGCGCGCCGGTGTTGAACCACATTCGCCCGGCGACCTCGCGCAGGAAAGGCAGGCCGCAATGGCCCGCCAGGACCGCGTCGACAGGACCTGCGATCGCCTCGAGCGCGGCGATTTCCTCGGCGAACGCCACCTCCGGGCTGGTCGGCCACAGGAACCGGTTCACCGCTGTTGCCCCATCATGCACGACGCCCCAGCGCCGGCCATAGGCGCGGAACACTGCCAGCCCGGGCAGGGTGGCCATCCATTTCCGGCCGCTGACACCCAGACTGGCATCGGCATGCGCGTACCAGGCGACCGAAAGAAGGTCACAGGTCGATCCGGCATCAAAGCCGCAGCCGCAATCGGGCGCGGATTCGGCCAGGCTTTCCTCGCAATTGCCCCGAATCGTCGCGGCACCGAGGGCACGCAATCCGGCGACTGCCTCGACCGGCTGGCCGCAGTAGGCGACGACATCCCCGGTGCAAACCATCTGCCCGGCTGAAACCGCCCGCGCTTGGGCGGTCCGACGAAGCGTCTCCAACGCGTGGGCGTTCGACACAATGCCGCCAAACGCAAGCACATCGCCTTCGATCGTTCCCAAATCGATCAAGTCTTGCAAACCGTCCCACCCTTGCTCAAGTCCAGCATTGCCCTCATAACTGCGGCAATCCGCCTTAAAATCCAAGGAAATACTCATGGATCCCTCAATCTTGTGGACCTGTGCCGGCATCGCTGCCCTGCTCGGCCTGTCGGCTTTCTTCTCAGGCAGCGAAACGGCTCTGACCGCGATCAACCGCGCGACCATGCATCAGCTTTCGGCCAAGGGCTCAAAGGGTGCGCGCATTGCGTTGAAGCTGACCGAGGACAACGAGCGCCTGATTGGCTCGATCCTGCTTGGCAACAACCTGGTCAATATCCTCGCGGCGAGCCTTGCGACCTCAATGTTCACAACCGCGTTTGGCGAGTCGGGGGTGGCCTGGGCGACGCTGGTCATGACCTTCATGGTGCTGATCTTCGCTGAAGTCGCGCCAAAGACCTACGCCATCACTTTCCCGGAAAAGGCGGCGGTTTTGGTGGCACCGGTGGTGCAGGTGGCGGTGCGGGTATTCTACCCAGTCGTGGCAGCTGTGCGTTTATTGGTGCGGCTGGCACTGGGAATCGTCGGGATCAAGACTGATCCGGATGCCCATTTCATGGCGCCGCTGGAACAGATCAAGGGCACGATCGTGCTGCACCACTCCGAGGGCGGCGTTGACAAGGCCGAGCGCGACCGGCTGCTGGCGGCGCTGGATCTGAAGGAACGCGAGGTTGCGGAAGTGATGCGCCATCGCCGCGACATCGCTTCGATTTCGGCCGATGCGCCGGCCAACGAGATCATCGAGTTCTGCCTCGCCTCGCCCCATACCCGCATTCCTCTGTGGCGCGGCGAGCCCGAGAACATTGTCGGAATCCTCCACGCCAAGGATCTGTTGAGGGCCGAACACAGTTCGCTTCGGGTCAAGAACGGTGCGAAGTCCGGGGCCAAGGGCGGACGCGATCTCGATGTGATGTCGGTGGCGATGAAGCCGTGGTTCGTGCCTGACACCCGCTCGCTCGATGACCAGCTAAAAGCGTTCCTGAAGCGCCGCCAGCACTTTGCGCTGGTGGTCGACGAATACGGCACATTGCAGGGGCTGCTGACCCTGGAGGACATCCTGGAGGAGATTGTCGGCGAGATCACCGACGAGCATGATATCGAAGTGGCCGGGGTCACTCGCGAGCCCGACGGCTCGTTCATTGTCCCCGGCGCGATGACCATCCGCGATTTGAACCGAGCCTGCGAGTGGGAACTGCCCGACGACGAGGCGAACACGGTGGCCGGGTTGATGATCCACGAGGCCCAGATGATCCCGAACGAGGGGCAGGTGTTTGTGTTCCACAAGGTGCGCTTCGAGGTGCTGGAGCGAACCCGCCACCAGATCACCAAACTGCGGCTGAAACAGATGAGCAGGAGTACGCGATGAAGGCGGTTTGGTATGACGGGTTCGGTCCGGCCGACAAGGTTCTGACCTATGGTGACATGGCGGCGCCGGTGCTGGGTGAGGGCGAAGTCTTGGTGCGTGTGCGCGCCTCGGGCATCAACCCGTCGGATGTGAAGCTTCGCTCCGGCGCCCGGCCGGGTGCGGTGATGGCCTTTCCCCGGATCGTGCCGCATTCCGACGGGGCCGGGGTGATTGAGGCAGTGGGTGCCTGCGTCGATGCCGCCCGGATCGGCCAGCGGGTTTGGATCTGGAACGGCCAATGGCGGCGGCAGTATGTTACGGCAGCGGAGTACATCGCCCTGCCAGCCGATCAGGCGGTTTTCCTGCCCGACAACACCTCGTTCGCTGAAGGCGCCTGTCAAGGCATCCCGGCGATGACCGCCTGGGCGGCGGTGCTGGGTGACGGACCGGTCGAGGGTATGACTGTGCTGGTCACCGGCGGCGCCGGAACCGTTGGCCGCTACGCAATCCAGATGGCGCGGCTGGCGGGGGCGCGAGTGATCACCACCGTCTCCGGCCCGGCGAAGGCTGCCCATGCCGGGCCGGCCGACCATGTCATCAATTACCGCGAGGACGACGTGGCGGCGCGGGTTATGGAGATAACCGGGGGCCGGGGCGTCGAGCGCATCGTCGAGGTCGATTTTGGCGCCAATCTGGCCGTCACCGAGAAGATCATCGCTGAACGCGGCACGGTTGCCGCCTATGCCAGCGCCGCCGCGATGACCCCGACGCTGCCATTCTATCCGCTGATGTTCAAGAATACCCGGCTATGGATGCTGATCGTCTACCTGTTGGACCCAGCGATGCGCCGCCGGGGTGAGGCTCAGCTGACCGCTTGGCTCGAGCAGGGGGCGCTACCCACGCCGTGGCAATGACCGCTCCGCTGGCGCAAACAGCCGATGCGCAGCGGTCGGTGGAGGCGGGCGAAAAGCTGGGGTCGGTGGTGGTCGAGATGTAATTTTCGCTTAAATCAACGTGCTGACAACCTCGGCCGGGCGGCAAATCTTGGCGCCCTTTGGCGTCACAACCACCGGGCGCTCCATCAGGATCGGATGCTCGGCGATGAAGTCGACCAGCGCCTCGTCGGACCATTTCGGATTGCCGAGGTCCAGTTCGTCATAGGGCGTGCCTCGGCGGCGCAGCAACTCGCGGGGGCCGATGCCGAGGCGGGCGAGCAGGGCGATCAGTGCCGCCCGGTCCAACGGCGTTACCAGATATTCGATCACTTTGGGCTCGATGCCTTTTTCGCTGAGCATTGCCAGGACCGTGCGCGATGTGCCGCAATTCGGGTTGTGATAGACCGTGACGCTCATCGTGGTCAGCCCCCCTCGACCAAAACGATGGTTGCAACCCCGGCCTCGGCGCGGAAGTCGCGGGCTGCCTGGTATTCGGCGCTGCTATAGCAATCCTGTGCCACCTGATAGCTCGGGAATTCGATCACCACATGACGCTCGCGACCCAGCGCGCCCTCGACTTCGGCATTCTTGCCCCCACGGGCGAGGAATTTAGCGTCGTGGGCGACGAAGGCATCGCGGGCGCCGCTGACATATTTCTGGTACTCCTCAGGATCGGTCACATGCACATGTGCAATCCAGTATCCCTTGGCCATTGTTTTCTCCGTTGGGTGATTTTGTGGGTGATTTTGTTTCAGAATAACGAGCCCTGTTCGCCGCCGCCGCCGCCGCCGCCGCCGCCGCCGCCGCTACTGCCTGCGGGCGTGGGCCTTGGCTTCTTCGGTTGCGGCGGCGCCTCGCCGCTGGCAGTCGCGTTGACCCGTCCATCGGCAAAGCCGATTTCCAGCGCCGAACCCGGCAAGACCTGCTCCGCCCGCGTCAGCAACTGCCCGGCACGGTCGCGCACCATGGCGTAGCCGCGTTTGAGGGTTTCCTCGTAGTGCAGCGACCCGTACAGCCGGACCGTGGCGTTGAAACGATCGCGCAGCCGCTCGGTCCTGACGCTCAGCAGCCGGGGCGAGAAGCGACCCGCCTGACGCGACAGAGCGACGCGAGACACCTGCGCGCGCCGGCTCAATCCCTGCTTCAAGCGAAGTGCGTGATACTCAAGCCGGTCGCGCCGGGCCTTCAGCATCTCGGTCGGTTTCGGCAGCCGTGCGATGGCGACATCGAGGCGCTGGCGACGTTCGGCCAGAATCTGCTCGGGGCGGGGCAGGGCGCGGGACAGGTCGCCGAGGCGCTGGCGGCGCTGCTGCAGGCCTCGCGACATTGATCGGACCCGCCGGGCGGCGAGATCGGCGACGGTGGCGACAAGCTCGGAGCGCACCGGCACGGCTATCTCGGCGGCGGCAGTGGGTGTCGGCGCCCGGCGGTCTGAGGCATGGTCGATCAGGGTCGTATCGGTCTCGTGCCCAACTGCCGAGATCAGCGGGATGGTGCACTCTGCCGCAGCCCGCACCACCACCTCGTCGTTGAACCCCCATAGGTCTTCGAGCGAACCGCCGCCCCGCGCCACGATCAATACGTCGGGCCGGGGTATCGGGCCATCTGGCGGCAGGGCGGAAAACCCCCGGATCGCCGCCGCCACCTCGGGGGCGCATTTTGCGCCCTGTACTGCCACTGGCCAGACCAGCACATGGACCGCAAATCGCTCGGCCAGCCGGTGCAGGATATCACGGATCACCGCGCCGGAAGGCGAAGTCACCACGCCGATGACGCGCGGAAGGTACGGGATTGGGCGCTTGCGATCGGCATCGAACAGCCCTTCGGCGGCCAGCGCCTTGCGCAATCGCTCCAGCTTGGCCAGCAGCGCGCCCTCACCGGCATAGGACAGGCGCTCGATGATCAATTGATATTTCGACTGGCCGGGGAAAGTGGTGAGCTTGCCCTCGGCAATCACCTCGTCGCCTTCCTGGGGCTGGATGTCGAGCCGCCCGGCGGCGCCCTTCCAAACCACCGCAGCCAGCACCGCCCGGTCGTCCTTCAGATCGAGATAGATGTGCCCGGAGCGGGGCAGCGACACCCGGCCGACCTCGCCGCGGACCCGGACATTGCCGAACTCGCCCTCGATCATGCGCTTGACCGCCCCGGATATCTCGGAGACCGAGAATTCCGGCGTGTTGGCGCCCGGATCGGCGTCGGGGTCTGGTTCAGGATCTTCGATCAGGTCGGACATCGGATTGATTTATCCTGCCTTGCGTGGATGCCGCAATGCCCGGCGTTCAACCAAGTTCCGCAATCGCCGCCTCGGCAGTGATGAGGTCGGCGTATTTCTGGCGCATATCGAAAAGGTTGGCGAGGTGCGGGGCCTCGGCTCGGTCACCAACACAGTCCTCGATCACGATCGGGCGCAGATTATGGCTGATCGCATCCACCACACTGGCGCGAACGCAGCCGCTGGTGGTGGCGCCGGCGACCAGCAGGGTATCAATCCGGCGCGCAACCAGCCAACCGACCAGCCCGGTGCCGAAAAAGGCTGAAGCCTGGGTTTTGCGCACGACAAGCTCGCCCGGCAGCGGGGTCAGTTCATCGACGATGTGACTGGCGGCTGCGTCCTCGGTCAGCTCGGCCAGCCGTGGCGCCTTGCGGATCCAGGCGCCGGATTCTGATCCGTCCGATGCGTAGACGATCCGGGTAAAGGCGATGGGAACCGACCGGGCGCGGCATGCGGCCAACAGGGCCTCCGTGCGCGAGATCGCGTCGCGAATGTTGCCGCCGCCAAACATCTCCGGGTCGGCAAATCCGTTCACGAAATCGACGATCAGGAGCGCTGGCCGCTCGCCGAACCCAAGCGAGCCGCCAAACTGCTGGCGGGCGTAGATATCGATCTCGACCATTCACCTCTCCAATCGGCTGTGTCCCGAGCCAACCTAGGGGTTAGAACCTTACGCTTGTTACCCATGGCACAAGCGCTCGCTTGGGTTTGCCATTGGTTCGCGGTTGTTCCAAAGAAGTCAACCGATGTGGGCCAGAGAATGATGGTTCTGAGCCCATTGCGATCCTCTCCATGCCTGCACTTGGCCCGGAATCAAGGGCGAAGCCCGCCGGGCCGCGCCCTTCCTCCCGCAAGGGAGGGCGCATTTGCAACCCCGCTCGAAGCTAACAGGTTTCAGGGGGTTGCCGCCATAAAACGACAAGCACAAAGGCCGTATGCGACCACCCGAGGAAGGGCGCGGCCCTTGGTTGCGCATGGATGGCCAACATCCGCGTCGCAGATGGATGCGACCCGTGCCGCTATCTCCGGACCTGGCATACAGCCGACAATCCGGACCGATTCCGCAGAACTGAGAGGACGGGGACCAAACGTTAGATTTCGACCTCTAGAACAGAGCGGCGGGACCGCCAAGCAAGTTCGTTGACGGGTTTTCAGTTGATCGAAGGCGGCGCACCCGTGCCGGACCGGTTGACGCATTCAGGCGCATCACCGATAACGCGGTTCGGTTTCTTGCATCCGCGGGGTGGTCCTTGCTATGGACCTTGTTCCGATCCAGCCTTGAGACACGCAATGGACCCAACGATTGCAAGAATTTTAGCGGCCTGTCTGTTGGTGGTCCTGATGATCGCCCTGCAGCGGAATTTTGCGCTGCAGCGCCGGATGAATGAGTTACGCGGCGAGATGGCTGCACTCCAGCTTAACCGCTTGGCGCTGGAGGTTGGGCTCGCCAAAGCTGCCGCCGAGGCGGCCGCGCAACCGAATGCGAAGGGTGCGGGCGAGCCAATGAACATCCTGATCCTTGGCGGCGGTGGGCGCGAGCATGCGCTGGCCTGGGCAGTGATAAAAAGCCCACTTTGCCAGAAGCTTTATTCCGCCCCCGGAAATGCCGGAATCGCCGCCATCGCCGAATGTGTGGCGCTAAACCCTGAGGATGGGCCTGAGGTCGCCAAATGGTGCACTGCGAACGATATCGGCTTCGTCATCGTCGGCCCCGAAGCGCCGTTGGCGGCCGGGGTGGTCGACGATCTCACGGCGGCGGGTATCGCGGCCTTTGGCCCAGGGCGTGAGGCGGCACAGCTCGAAGCCTCGAAAGCGTTTACCAAGAAAATCTGCAATGCTTGTGGCGCGCCAACCGCCGCCTACGCCCGCTTTTCCGATCCGCAGGGCGCCCGCGCCTATGTTCAGGCCAAGGGTGCTCCGATCGTCATCAAGGCCGATGGGCTGGCGGCAGGCAAGGGCGTCGTCGTCGCGATGACGTTGGCCGAGGCGGAAGCCGCTATCGACGACATGCTCGGGGGCGCCTTTGGCAGCGCCGGGGCCGAGGTGGTGATCGAGGAATTCATGACCGGCGAGGAGGCCAGCTTCTTCGTCCTGACCGATGGCGAGACAGTGCTGCCGCTGGCAACCGCCCAGGATCACAAGCGCGTATTCGACGGCGACGAGGGACCGAACACCGGTGGCATGGGGGCCTATTCACCGGCCCCGGTCATGACGCCCGAGATCGAGCGCCGGGCGCTGGATGAAATCGTGCGTCCCTGCATCGCCGAGATGGCCCGGCGCGGCACGCCTTATCGCGGCGTCCTGTATGCTGGACTGATGATCGATAAAAGCGGGCCGCGGCTGATCGAATTTAACGTTCGTTTCGGTGACCCCGAATGCCAGGTGCTGATGCTGCGGCTAGCCTCCGACTTTCTTCCTGCGCTCATCGCCTGTGCCAAGGGCGGGCTCGATCAGGTGTCGCTGGACTGGAACCCGGAACCCGCGATCACCGTGGTCATGGCCACTGAGGGTTATCCTGGCAGCTATAAGAAGGGCACCGAGATCAAAGGACTGGACGCGGCGGGCGCCATTGACGGGGTCACGATCTTCCATGCCGGGACCGAGGCCGCTGATGGCCGGATACTGGCCAATGGTGGCCGGGTCTTGAACGTATCCGCCACTGGACGCGACATCGCCGAGGCGCGGAGCCGAGCCTATGCCGCTGTCGATTGCATCGACTGGCCCGAGGGGTTTTGCCGCGCCGACATCGCCTGGCGGGCGTTGAAGCGGAAATAGCCGTCTCCACAGCGTCGCTTTCCCGCATCCGAACGCCGCCAATCCATCTTCCAGGTCCCCTGATTTGGTGCTATATATCGGGCTAAGCGCGGGGCGATGGCGTCGACCCAGCCGGTTTTCCGGTCAGCTCGCGGGTCCGGCTGCAAAGTCCAACCCTGCTGCATCCTGCACGCCCGGATTTATTCCTGGTGGCGGCAGACCCTCCACCTGGAATGGATGGAGGTTTTGATGCTAAAGTCGCTCACACGTCCGGAATTCTTCACCCTGCACAACGGCGAGAAGGCTCCATTGCCGTTCAGCCAAGCCGAATACGCCAACCGCCTGGCCAAGCTGCGCCAGATCATGGGTGAGGCCGGGGTCGAGGCTGCAATTCTCACCTCGATGCACAACATCGCCTACTACTCCGGCTTCCTGTATTGCTCGTTCGGGCGGCCTTATGCCTGCGTTGTCACGGCCAGCCGTTGCGTTACCGTCTCGGCCAATATCGACGGCGGTCAGCCCTGGCGCCGTTCGGTTGACGAGAACCTGATCTACACCGACTGGCAGCGCGACAACTATTGGCGCGCGGTGCATGAGGTCGCCGGGCCGGCCAAATCGGTCGGCATCGAGGGCGACCACCTGACGCTGGCGCAGAGCGCCAAGCTGGCCGAGTTCCTCGGCGCTCCCCGCACCATCGACATCGCCCCCGCCACCATGGCGGCGCGGATGATGAAGTCGGCCGAGGAGATCGCCCTGATCCGCGAGGGCGCCCGGGTTGCCGATGTCGGCGGCTACGCCATCCGCGATGCGATCCGCGAGGGCGCCAGCGAGATCGAGATCGCTCAGGCCGGGCGCGACGCCATGGAAACCGAAATCGCCCGGGCGTTCCCGAATTCGGAGCTGCGCGACAACTGGGTCTGGTTCCAGTCCGGGCTGAACACCGACGGCGCCCATAACCCGGTCACTGCCCGGCGGCTGCAGCGGGGCGACATCCTCAGCCTGAACACCTTCCCGATGATCTCAGCCTACTATACCGCGCTGGAGCGGACCCTGTTCCTGGGCGAGCCTGATGCCGCGTCGCTGCGGATCTGGCAGGCCAATGTTGACGCCCACGAGCTGGGTCTCAATCTGATCCGCCCTGGTGCGCGCTGCTCGGAGATTTGTGCCGGCGTCAATGCCTTCTTTGCCGCGCGCGATTTGTTGCAGTATCGCTCGTTCGGATATGGCCATTCCTTCGGTGTGCTGTCGCATTACTATGGCCGCGAGGCCGGGCTGGAGCTGCGCGAGGACATCGACACGATGCTCGAGCCGGGCATGGTGGTCTCGATGGAGCCGATGCTGACCTTGCCGCTGGGCCTGCCCGGTGCCGGCGGCTACCGCGAGCACGATATCCTGGTCGTGACCGAGAATGGGGCCGAGAACATCACCGGCTTCCCCTACGGCCCTGAGCACAATATCGTTGCCGCCTGAGCGAGATGGCTGTCCGGGCGCGGCAGCCCTACTGCGCCCGGAACGAAGGTATGCTCGATCCGCAAGCTCGGCTGCGTGGGTCACAAGGTTGTGGTCGCCGAAGGTTTGATACTTGCGGGCACACACACATCTTTCGCACAGTGACCATGCACTTGAACCGGGAGAGATCATGACAAGAATTCTTTTTGCGGCGATCGTTGCCATCAGTTTTGCCGGCTCAGTAGCCGCAGCTTATGCCGATGAGAATGACAGCTACTACTACCCGCCGATCAGTTCCGAGGAGGTGTTCTCGCGCGACCTCGGGGCGGCGCCGCCGGCCGGCCGCGCGGTCCGTGTTGGCTTCGCTACCCAGATCACCAAGGCCCAGCTTGCCGCGCCAGATAGCCCGCGCTTCGTGATTTTCGCCAAGGGCGACGAGGCGCAGCACATGATTGTTCTTGCCCTCGATGACCAGATTTTCAAGACCATCTATCGGGCCCGCGCAGTTCTCGCCCAGCTTACCTCGAACGCTCGGGGCACCGATTTCTTTATTCAGAACGGGATCGAGTTCCATGCCACCTGGTTCGATCTGGCCAAGCTTCTGGGTTTCGAGGATCTGGTGATTTCGGACGGCGTTACCTGGTCGCATCGGGTGGTGCTTGAGTAGTGTTTTCGGGTTGCCCGAATCGGGCCGTCGGCATCCCTGCCAGATGCGGTGAATCGCGGTTGTTGCGCCGGTCGCTCCGGCGGGTTAATTGGCGGGCATGAGCGATCCCATTGAAACCACCATTCTCGGCCAAGCTGCCGAATTGCCCGCCAGCCCGGACGAGGCGCGTCTCGACGCTGTGCCGAACCCGCAGCGCGACGTGGATTATGTCACGCGCTTTGTCGCGCCTGAGTTCACCTCGCTTTGCCCGGTCACTGGCCAGCCGGACTTTGCCCATCTGGTGATCGACTACGTGCCGGACGCGTTCATCGTCGAATCGAAGTCGTTAAAACTGTTCCTGGGCTCGTTCCGCAACCACGATGCCTTCCACGAGGACTGTACCGTGGCGATCGGCAAACGTATCGTTGCCGCCATCGCGCCGCGCTGGTTGCGGATTGGCGGCTATTGGTATCCGCGCGGCGGCATCCCGATTGACGTTTTTTGGCAAACAAGTGTCCCACCTGTGGGAATCTGGCTGCCCGATCAGGGTGTACAACCCTATCGCGGGCGGGGTTGATCCCGGACCAGAATTACCTTGGGGAGATATCAATATGACCGCCGAAATCATCGACGGAAAAGCCTTTGCGGCGACCGTGCGGGTTCAGGTTGCGGCGCATGTGGCCCGGCTGAAGGCCGAGCACGGCATCACCCCCGGCCTGGCCGTGGTTCTGGTCGGCGAGGATCCGGCCAGCGAGGTCTATGTGCGCAACAAGGGCAAGCAGACCATCGAGTGCGGGATGAACTCGTTCGAGCACAAGTTCGACGCCGATACCTCCGAGGCGGCGCTGCTGGCGATGGTTGAGCGGCTCAATAATGACCCGGCGGTGCATGGCATCCTGGTGCAGTTGCCGCTGCCAAAGCACATCAACACCGACCTAGTGATCAACGCGATCAATCCGGCGAAGGATGCCGACGGGTTTCATATTTCCAACGTGGGTCTGCTGGGGACCGGCCAGAAATCGATGGTGCCCTGCACGCCGCTGGGTTGCCTGATGATGCTGCGCGACCGGCTGGGCGATCTTTCCGGGCTGAATGCGGTGGTGGTTGGCCGCTCGAATATCGTCGGCAAGCCGATGGCGAACCTGCTGCTGAAGGACAGCTGCACGGTGACCATCGCGCACAGCCGCACCAAGGATCTGGCTGGGGTATGCCGGGCGGCGGATATCGTGGTTGCGGCCGTTGGCCGGCCCACGATGGTCACTGGCGACTGGATCAAGCCGGGCGCCACGGTGATCGATGTCGGCATCAACCGGGTGCCCGCGCCGGAGAAGGGTGAGGGCAAACACAAGATCGTCGGCGATGTCGAGTTCGCCAGCGCCGCGAAGGTCGCGGGCGCCATCACCCCGGTGCCCGGCGGCGTCGGCCCGATGACCATCGCCTGCCTTCTGGCCAACACCCTGACCGCCTGCTGCCGAGCCAACGGCCTGCCGGAGCCGGAGGGGTTGACGGCCTGAGTGTGCCTTAGAGCCCGACTCAAAAGTTCAGTTGACGTAGCAATACCTTGCGAGACGCCGGGTCATCAACCGGATGCTTGATATGAAAGCCCAGGCGGTAGAGCTTTCGATTGATGCCTCCCAGTCTTTGGCGAGGCGTCGGCAGC
>DATLAW010000259.1:0-15182 GCA_035527255.1 Thermohalobaculum sp. | reverse complement strand
CCACAAGAACACGGGTGCGAAGATCAAGAGAAAGGGCTTTCGACATGTCTGCCGGCCTCCAGTCCCGGCAGACAGTGTGAATCAGAATTCAACCCGCTTGGGAATCCCCCACGATTCAATCAGGTCGGGTGACGCTCTAGAACAGGATATTGGCCGAAAATGCCGCGGCGGCGGTCGCCCCCGCGCCCAGATAGCGCAGCTCGTCCGGCATGAAGATCAGGAAGCCCGCGACGAACGTACAGGCCATGGTGGCGATCAGCGCCGGGAAGATCCGCCTGGCTCGACGCTCATAGAAAGTGACTATGCTGAAGTTCCCGCCGGCAATCTCGCGATGAATCAGTTGCGTGATGAGGTAACCCGAGATCACAAAAAAGACGTCGACACCCGCATAGCCGCCTGACAGAAGCGTGTCATTCAAGTGAAAGATGAGAACGGAGACAACAGCAACGGCCCGCAGACCATCGACGTCCGGGCGGTAGCCCGCACCCTGTGCAGCATGTGCTGCTCTTCGGGGAAAAAGCCAAAAGCCGATAGATTCGAGACTTTTCATCAAACTCGCCAAACGTTACTCAACATGAGGGCTTAATTTTCGAATTATTATTATGATGACTGGCGCTAGTTATCAAGACAATTGCGGCGTTTCGATTGCCGGAAACTCTCAATATCGACTTCATCGCCGCCTGGCACAACCCGGACCTACCATAATGTGCTGATCCGTGACCGGTGTTGGCCCAAAAGTCGACATCCACGTGCGACCGCTGATCCAACTCTCGCCTTGTGTAGATTCTGCTTGAATTGAACAACTGTTCAATTAAACTCCCCCGGCAACACAGGGGAGGACAATGGCCAGACGGGTTGGATCGGATGGCGTGCGCACCGAGGCGGCGATTCGCGATGCCGCGTTGCGGTTGATCGCGCGTTTTGGCTATGAGGCCCTGTCGATGCGCCGCCTGGCCGAGGAGGTCGACCTCGGCGCCGCGGCACTGTATCGTTATTTCCCCAACAAGCAGGCGATGCTGTTCAGCCTGTTGAAAACCCACATGACCGAGCTTTTAGCCGCTTGGGCCAAGGTCCGCCTGCCGGTTTCGGCCAGCGCGCCAGTTCGGTTGGAGGCTTTCACCCGCTTCCACATCCGGCATCACCTGCCCCGCGCCACCGGCGTATTTCTGAGCTATATGGAACTCCGCAGCCTTAGCCGCGAGAATTTTGACGCAATCGAGGTTCTGCGGCGCCAATACGAACGAGACCTGGCGCAGATCCTGGCCGATGGCGCGGCTGCGGGCACCTTGGCGATGGACCATTCCCGCGTCACCGCCCGCGCCATCATCGCGTTGCTGACCGGGATCACCACCTGGTACCGGGAGGACGGGCCGCTGGGTGCGAGCGAAATCGAAGAAATCTACTGGAACATCGTCGCCCGCATGACCGGGATAAAGACGCGAGAGGCCGCACTATGTTCATGAGATCGTTGAATTTCGGCCTGCCCGAGGAGATTGTCGCGCTGCGCGACATGGTGCACCGGTTTGCCCAGGAACGGATCGCGCCGCTCGCCGCCGAGATCGACCGGTCAAACGAGTTCCCGGCCCATCTGTGGCGCGAGATGGGCGAGATGGGGTTGCTGGGTATCACCGTGCCGGAAGAATTTGGCGGCGCGGATATGGGGTACCTCGCCCATGTGATCGCGGTCGAGGAGATCAGCCGCGCCTCGGCCTCGGTCGGGCTGAGCTATGGCGCCCACTCCAATCTGTGCGTCAACCAGATCCGCCGCAACGGGAGCGCCGAGCAGAAGGCGCAGTACCTGCCCCGGCTGGTCTCCGGCGCGCATGTCGGCGCGTTGGCGATGTCGGAACCGGGTGCGGGGTCGGACGTGGTTTCGATGAAGCTGAAGGCGGAGAAGCGCAACACCGGCTACGTCCTGAACGGCAACAAATTCTGGATCACCAATGGCCCGGACGCCGATACGCTGGTTGTCTATGCCAAGACCGACCCGGCGGCCGGACCAAAGGGCATCACCGCCTTCCTGATCGAGCGTGAGTTCAAGGGTTTCTCGACTGCCCAGAAACTTGACAAACTGGGGATGCGCGGCTCGAACACTTGCGAGTTGGTGTTCGAGGATTGTGAGGTGCCGTTCGAGAACGTGCTGGGCGAGGAAGGCAAAGGCGTCAACGTGCTGATGTCGGGGCTGGATTACGAGCGGGTGGTGCTGTCCGGCGGGCCGCTGGGGATCATGGCGGCCTGCATGGATGTCGTGATGCCTTACATTCACGACCGCAAACAGTTCGGCCAGGCGATTGGCGAGTTCCAGCTGATGCAGGGCAAGATCGCCGACATGTACACGGCGATGAACTCAGCCCGCGCCTATGTCTACGCCGTCGCCGCCGCCTGCGATCGCGGCGAGACGACGCGCCAGGATGCGGCCGGCTGCCTGCTGTATTCATCGACCCAGGCGACGCAGGTGGCGCTGGAGGCGATCCAGGCACTTGGCGGCAACGGCTACATCAACGACTTTGGTACCGGCCGGTTGCTGCGCGACGCCAAGCTGTACGAAATCGGCGCCGGGACCCAGGAGATCAGGCGGATGCTGATCGGGCGGGAATTGTTCAAGGAGACGGAGTGATGCGCCTTTTTGCCATTTTGATTGCCCTCCTCATCACCGCCCTGCCCGCCCAGGGCGACCCGGCTAGTGACAATGCCGATGCGCTGGAGAGCTGTGTGGTTACCGCCTGGCCACGCGATGTGCTGGCGCTGTGCACCGGGACCATCGCCGATCCATGCCAGATGGCGCCTGGCGGCGATACGACCCTCGGCATGGACCAGTGTTTGTCGCGCGAGGCCGACGCCTGGGACGTCGTGCTGAACCGGGAGTGGCCCAAGCTGATGACCCGCGCCAGCGAAATTGACGCCGCAAACCAAACCGGGGGCCTCGCACTCGACAGCGCCGCCGAGACGTTGCGCGCCGCCCAGCGCGCATGGATCGTCTTTCGCGACGCCGAGTGCCGCGCGAACTATGCGAGCTGGGGCGCGGGAAGTTTTCGCACCATCGCGCACTCCGCCTGCCGCCTGGATCTAACGGCGCGGCGGGTGGTCGATTTCTACGCTCGGTTGATGACAGAGGGATAAGATGACCGTCATCCATTCCCACATCGCGCCGCGCTCCGAGGCGTTTGCCGCCAACCGGACGGCTATGAACGCCGCCATCGCCACCATCGAGGCCGCCGCCGTGCGGGCAACCGCCGGGGGTGGGGCTGTAGCGCTGGAGCGGCATGTCTCACGCGGCAAGCTGCCGCCGCGCCGGCGGGTCGAGCAGTTGCTGGACGCCGGATCGCCATTCCTGGAATGCGGCATGTTCGCCGCTGACGGCATGTATGACGGGGCCTCGCCCGGTGCTGGGCTGATCACCGGGATCGGCCGGGTATCGGGGCGCGATGTCATGGTGGTGGCCAACGACGCCACGGTGAAGGGCGGCACCTATTTCCCGATGACGGTCAAGAAGCACCTGCGGGCGCAGGAGATCGCTTGGACTAACCAGCTGCCTTGCGTCTATCTGGTCGACAGTGGCGGGGCCAACCTGCCGAACCAGGACGAGGTTTTCCCTGACCGCGAGCATTTCGGCCGGATCTTCTACAATCAGGCCCGGATGTCGGCGGCTGGTATCGCCCAGATCGCCGTGGTCATGGGGTCGTGTACGGCTGGCGGCGCCTACATGCCGGCGATGTCGGACGAGACCATCATTGTCCGCGAACAGGGCACCATCTTCCTGGCCGGGCCGCCGCTGGTGAAGGCGGCCATCGGCGAGATCGTCTCCGCCGAGGAGCTGGGCGGCGGCGACACCCATACCCGGCTGAGCGGCGTGGCCGACCATCTGGCCGAGGACGACACCCATGCGCTGGCCATCGCCCGGCGGATCATCGCGACCCTCGGCCCGGGCCGCACCTTGCCTGAACTCAGCGGCGAGGCGCCGCTGTATGATCCCGACGAGATCCCGGGTATTCTCCCATCCGACAGCCGGATCTCCTACGATGTGCGCGAGGTCATCGCCCGGCTGGTCGACGGATCGCGACTGGACGAGTTCAAGCGGCGCTATGGCGAGACGCTGGTGACCGGATTTGCCCAGATCCGAGGCATGCAGGTTGGCATCATCGCCAATAACGGCATCCTGTATTCGGAAAGCTCGGTAAAGGGCGCGCATTTCATCGAGCTATGCTGCCAGCGCAAGATCCCGCTGCTGTTTTTGCAAAACATCACCGGCTTCATGGTTGGCAAGAAGTACGAAGCCGAGGGTATCGCGCGGCACGGTGCCAAGCTGGTGACCGCGGTTGCCTGCGCCGAGGTGCCGAAAATCACGGTGATCATCGGCGGCTCGTTCGGGGCGGGCAATTACGGCATGTGCGGGCGGGCCTATAGCCCGCGGTTCCTGTGGACCTGGCCCAATGCCCGCATCTCGGTGATGGGCGGTTTCCAGGCAGCGGGGGTGCTGGCCACCGTCAAACGCGAGGGCATCGAGCGGCGCGGCGGAGAATGGTCGGCCGAGGACGAGGCCGCGTTCAAGCAACCGATCATCGACCAGTTCGAGCATCAGGGACACCCGCTATACGCCTCGGCCCGGCTGTGGGATGACGGCATCCAGGACCCTCGGCGGACACGGGACGCGCTGGCGCTGAGTTTGCGGGCAACGATGAACGCGCCGATCGGGGAGACCCGGTTTGGTGTGTTTCGGATGTGAGGGGCAGAACCATGACCCACCGCATCGTCATCCACCAGGGCGACATCACCGCCCTCGCGGTCGATGCCATCGTCAACGCCGCCAACACCTTGCTCACCCACGGCGGCGGGGTCTGCGGCGCCATCCACCGCGCCTCCGGGCCAGAGCTGGGGCGGGAATGCGCGGGCTTGGGCGGTTGCGCCACCGGGAATGCGAAGATCACCAAGGGCTACAGCCTGCCCGCGCGCCACGTCATCCACACCGTCGGCCCGATCTGGCTGGGCGGCGACAGCGGCGAGGCCAAGCTCCTCGCTGCCTGCTATCGTGGCGCACTGAAAATCACTCAAAAGAACACGCTCGCCACCATTGCCTTCCCGGCGATCTCAACCGGCATCTTCGGCTATCCGCCCGACGAGGCCGCCAAAATCGCCGTCAGCACCGTCGCCAAAACCCTGCCCCGCACCAGCGGCATCACCCAGGTGATCTTCTGCTGCTTCGACGCGGCCTCCGCCGAGCGCCACCAAAATGCGCTTGCTGCGCTGGAGGGCTGATATGTTCACCAAAATCCTGATCGCCAACCGGGGCGAGATCGCCTGCCGCATCGCTCGCACCGCGCGGCGGATGGGGATTGCCACGGTTGCGGTTCATTCCGACGCTGATGCCCGTGCCCAGCATGTGCTGGCCTGCGACGAGGCGGTTGCCATCGGCCCGGCTCCGGTGTCGGAAAGCTACCTCAAGGCGGACCGCATTCTCGCTGCCGCCAAGGCCACGGGCGCACAAGCGATCCACCCCGGTTATGGTTTCTTGTCCGAGAACCCCGGTTTTGCCGATGCGGTCGCAGCCAGCGGGCTGGTGTTCATCGGACCGCCCGCCAGCGCGATTCGCTCGATGGGGTTGAAGGACGCCTCGAAGCGGTTGATGGAGGCGGCGGGTGTGCCGGTTACCCCCGGCTACCATGGCGAGAACCAGGACCCGGCTTTCCTTGCCGAACGGGCGATGGAAATTGGTTATCCGGTGCTGATCAAGGCCAGTGCCGGGGGTGGTGGCAAGGGGATGCGCAAGGTCGACCGGGCGGCGGATTTCGCCCAGGCGCTGGTTTCTGCGCGTTCCGAGGCGGCATCCAGTTTCGGCCATGACCATGTTTTGGTCGAGAAATACATCCTGAACCCGCGCCATATCGAGGTGCAGGTTTTTGGCGACAGCCACGGCAACACGGTGCATCTGTACGAGCGCGATTGCTCGGCCCAGCGCCGCCATCAGAAGGTCATCGAGGAGGCCCCTGCCCCCGGCATGACCCCGGAGGTTCGCGCCGCGATGACCGGTGCCGCCGTCCGCGCGGCCGAGGCGGTTGGGTATCAGGGTGCCGGCACGGTCGAGTTTATCGTCGACGGCTCCGGCCCGCTGCGGCCCGACGGTTTCTGGTTCATGGAGATGAACACGCGCCTGCAGGTCGAGCACCCGGTCACCGAAGCGATAACCGGTCTTGACCTGGTGGAATGGCAGCTCCGCGTTGCGGCGGGCGAGCCACTGCCGCTGTTTCAAGACGCGATCTCGCTGAATGGCCATGCACTGGAGGTCCGGCTTTATGCCGAGGATGCGGCGCGGGATTTCATGCCGGCCACTGGCAAGCTGACCCGATTGACCCTGCCGGGCGATCTTGCGCGGATCGACAGCGGTGTGGCCGAGGGCGATACGGTCACGCCGTTCTATGACCCAATGATAGCCAAGATCATCACCCACAGCGCCGACCGCGAGGCGGCTTTTGCTGCAATGGAGACGGCGCTGGCGGCCAGCCATGCTGAGGGCCTGACCACCAACATCGGCTTCCTCGAGCGGCTGATCCGCCACAGAGATGTCCGGTCCGGCACCCTCGACACCGGCCTGATTGGTCGCGATCTCGCCATGCTGACTGAGGCTCCCGAGGCCACCCCCACCGATCTGGCGCTGGCGGGTGCGGCGCTGACCGGCCTGCTGCGTCCCGACCCTGTGGCGGGCTGGCGCAGTTGGGGCACCGGTGCGACCCATGCCCGACTGACCCATGCCGCCGGAACGGGCGAAGTTACGCATGATGAGATCACCCTCAGCTTCACCCCCGGCGGCATCGCCGTGGTGAGCGTCGCTGGCCCCGCCAGCATCACAGCCGACCCCCTCGGCGGCACCCTCTGGCAGGTCCGCGACGGCGACAGCACCCGCCGCATCCGCCTCTATGAGTCCGATGGTAGCGTCACGCTGGTCCGCGATGGCACGCGCCTGACGTTCGCGCTTTCCGACCCGATAACGATGGTTGCCGAGGCTGACGACGGCGGCGACAGCATCGCCGCTCCACTACCTGGCATCGTCAAGGCGTTGAACGTGGCGCCCGGTACCGTCGTCGCCGCTGGCGACGTGCTGGCGGTGATGGAGGCAATGAAGATGGAACACAGCCTCTTGGCCCCCCGCGATGGCACGGTAGCCGAGGTCACTGTCCGCGTCGGCGAGCAGGTCGAGGAAGGCGCGCTGCTGATTATCCTGGAGCCGGTGGAATGAGCGCCCCCGAAGTAACAATCGTCGAGGTCGGGCCGCGTGACGGGTTGCAGAATGAGAAGGGACCGATCCCGGCGGCGCAGAAGATCGAACTGATCGATCTCCTGTCCGCGGTCGGTTTCAAGCGCATCGAAGCCACCAGCTTCGTCTCGCCGAAATGGGTGCCGCAGATGGCTGATGGCTCGCAAGTCATGGCTGGTATCACCCGGCGCCCCGGCACCCGTTATGCGGCGCTGACGCCAAACATGAAGGGCTACGAGGCGGCGCGTGACGCGCAGGTTGACGAGGTCGCGATTTTCGGCGCCGCCTCCGAGACGTTCAGCCACAAGAACATCAACTGCTCGATCGCTGACAGCATCGAACGCTTCCGCCCGGTCGCTGAGGCGGCGAAAGCCGACGGCATCCCGGTACGCGGCTACATCTCCTGTGTTGTCGCCTGCCCCTATGACGGACCGATCGCCCCCGTCGAGGTGGCGCGGGTTGCAGATCTGCTGTTCGGGCTTGGCTGCTATGAGGTCTCGCTCGGTGACACTATTGGCCAAGGCACGCCGGAGACGGTTGGCACCATGCTGGATGCGGTTCTGGCGGTGGCCCCGCCCGAGCGGCTCGCCGGGCACTACCATGACACCAATGGCCGGGCGCTGGAGAGCGTCGCCATCAGTATGGAACGGCGCCTGCGCGTTTTCGACAGCGCCGTTGGCGGGCTGGGTGGCTGCCCCTATGCGCCGGGGGCGAAGGGGAACCTTTCCACCGGCACGCTGGCGCGCGATCTTGCGGCCAAGGGCATGAGCACCGGTTTGGATCTCTCGGCACTCACCCATGCTGAGAAATTTGTTGGTGATTTAAGAGGCCTACTGGAATGAATTACGAAACCGTCTTAATCAGCGGGGATGCACGCGGCGTCGCTACCCTGACGCTGAACCGCGCCGGAAAGCACAACGCCTTGAACCGGCAAATGATCGCCGATCTGACCGCCGCCGCCGCTGAACTGGCCGCCAACGCGGCGATCCGGGTGATCGTGCTAACCGGTGCCGGCGCCAGTTTTTGCGCCGGGGGCGACCTGGCATGGATGCGCGAGCAGCAGACAGCTACTCGCGCTGGGCGCATTGCCGAGGCAACCAAGTTGGCGCAGATGTTGAAGGCGTTGAACGAGTTGCCAAAGCCGCTGATCGGCCGGGTTCAGGGTCAGGCCTTCGGCGGCGGCATGGGGATGATGTCGGTTTGCGATGTCACCATCGCCGCCATCGGCCCGAAATTCGGCTTCACCGAGGCTCGCCTAGGCCTGATCCCGGCGACGATCTCGCCCTATGTGGTGGCGCGTATGGGTCTGGCGCGGGCCCGCGAGGTCTTCGCCTCCGCCCGCCTGTTCGACGCCCACGAGGCGGCGCGGCTGGGGCTGGCCACGCGCGCCGTGCCTCCGGAGGATCTCGACGGCGCAGTCGAGGCCGAAATCACCCCCTACCTCAGCGCCGCCCCTGGTGCGGTCGCAGCGTCGAAGGCATTGCTGCTCCGGCTCGCCCGGCCGATCGACGACGCCACCATCGCGATGACTGCGGCCGCACTTGCAGACCAATGGGAATCGCCAGAAGCCGCTATCGGCATCGCCGCATTTTTTGAGAGGCGTCCAGCGCCATGGGTGCAAAGTTGAGGCAGGGTCCGCTCACCCTCCAAACACAGACGGAGCTATCGTGGTCGGATTTGGCCCGACCCGAAAGGAAACTGCAATTCCCGGCAATCGATTTTCACAACGAGTCTGCTACCTTAAGGTCATGAAAGACGCAGAATCACCCGATCTTGAGATCACCCCGGCATTGGTGCTCCGCGCCTACGCGGTCGGCGTGTTCCCGATGGCCAACAGTGCCGAAGATGAGGTGATCTTCTGGGTTGATCCGCGCAAACGCGGCATCATTCCTTTAGACGGCTTCCACCTTTCGCGGTCGCTCAGGCGGCGAATCCTCAGGGGCGGCTATCAGGTCCGCATCGACCATGCCTTCGTGGCGGTCATCGACGCCTGCGCGGCGCGGCCGGAAACCTGGATAAATCAAACCATCCGCAACGTCTTTATCGAACTCCACCGCTTGGGCCACGCCCATTCAATTGAGGTCTGGATCGATGGCAATCTTGAAGGCGGCCTTTACGGTTTGCGGCTTGGTGGGGCCTTTTTCGGCGAGAGCATGTTCAGTAAAACCCGCGACACATCCAAGATTGCGCTGGCCCATTTGGTTGCACGGCTGCGGGCCGGTGGGTTCACCCTGCTCGATACCCAGTTCACCACCCCACATCTGGAGGGGCTGGGAGCGCAAAATGTTCCGAAGGCACATTACCACAAACTGCTTGAACGCTCGATCGCCCGACCGGCGAATTTTTACTCGCTGGCCGTGGACGAGTTGCCCGCCGAAGTGGTGCAGCTGATTACCCAGAGATCATAACGCGGATGATCCAGGGACGAAAGCGCCGGGCTTTCGGCAAACATCCAGCCTGAGAATACCGGCGCATCCTCCGCTCGCTTGGTGTCCCAAATTTGCACGAAAGCCATCGATCCGTGCAGCGAGTTGTCCTCGGGCGCACGACAAACTTCAAGCCGAACACGCAGTCGATCGACCATTTCCTCCGCCCCGGCAGTGATCTCAAAGGTCCGAATGCGTCCGGTCATTTTGTCAAGCTGGCGCATCTGGGCACCTGCCTGCTGGATCGTTCCAATCGGCTCGATAGGCACTGGTTGACGTGGAATCTCAGGCGTTTTGAACGGCGCCGGCTTGAATCGCGATTGACTGCCTTCTCCCGCCGCATCGCCAGTAGGCTGCAATGGCTCGAGCGGTTCGGTGGTGATCCCGCCATCGCCGCTGACCTGAGCCAATACCGGCGATGCCGTAGCAACCGTCAATACGAACAGAAATACGGGTAAATGCCGGGCAAGTGCTTTCAACAAGCCTGAGTTAGGTCCGCCCACTGGACCTACTCACTTCGCGCCAAGTCATTGCCGCAAAACTCACTGGACGTCGCCGCCGTGGATAAATTTGCCAATCAGGTCACCGAAGCTGACCGAGCTCTGGGTGATTATCAGTTCGTCGCCGGGCTCGAGCATCAGGTCTTCGGCTCCGGGATCGATGGCGATGTAGCTGTCTCCCAACAGGCTCGCTGAGGTGATCTTGGCCAGCGAGTCTTGTGGCACCTTCACATCGCGATCAACGACAAAGGTGACCTTGGCGTAATAGGTTGTCGGGTCGAGCGTCATACCAGAAATGCTGCCGACCTTGACCCCGGCGATGCGCACATCGCCACCGATATCGATACCCTCGGCTTTGCGGAATTTCGCGAACAGCTCATAGCCCGAGCCACCAACGCCGACATCAGCGGTGTTCGCGGCATAAACCAGAAATCCGCCCGCTACCGCCAGAACGACGGCGCCAATCAAAGTCTCGGCCGCATTGCTCGCCATGTTGCGTTACTCCGGTTGCCAGGCTTCATAGTCGCCGGCGACACGCGGTCGCTGTGATGGCGTGAGCACGCTGCCTGGCGGGTGATAAGCTCCATCAGTACCAGTCAGATTGGGTTTGTGGTCTTTCTCCCAAACCTTGCGCTCAAGCGGCGTCCGGCTCGGCACTTCGTCGAAGGTGTGATGCATCCAGCCATGCCAGTCGGGCGAAACCCGGCTTGCGTCGGCAATGCCGTTGTAGATCACCCAGCGGCGCTTGCTGTCGGCGGTCTGGTAGAACTGGTTGCCCTGCTCGTCCTCACCCACGCGCTGCCCCTTGCGCGCGGTAAACACGCGGGTGCCGAAGGTCTGGCCATTCCACCAGGTCAGAAGCTGGTTCAGCTCGCTAAGAATACCCATCCGACTCACTCCTTGGTCGCCGTTGGGACTATGGCGAATGGGCGTGCATCCGTCCAGCCTGCGGGGGTGTTCGCAGTCAGCCCGCCGGGTTCTAGTTCGGCGGCAGGTCGCCCTCAACCCGCTGGGCATGAAACGCGGCGGTAAACTCCGCCAAATTTCCGGCGCCGATGGCGTCGCGCAATCCAGCCATCAGTTCCTGGTAATAATGCAGGTTGTGCCAGGTCATCAGCATCGATGAGATGATCTCGCCAGATTTGAACACATGGTGCAGATAGGCCCGGCTGTAGCTGCGGCAGGCCGGGCAGGTGCATTCGGGGTCAAGCGGACGCGGATCGTCGACGTGGCGAGCGTTCTTGATGTTCACGACACCGTGGCGCGTGAAGGCCTGCCCAGTGCGGCCTGATCGCGAGGGCAGCACGCAATCGAACATATCGACGCCGCGCGCCACGGCGCCGACCAGATCGTCGGGTTTGCCGACGCCCATCAGATAGCGTGGCCGGTCGTCTGGCAGCATCCCCGGAGCATAATCGAGCACCTCGAACATCTGCGCCTGACCCTCACCGACCGCCAGCCCGCCGATGGCGTAACCCTCGAAGCCGATTCTCTGAAGTGATTTCGCAGATTCTTCGCGCAGATTTTTGAATATACTACCTTGTTGGATTCCGAATAGCGCGTATCCAGGCCGGTCGCCGAACGCCTCGCGCGAGCGTCGCGCCCAGCGCATAGACAACTGCATCGATTTCGCCGCAACTGCCTCGTCGGCGGGAAAGGGTGTGCATTCGTCGAAGGCCATGACGATGTCGGAGCCGAGCAGCCGCTGGATCTCCATCGAGGTCTCCGGGCTGAGCATATGTTCGGAGCCGTCGACATGGCTGCGAAATTTCACTCCCTGCTCACTCATCCGCCGCAGGTCGGCCAGCGACATGACCTGGAACCCGCCCGAATCGGTCAGGATCGGCTTTTGCCAGTTCATGAATTGGTGCAGCCCGCCCATATCGGCCACCCGCTGGGCGCCAGGTCGCAGCATCAGGTGATAGGTGTTGCCGAGCAGGATGTCGGCACCGGTCGCCGAGACATTCTCGGGCAGCATTGCCTTTACTGTACCAGCGGTTCCTACAGGCATGAAGGCAGGCGTGCGAATTTCTCCACGCCGCGTTGATATCCGCCCGCGCCGCGCCTTACCGTCGCGGGAATCGATCTGAAAAGTGAAGATTGACATGCGCTTTCTCTGGACGAAATTGTTGAGGCTTTCTATATGGTATTATCTGAAAGCCAAGGGATCAGTGTTATGAACGTTCAGACCGGCGAGCCGATCATCGCGCCTTCGAGCACCGACCATCCGCTGTACGAGCAGATCGTCGAGGCCTGCCGGACCGTGCATGACCCGGAAATCCCCGTGAATATCTACGATCTAGGGCTGATCTATCGGATCGATATCGACGGAGAGGGCAACGTCGCGATCGACATGACCCTGACGGCGCCCGGTTGCCCGGTGGCTGGCGAGATGCCGGGCTGGGTCGCCGATGCGGTCGAACCGCTACCCGGCGTGAAAACCGTCAACGTGGTGTTGGTCTGGGAGCCACCATGGGGCATGGAAAATCTGTCCGACGAGGCGCGGCTGGAACTTGGGTTTATGTGATCCAGGCTAGCCGCCGCGTTTCGGCATGGTGCAAGCGAGCGCTTGGTTCGCGAACTGATCGCGGATGAAAGTCATTAGGGCTTCGGGCGGCCCGTCGGCAGCTACCGGCACCGGACCAAGTGGAAATGGATCGCCTAACTCGGATTTGTCCAATTCGACTGTTACCCCATGCGCTGCGGCGACCGCCTCGATCGTGTGATCCGCATGAATGACGCAGGCCAATGGCCTGCCCGCGACCATGGCAACCGCGAAGTATTCGGCTTTGTCGTGCACCACCAGGATACCATCGACAACAATTCCGCGCCCGCCTTCCGCGATCATCTCGCGGGGCGAGTCGTCGGCGTTGACGAAGTTTTCCCAGGCGTCGACGAAGGCGATGAACTCGGGA
Source organism: Thermohalobaculum sp. (assembly GCA_035527255.1). Lineage (GTDB taxonomy): Bacteria > Pseudomonadota > Alphaproteobacteria > Rhodobacterales > Rhodobacteraceae > Thermohalobaculum. The sequence continues at coordinate 2,095 of DATLAW010000259.1, read as the reverse complement.
ATCTCGCCCAGCGGAAGGCTATTGGTCTCGTCAAAGACCGGCTCCTTGGTTGACAGGCAGCCGCCCAGCAGCAGCGCCGCTCCGGCCAAAAGGGCACATCTGAGCATGGATCCGTTCCGTATAAGCTGTTGTTTCATTGTCATATGCGACATTAGAAGTCTGACAGACGCTTGAGATATCCTCAAGTGGCGCCTATCTTCGACTCAGGAGGTGCAGTCCATGTTCGGTATTCCGGGGAAACCCCCAGTCACCATATCCGCCGCCGCGGTGCGGCAGATCGAACGGCTGATGGCTGGCGGCGAGATCAAAGGCTTGCGCATTGGCGTCAAGAAGGGCGGCTGCGCTGGCATGGAGTACACCATGGAGCACGCCGCCGAGATCGGCGAGCATGACGCCATCGTCGAGGAAGGTCAAGCCAGGGTGATGATCGCCCCAATGGCCCAGATGTTCCTGTTCGGCACCGAGATCGACTACAAGGCCTCGCTGCTGGAGTCCGGCTTCGTCTTCAACAACCCCAACGTCTCGGAAGCCTGCGGCTGCGGCGAATCGATCAAGTTCAAGGACGCGTAGGTGGCGGTCAGCGCTGAGTTCGCGGAGCATTTGCACGATCTTTTCGGGGCTCTGGGGCCGGTTCAGACCAAACGTATGTTTGGTGGCGCCGGGGTTTATCTGGATGATGCGATGTTTGCGCTGGTGATCGAAGATAGCATTTACATGAAAGCCGATCCCGATCTTGCCAAGGCTTATGCGGAGGCGGGTTCCACGCCATTTTTCTATGATACCAGCGACGGCGGGCGAACTATCGCCGGGCTGATGAGCCTGCCGGATTCTGCGCTCGACGACCCGGACGAAGCGCTTGAATGGGCGCGCCGGTCGCTGGTGCCAGCGGAACTGGCGGCGGCACAGAAACGGGCGGCGAAGGCCCGCAAGACGGCGAAGAAGGCCAAAACTTAGCCTGGGCGGATGCCTCGACCGATGGAGCCAAGATGAACCGCCGTAAACTTGCCGCCGGAAACTGGAAGATGAACGGGCTTGGAGAAGCGATTGCCGAGCTGGATGCGCTGATCGCGGCCAGCACAGGTGCTGGCGCCGAAGTGCTGATCTGCCCGCCTGCCACGCTGATCAACGGATTCGCCGCCAAGGCGCGCGGTAGTGCTGTTACGATTGGCGGGCAGGACTGCCATGCCGCCACTAGTGGCGCCCATACTGGCGACATCTCCGCCGAGATGATCGCGGATGCGGGCGGCACCCATGTCATTGTTGGTCACTCGGAGCGCCGCGCCGATCATGGTGAGAGTAGCGAGCTGGTTTGCACCAAGGCGACGGCGGCCTGGCGCGCCGGGCTGACGGCGATTGTGTGTGTTGGCGAGACCGATGGCGAACGCGATGAGGGCCGCGCAACGACAGTGGTTGGCGGCCAGCTTGCCGACTCGATCCCCGATGGTGCCACGGCTATGAATCTGGTTGTTGCCTACGAGCCGGTTTGGGCAATCGGTACCGGTCGCACACCATCGCTGGACGATATCGCGGAGATGCACGATTTTCTGCGCGCTCGTCTGATCGAGCGGTTTGGCCCCGGTGTCGGCGAGGCGGTGCGGCTGCTATATGGCGGTTCGGTCAAACCCGGTAATGCGCGCGAGATATTCGCCGTCTCGAATGTCGATGGCGGATTGGTCGGCGGCGCCAGCCTGAAGGCGGTCGATTTCGCGGCTATCGTCGCGGCGGCTCGTTAAACCGAATAATGGAGTCGCGCGGTTGTCAGCCCGGCGTCGAATCAGTTTCGACCCGGGCTGTGCGCATTGTTGAGCCGCTCAGCCGACGATCGCCTTGGCTTGCCCAACCCAATCGTCCCGGAAACAACGGCCTTTGAATGCCGTCAGCTTCTTGTCAATCCGGGTGAGATCCCGCTTCGAGAAGTTGGCGATCTGCGAGAGCATGTAGATCCCCAGCCCGTTTAAAGCACTTCGAGATTACGTTGGAGCATAACCGGCCGCCTTCAGGTAATTCCAGCACTCTTGAGCAGTGAACAGATTACAAATGTCACCGATGGCGTTCATGAGCTGATCGAATGTTCTGGCGCCGATCCTGCGCAAGT
>DATLAW010000258.1:0-15338 GCA_035527255.1 Thermohalobaculum sp. | reverse complement strand
GGGCGCCGATGTTTTCGACCTGGGCGTTTACCTCGGCCGAGATGCGGGCGATCGTTGCCACCCCGCTGTCGGCAAACTCAACCTCGACGCCCTCGGTTGCCAGCAGGGCGGTGTATTGCAGGGTCAGGGCGTTATCCGTCTCGGTCAGGATGCGCACGAAGTCGGCCTCGGTCAGGGCGCGCAGCTCGACCCGGATCGGCAACCTCCCCTGCAATTCCGGCAACAGGTCCGAGGGTTTGGCGATGTGGAACGCGCCACTGGCGATGAACAGCACGTGGTCGGTTTTCACCGCTCCATGTTTGGTCGCCACCGTGGTGCCCTCGATCAGCGGCAGCAGGTCGCGCTGGACGCCCTCGCGGCTGACATCGGCGCCGCCGCCGCGACCGTCCGGGCCGCTGCGGGCGCAAACCTTGTCGATCTCGTCGAGGAACACGATGCCGTCCTGCTCGACCGCCGTCAGCGCTTCGCGGGTAATCGCCTCCTGGTCGATCAGCTTGTCGGCCTCCTCGGCGATCAGCAGGGTGTAGCTGTCCTTGACGCTGAGCTTGCGCTTTTTGGTCCGGTTGCCCATCGCCTTGCCGAAGATATCACCGAGGTTCATCATGCCCATTTGGCCACCGCCACCGGGCATTTCCATCATCGGGAACGGTGAGGCGGTGTCGGCGACCTCGAGTTCGATCTCAGTATCATCCAATTCGCCATCGATCAGCTTCTTGCGGAACGCCCGGCGCGTGGTCTCGGAGGCGTTTTCGCCGACCAGCGCCGTGACCACCCGCTCCTCCGCGCCCTCGTGAGCCGCCGCCTGCATCTCCTGGCGTTTGGCGTCGCGGACCATGACGATGGCGGTTTCCACCAGGTCACGGACAATCTGCTCGACATCGCGGCCGACATAGCCGACCTCGGTAAACTTGGTCGCCTCGACCTTGACGAAGGGCGCATTTGCCAGCTTTGCCAACCGGCGCGAGATTTCGGTTTTGCCCACTCCAGTCGGCCCGATCATCAGAATGTTCTTGGGGAACACCTCCTCACGCAGCCCCGGCTCCAGCTGCTTGCGCCGCCAGCGGTTGCGCAGGGCCACCGCGACAGCCCGCTTGGCGTCGCCCTGGCCAATGATGAAGCGGTCAAGCTCGGAGACGATCTCGCGGGGGGTCAAGTCAGACATGCGATCCTATGGATTTGGGCGGTGGAGGGTCACGAGTACGGCCAGTAGCGCCAGTACCAGTTGTTGCGCGGCGTCGGGATACGCCCGCCGGGGCCGAGTGTCCAGTTGCGGCGCAGCGATTGCTCGTGCAGCCATGGCCAGATGGCGATGCCGCCGATGATTATCAAGGGGAAGTACCAGGCCCAGTCCGCGCGCACGAAGGTAAAGCCGAAGGTTACGCCCAGCGCCACCACGGTCGGTTTGGCCATCGCCAGGATCGCCGCGAACATGACCCCGATGCGGTTGATCCGCAGGGCCCAGACAGCGACGCAGGCCCAGGCCGCGATCAGCGTGATCCAGTCGAGCGGGGAAGGCAGCATCGACAGCCACCGCCCGACAATCAGCGCCAGCACGCCGGCGCCGACCAGGTGTAGTGGCCGCGCCGTCGCCAGCCCGAAGTCGTCGCCCTTCAGGTCGAGCCACCGGGCGGCGAACACCGCCCCTCCCGACAGCGCGGTAAAGCCCACCACAGCCACCGGCGAGCCCAGCATGGCTGCCAGGATGCCGCGCGGACTGAACCCCTCAACCTCGGCCATCCGTGCCGGATCGACGCCGTAGATTCCGAGGAACAGCGCGACGATCGTGAAGGTGACCACTGGCGAGACCAGTCCCGGCAGGCGGAAGCGGAACAGAAACCCGAACATGCAAAGCGCCGCGGTGCCCGAGATGATCGCCATCCGCATCTCCGGTGGCCCCAGGCGCAATTCCGGGGTGATGATGCTGACGCCGAGCCCCATCGACAGCGACCCGACAATCGCCAATGCGCTGCCCGGCCAGACCAGGCCGCGGCGCCCGGCGACGAATTCAGCCAGCGCCCAGGCGAGAACCCCCATCCCCAGCATCCAGGGAACCGGCGCCGCACTTTGCTGCGCGCCGCCGCTGACCCAAAGGACCGCGATCAGCAAGACGATCCAGCCGAGCACGATGCCGATGGCCTGAAAACCCTGCTTGCGGCGGCCCTCCAGCGGCCGCCCAGCCGGATCGACGCGCGCGACCCGCGGGACTCGGGCGGCCCTCATGCGGTGATCACCTCGACCACCATGTTGCCGTTGGTGTAGACGCAGATCCCGGCGGCGATTTCCAGCGCCCGGCGTGCGGTTGCTTCGGCGTCGCGGCCCCCGGCCTCAGCATCTACATCGGCCATGGCGCGGGCGGCGGCCAGGGCGTAGTTGCCGCCGGAGCCGATTGCGGCGATGCCGCCCTCGGGTTCCAGCACGTCACCGGCGCCGGTCACAACCAACAGTGTCGCGCCATCGGTGACGATCAGCATGGCCTCGAGATTGCGCAGGTATTTGTCGGTACGCCAGTCCTTGGCCAGCTCGACGCAGGCGCGCATCAGCTGGCCGGGTGCGGCCACCAGCTTGGCCTCCAGCCGTTCCAGCAGGGTGAAGGCGTCCGCCGTCGCCCCAGCGAAACCGCAGACCACGTCATGGCCGCCGGGCGTGATGCGCCGCACCTTGCGGGCGTTGCCCTTGATCACCGTCTGGCCCAGGCTGACCTGCCCGTCGCCGGCGACCGCCACCTGGCCACCCTTCTTGACGGCGACAATGGTGGTGCCATGCCAACCGGGGAAACGCTCATCGACTGCCTGCATGCCTCAGCTCCTGCTTTCTTTTCACCTATATAGCTGCATTCGCCGAGAAAATCACGGGTTCGAATTCACGGGCTGGCCTCACGCATGTCCGCGCAGTATATGGAGGGCGACAGGAACAAGGGGCCCGAGGCCATGCGCAAGGCGACAATTTCCCGCAAGACCGCCGAGACCGCGATCGAGGTTGCCATCAACCTCGACGGGACCGGGCAGTACGACAACCGGACCGGGGTCGGGTTCTTCGACCATATGCTCGACCAGCTGGCGCGGCACTCGTTGATCGACATGACGATCACGACCAAGGGCGACACCCATATCGACGATCACCACACGGTCGAGGATGTCGGCATTGCGCTGGGCAAGGCGCTGGTTCAGGCGTTGGGCGACAAACGCGGCATCCGGCGCTATGGCGCCTGCCTGCTGCCGATGGATGACACATTGGTCCGGGCGGCGCTGGACCTGTCCGGGCGGCCATATCTGGCCTGGGAGGTGGCGTTCACCGCGCCGAAGATCGGCAGCTTCGATACCGAACTGGTGCGCGAGTTCTTCACCGCCCTGGCGATGAATGGTGGCATCACCCTGCATGTCGATGCGATCCGGGGCATCAACAGCCACCATATCGCCGAGGCGACCTTCAAGGCGGTGGCGCGGGCGTTGCGCGATGCGGTCGAGGCCGACCCGCGCAAGAGCGACGCGATTCCCTCGACCAAGGGCACGCTCTGAGCCATGCAGACCCGGCTTTATACCCTTCACCACAAGGGCCGTGAAGATATTCGCGCGGTTGCCGACCAGTTCGACTGGCTGGCCGCGATGTTGCCGCCACTTTGGGCGGTTTGGCGCGGGCTGTGGCTGACATTGGCGGCGCAGGCGGCACTGATCGGGCTGGCGGCGCTGTGGTCGCCGCTGGCGGTGTTGCCAGTTTACTACGGCATTGGGGCGATCCTCGGTTACGAGGGTGGCGCCGTCCACCGGGGCGAACTGGGGATGCGCCGCTGGCGCGAGGCGGGCGTTGTCGAGGCGCGCTCGCCAGAGGGCGCCGAGGAATTGTTCCTCAGGGGTGAAGCTGCGTGACGACGCCAAAGGCCACAACTGCGATCATCGACTACGGCTCCGGCAATCTGCGCTCGGCCGAGAAAGCGTTCCAGCGCATGAGCGCCGAGACCAATGGCGGCGCGGTGGTGGTGACCTCGGACCCCGATATTGTCGGTAAATCCGACCGGATCGTGCTGCCGGGCGTCGGTGCCTTTGCCGACTGCTGGGCCGGGCTGATGGCGGTCGACGGGATGTATCAAGCGATGGAAGCGCGGGTGCATCAGGGCACGCCGTTCCTCGGCATCTGCGTCGGCATGCAGCTGATGGCGACCCGCGGGCTGGAACACGGTGAGACCCCCGGTTTCGACTGGATCCACGGCGATGTGGTACGCCTTCAGCCCAACGATCCGTCCCTGAAAGTGCCGCATATGGGCTGGAACGAGCTGACCGTCGGCGACCATCCGCTGCTGGCCGGGATTGAGCCGGGCGCGCATGCCTATTTCGTCCATTCCTACCACCTGCGCCCGCGTAACCCGGAGCAGCGCCTGGCCCATACCGCCCACGGCGAGATGATCGCCGCAGTGGTCGGGCGCGGCAACATGGTCGGCACCCAGTTCCATCCGGAGAAAAGCCAACAAACCGGACTGCGGCTGATCGCCAACTTCCTGCGCTGGAGGCCGTGAGCTTGAAGTGACCCACGGAGATGAATATGGTTCTACGCGCCCATCCTGTGCTATAATATCAACTATCAGAGTCTCTTCTGGAGAATGCCATGTTTGGTCTCACCGATCTGATCAGAACCAGCCTTGTCACCGCTTTACTGTTGCTCGGCGGTATAGCCCATGCCGATAATCCGCCGATCGCCGTCGATGATGCGGGCTTGGCACTGAAGGGTTACGATACTGTCGCCTATTTCGCCGATGGCCAGCCGCAACCCGGCGACCCGGCGTTTTCCCATCAATGGAACGGCGCGACCTGGCTGTTTGCCACCGCCGAGCACCGCGACGCGTTCAAAGCCAACCCGGAACAATATGCCCCGCAGTTCGGCGGCTATTGCGCCTTTGCGGTATCGAAGGATCATGTCCAGAAAGCCGACCCCATGGTTTGGTCGATTGTCGATGACAAGCTGTACCTGAACCTCGGGCCGGGCGCGCAGGCCAAGTGGCAGGCAGACCTGTCCAGCAACATCGTCCGCGCCTCCAACAACTGGCCCGGCGCGCTGATTGATCCGGGCAAGCGGCCCAAAACTTCTGGGACGACCGAGAGCCGCTGAAACGAACTTTGCGGCGCGGGGCAACAATTGCCTCGCAGAATCACTTTCCGCCTACCGCGCTTTGTAGCAGGTTGTCGGAATGCCGATCTGTGTGACCGATCCATGGCGCCTGCAGTATTTCGAGGCCATCGACTGCCCCGATGAGGTGCAGATTCCGGTCGATGACAGCGATGCCTGGACCTTGTTCCCGGCCCATCGCTGGGTCTACGACAAGCTTCGCATTGCCGAAAGTCAGGGCTTCGCCTGCGGCCCGCACGGCATCGAGCCGCCTAGTTTTCCGGTATTCTCGAAACCGGTTTTCAATCTTCGCGGCATGGGTACTGGCAGCCGGGTGATGCGGACTTTGCGCGACTACAAGGCGCACCAGCGGCCCGGCCATATCTGGATGCCGTTGTTCGATGGCGAGCATGTCTCCAGCGATTTCGCCGTCGTCGATGGCGAGCCGCGCTGGTGGCGGCACGCGACCGGCCTGCCGATCGGCGATGGCATGTTCGACCATTGGGTCATTTTGGCCGACACCCTTCCTGAGCTCGCCAATTCCTGCGGCGATTGGTTGCGCGCCCACATGCGGGGCTATACTGGCATGGTCAACTTCGAGACCATCGGCGGGCGGATTATCGAGGTCCATCTGCGCTTTGCCGACCAATGGCCCGATATCTATGGTGGGCGGCCATGGGTCGAGGCGCTTGTGCGGTTGTACCGCGACCATGAATGGGTCTTCGACGACACGCGGCGCCAGGACGGATACAGCATCGCCTTGTTTGGTGGGCATGGTTTGCAATACCGCCACCCGGCGCCGGAATTGCTGGATGAAGTCCGCTCGATGCCCGGTGTCAGCAGTGTGCAGATCACCTTTCACCAGGACCGGCCACCAAGCTGGCATGCCATGCCACCCGGCGGTTTCAGACTGGCAATTGTCAATACCGACGATCTGGAGACCGGCCTGCGAGCACGAGAACGGTTGGCATTGAGCTTCTGGTCGACCCAGCAACTCGCCCCGCGCCGCGGCCGAAAGCTAGTGGCAACCGGCGATGATCGGACCAGGCCAAGTGGATCCTCGGGGTGATTTGGTCGGAAATGCCGCGCGTCAAAGATACTTGCGCATCAGCTCGGCTATCCGCTCCGGTGACAGGATCGGCGGCAGGACGGATTTGACCCTGCCGTCGCGCCCGACCAGATAGATGAAGCTGCCATGGGCATAGATCGGCGCGCCCTCGGGCGTGGTGGCCACCTCACTGGCCTCGATCTGGAACACCGCGCGGGCGCTCGCCAAAGCGTCGTCGCTGCCGGTCAGGCCGATCAGACGCGGGTGGTATTGCGGTAGATTTATCGCCATCGCCTCAGGGGTGTCGCGGGCCGGGTCGACGGTAATCAGGATCGGTGCGATCGCTTCGCCCTCATCGCCAAGCAAATCCAGTGCTGCCGCCAGACTGGGCAGAGCGACCGAACAGATCGCCTCGCAATTGGCATAACTGAAGAATATCGCCATCGGCCGCCCGGCAAAATTCGCCTGGGTCACTGCGCTGCCGGTCTGGTCGATCAAGGCAAAGCGCGGCGTGATTTCGATCGGGAAGGGCAGGGGAGGACTGGCTGCCGCTTGACGGGTGGTCGCGTCGGTGGCGGTCGGGCGGGTCACGCCGTCATGCGCCAGCACTGTCGCCGGGGCCAGTGCTGTCGCCAGGATCAGCACCAACGCGGAACGCATCAGAAATTCTCCTCGATATATTTCAGATCCGCTTCGGCCCCCAGGCCAAGCCGGCCATTCGCCTCGATCTCGGCGGCGACGTTCGGGTCGCGCTGGAACCACGGTCCCTTGCCTCCGACATCGGCGTTGCGCTTCGCCCAATCCTTGGTCCACAGGTTGGTTTTTTGCACTGCGTCGGTGTCGACGACACGAACAGTCTGGACCTGGAACAGCTTGGCCCCGGTGATCCCCGGAGTGATCTCGGGATCGCCGACCAACAACCCGTCAACCTCGACGGTCTGGCCGCAATAGGGGGCGAGGTCGACGGTCGCACCGGTGAACACCGGTTGGCCGTTCTTGTTGGCCAGCAGAAAGCGGTCGTCATCCAGGCGCAGGACGCCCATCTGGCGCTTGCCAGCGCCACAATCGACCGGGCAGTCGCCGGTCATATAACACAGAGCATCGATCACCGTGCCCTCGAAAATTGCACTCTCCTCGCCGGCCAGACCCCAGCTTTTCGCCTTGCTGCCAGCGGCGAAATCGCCCTCGGCCACGGCTGGCGAGGCGATCAGAACGGCAGTAGCGATCATCATCAGGCGTTTCATGGTTGGATCCCTCACTTTGTTGGCTCCGGGAACGAAAACTCCGGCACCGCGCCATAATCCGCGTGATTGAGGTTCACGATGCCCTCGTCGGCCACGATATTCTCTACCACCAGATACTTGATGCCATCGCGTTCATACAGCAGGCCGTCGGCGGTCAGCCTGTGGCTCTGCACGCTTAACAAGGTCTGGCCATCGGCAACATCGGCGCTGCCTTGCCATTTGATCACCATATAGACTGTGCCGTCATCGGCCAGCATGCCCACCGGAATCCCGCCCGCCGAGCACCACAGCGCGCAGGTGTGATGGGCCGAGCCGACCACCGCATCCGGCCCGCCCATGACGCCGGAGAAATAGCACCAGGTGTCGATCATCTCGCCGGTGACCTGCACCCGCTCGCCTTCTGTGGCCAGTGCTGGCCCAGAGGACAGCGTGGCTGCCAACGCGAACCCCGCGCTGAGGGCAAATTTTTTCAACATGTGAACCTCCCATTCGTCTCGGCCCAAGAGGTAGCCTATTGTCATGTTACATCGAATCACAATTTCTTTTGGCCCGACTTCTATTTTCCCAGCCGCCGCGATATGGGGGCGGCGACAGAAGGAAGCGCCGATGATCCTCTACCCCGCGATAGACCTCAAGGACGGCCAATGCGTCCGGCTGCTGCGCGGCGAGATGGACCAGGCGACGGTCTTCAACGACGATCCGGCGGCCCAGGCCCGCGCTTTCCAGGCGGCGGGCTGCGAATGGGTCCATCTGGTCGACCTGAACGGGGCCTTTGCCGGCGCGCCGGTCAACGGCGCCGCAGTCGAGGCGATCCTGGCGGCGATCAGCATCCCGGCCCAACTCGGCGGCGGTATCCGCGACATGAAAACCATCGAGGGCTGGCTGGCCAGGGGTCTGCGCCGGGTGATCCTCGGCACCGTGGCGGTGCGCGATCCCGGCCTGGTACGGACGGCGGCGAAAACCTTCCCCGGCCAGGTCGCGGTCGGCATCGATGCGCGCAAGGGCATGGTCGCGGTCGAGGGCTGGGCCGAGACCACCGACATCACCGCGCTCGATCTGGCGCGAAAGTTCGAGGACGCCGGTGTCGCCGCCATCATCTACACCGACATCGACCGCGACGGCGCCATGCAGGGGCCGAATGTCGAAGCGACGGCGGCGCTGGCCCGGGCAGTGTCGATCCCGGTGATCGCATCCGGCGGGGTTTCCTCAATGGCCGACCTCCGCGCCCTGAAGAACTGCGGTGCCAAGCTGGACGGTGTGATTTCCGGCCGGGCGCTGTATGATGGGCAGATTGATGTTGGAGAGGCCGTCATGCTGCTGGAGGACACTGCCAAATGTTAAAAATCCGCATCATCCCCTGCCTCGACGTCAAGGACGGTCGCGTCGTCAAGGGGGTCAATTTCGTCGATCTGGTCGATGCCGGTGATCCGGTCGAGCAGGCCACGCTTTATGACGCCGCCGGGGCCGACGAGCTGTGCTTTCTCGACATTACCGCCAGCCATGAGAACCGTGGCACCATCCTGGATGTCGCCCGGCGCACCGCCGAGCAGTGCTTCATGCCGCTGACCATCGGCGGTGGGGTGCGGACGCTGGAGGATATCCGCAACCTGCTGCTGGCCGGGGCCGATAAGGTCTCGATCATGACCGCCGCCGTCAAGAACCCGGATTTCGTCCGCCAGGCGGCGCAGAAATTCGGCTCGCAATGCATCGTCGTCGCCATCGATGCCAAATCTGTCGGCGACCATTTCGAGGTCTTTACCCATGGTGGGCGCGAGGCCACCGGCATCGACGCGGTGGCCTACGCCAAACAGGTCGAGGAAATGGGCGCCGGCGAGATCCTGCTGACCTCGATGGACCGCGACGGCACCCGCGCGGGCTTCAACCTGCCGCTAACCCGCGCCATCGCCGACGCCGTGAAAATCCCGGTGATCGCGTCGGGCGGCGTCGGCACACTGGATCATCTGGTCGAGGGGGTGACGCAAGGCCACGCCTCCGCCGTACTGGCCGCCTCGATCTTCCATTTCGGCGAACACACCGTGCGCGAGGCGAAACTGCACATGGCGAAACACGGCATTCCGGTGCGGCTATGAGCGATATTCTGCGACGCCTCGCCGCTACCATCGCCGCCCGCGGGCAAGCCGACCCGGCGACCTCGCATACCGCCGCCCTGCTGGCCAAAGGCCCGGCCAAATGCGCCGAGAAATTCGGCGAGGAGGCCATCGAGGCGATCATCGAGGCGGTACGCGGCGACCGCGAAGCGCTGACCCGCGAGGGCGCCGACGTGCTATATCACTTCCTGGTCATGCTCGCCGCCAGCGACCTGACCCTGAATGACGTTTTGGCCGAACTGGAACGCCGCGAGGGGGTCTCGGGGATTGAAGAGAAGGCGGGGCGGTAGAACGGTTGCCGCGACTGGCGGCTTCGCGGACTAAGCGGTCATCCGACCAAATCGCTCAGATGACAGGTCTTGACCCAAAACCGCCCTTCGCTTCACCGTTGGTGCGGCATCGTCACATAGCGTCGGATCTCATCGGTCTTGAAGCCGAGCGCGGTTGGCCGAACGACGCCTGGCAGAACCGCGACGTCGTAGAGTTCTTCGATGATCCCTTCAATGCGGAACCAGTGCACGATGCTCCCGGTGTTCAGATCGATAACCATCACAGCGCAGCGCGCCTCGGCGTCACGCGCCTTCAGGTTCTCGTCGAGCGCAAGGCCCGAAAAGCTACCAGACCGCGGTTTCGACAGGCCGACAATCGCAAAGTCGCCGAAGAACGCCAGCCCGCGCAAGAAGCCCGGGCAGAACGTCACCGGCTCGAACTTTCCAGCTGCGACGTCGACCCGCCCGAGATAGCCAGTGCCCGAATCGAGCACCCATAGCACGCCTCCATGGAGCCTCGGCGAGTGCGGCATCGACAGGCCGGAGACGACAATCTCGCCTGTATCGACATCGATCACGCAGCCGCCGTCCGCGCGTCGGTCGCGCCAGCCCTCGGCAATGTCGCTCTGGCAGACGGCGGTAACATACTTCGGACGACCGGCCTTCATCGCCATGCCGTTCAGATGGCAGCGGTCCTCGGATGCGAGCTTACTGATGAAGGGCGGACGCCAGAGCGGCTCAAAGCTGTGTGTATCGCTCACCGTGGCGAGACAACTGAAGAGCGTGTTCACGAAGACCACCCGGCCATCGCCGTCGACGGCGATGTCGTGGATGTCGAGGTCACCCGTTGTGTAGCCGACCCGCGGCACGTAGAGTCGGTCGAAGCCCTTGTAGGTCTGCCCCGGCTCCAGCGCATTCCCGAACTTCCAGAGTTGGTAGAGCGAACTCACATAGAGCGTCTCGATCCCGGCCCACAGCCCCATACAACGCTGGAACGCCCGTTCGAACATCGACAGACGGCCATCATCTTTGGTGCCGATTAGGAACAGCCGTCCCGCCTGGTAGGTCGTAAAGGCCAAGCTCAGCCCTTCTTCGGCCAGCCAGCCGGGAAACATTCGCGAGGCAGAGAGTTCGAGGCTTGACTTGGTCTGGGCCTCACCCTCATTCCCTATGAAGTCGAATATTTCTTCCATAGCAACCCACCGTTTGTCGTGACTCTTTGCCGTGCTTACCAGTTTTCCCTTGCGGTGAAGGATGTCCGGACCAGAAGCCAGATAACGGGAAGAAATTTTGTGGCGAGACGCCGATTTTCCTCCCAGCTCTTGTGCGTGAGCATCTGACGATGCAGAGGCGAGAAACCGCATTGATCGATATCAATGCGACCCTCAACCCAAGTTTGTATGTAATCTGAGTGTTTTTGCGTCTGGGGAGGTTGAGATGCGCCCGTTAGATAGACCGCCATCGGAAAAATTCCCGCCACAGAATTTCCCGTTCGATAAGATCCCGTTCGACAGGATGTCGGAGCGGGCGCTTGAGCACGTGCCGTTCCTGGACGGGGCCGCACCCGATCTCGATGTGTTTGTCGCTAATGCCGACGGCGTGAACCAGATCCTGAGCAATGACAGTTCCGGCACTTTCACCGCGGCGATTGCGCCGGGGGGCTCTCTTGACAGCCGGGGCGTCGCGCTGGGTGATCTGGACGGCGATGGCGACCTCGACGCATTCGTCGCCAATAGCGTCACAAACCAGATCCTGACCAATGACGGGTACGGAATTTCACAGTAACCAACGCGCCCGGCGGCCCTCATTCGAGCCTCGGTGCCGCGCTGAGCGATCTGGACGGCGATGGCGAAATTCCCGCCGTGAATGAGGACGGGCTGCCGAACCTGGGCACCGATGATCTGCTGCCGAGCATGTACGCAGATACCTTTCTTTTCTGAGCGGTCGAGTTCTAGAAGTCGCACGACCTGAAGGGCTGGCATGTGGCGCGCTTGAGCTGGTTCGAATGTAGCTATCGCAAAGGTCTGATCGCCAGAGTGATCGAAGGTCTTCCTTTGGCACACAGTAGTCATAAAGGAACGCCCTGCGAGGTCCGCAAAGGGCTCAAAGCCGCCATCCAGCGCTCACGATATTGACCGGTCGCCCAAATGCCGGGCGATAAACCGCCCCGCGCGCTCCACCGTGGTGTCGGCCTCGACTACCATCCCGACAAAATACGGCCAGGCGTGCGGCATGTCCTTCCACAGCTCGAGCACAACGTCGCCACCGGACTCGCGCAGCCGGTCGGCCATGGCAACGGCGTCGTCGCGCAGGATTCCGGCCTTGGTCGCTGTGATCATGGTTGGTGGTGGATTTGCGTATTCGCCATAAACCGGCGAGGCCAACGGATCGGTGCTCATCGCCCCTTGCAGGTATAGCGACACAACCTCGGAGAACCGCCGCACCGGCAGCATCATGTCGCGCCGGGCATTTCGGCGCAGGCTGCCGCGGGTCATCGTCAGGTCGGTCCAGGGTGAGAAGGCGACGACACAGGCGGGCGACGGCAGGTCGTGCTCGGCAATCTTCAATAGCAGCGAGAAGACCAGTCCACCGCCCGCCGAATCGCCCGCCAATGCGATATGGCGGGCTTCGTAGCCGGTGGCGAGCAGGTGGCGGTAGACTGCGACCGCGTCGTCGAGAGCCGCCGGAAACGGGTGCTCCGGGGCCAGCCGGTATTCGGGCAGAACCGAGCGAACTCCAGCGGCTCCCGCCAGGCATGCGGCCAAATGGCGGTGGGTGCGGATCGATCCTGCCAAAAAGGCGCCGCCATGCAGATAGAGGATCACCTTGTGGCGGTCAGGCCGGCCTCGGCTGGCCCAGAGCGCCGGAATCAAACCGCCATTTCCACCATCCACATCGCTCCGGCGGATTGCGTCGGGAACAAAATTGGCGTCTTCGGGTGACTTGAAGATGCGCCCGGCAGCGCGCTCGAACTGGGCGCGCATGGCTTGGGGTTTCTTGACCAGGCTGAGAGCTGTTTTGACCACGAGCCGCAGAACCAAGCTTAGCAGCCGGAGGCGGAGCGATCGTTTCATCAGCCACCCCGTTCCATCAGCCGGCCCGTCGCCCCTCGATCGCCTCCCAGATCACGGCGGCGACATTGGTGCCGTCGAAGTGCTCGAGTTCCTGGATACCAGTCGGCGAGGTGACATTGATTTCGGTCATCCAGCCGCCGATCACATCGATCCCGGTGAAGATCAAACCCTTTTCGCGCAGGGTCGGTCCGATGCGGGCGCAAATCTCGCGGTCGCGGTCGTCGAGAGCAATCTTCTCCGGCCGGCCGCCGACATGCATGTTCGATCGGGTCTCGCCCGCCGCTGGAACCCGGTTGATGGCACCAACCGGCTCGCCGTCGATCAGGATCACCCGCTTGTCGCCCTTTTCCACGGCAGGCAGGAATTTTTGGGCAATCAGCGGCTCGCGATTGATGCCGATGAACAGCTCGTGCAGGGCGTTCAGGCTGGTATCGCCATGCCCGAGCTTGAACACCCCGGCGCCGCCATTGCCGTAAAGCGGCTTCAGGATGATGTCGCCATGCAGCTCCTTGAAGGCGCGCAAGGCTGGCAGGCTGCGGGCGATCAGGGTCGGCGGGGTGAGGTCGAGGAAGCTCAGCACCAGCAGCTTTTCCGGGCAATTGCGCACCCAGAACGGGTCGTTGACCACCAATGTCTTGGGATGGATGGTCTCGAGTAGATGGGTGTTGGTGACATAGCCCATGTCGAAGGGTGGATCCTGGCGCAACAGCACCACGTCCATCTGGCCGAGGTCGCGGGTCTCACGCGGGCCGAGGGTGAAGTGATTGCCTTGCTCGCGGCGTACTTCCAGCGACCAGCCCGTGGCCATCACTTTGCCGCTGTCCCAGACCAGGTCGCCGACGTGATAATAGAACAGCGCGTGCCCGCGCGCCTGCGCCTCCAGCGCGATGCGAAAGGTCGAGTCGGCATCGATATTGATGGCTTCGATCGGGTCCATCTGGATGGCGACGGAAAGCGGCATCTTGCCCCCCTTGCAGTGATTGGATCAGGGCAAAACGTGCCCGGCCTTGACGGACGGACGCGGTCGTGAGTTTTGGATCAGCCGCCGGTGGTAGCGGTGACGCTGTCGTTGACGCCCGCGGATTGTAACCGGCGCGGGTCGTCGATGGTCAGGACATGGCTGACCACACGCTCGACGCCACTGACCTCCTGGGCCCGTCGGATCACCCGTTGAAGTTCGGAATCCGACTTGGCGAGCCCGGTCAGATGAACAACCCGGTCGACCGTCTCGACATTGTAGTTCACCGAACTCACCTTCCGGTCTGTCAGAAGGGCGATGCGCAGGGTATTCGAAATCCGCACATCCGCGAGATAGGCCATTGTGCCGCTGTCCTCGGCCACGGTTAGTTCGTCGTCGACCGCGATGACGCCGCCGGTTTCCCAAGCCATGCGCGAGGCCTCGATCTTGTGTTCGCGTAGCGGAACCGAACCGGCCAGCAGCACGCGGCCCTCGGTCACATCGACCGAAACGTCCCGAAACAGCTCGCCGGAATGGTTCAGCAGTTGATTCTCCATGCTGATCTTGATCTCGGTGTCCCTTAGCGCGTCCATCGTGGTGCGCTCCTGAACCACCGAACGGGCCACCACGGCCGTGGAACCGATCAGAACGCCAGCAGGTGTACAAGCGGCGAGTGCAGGCCCGATCAGGCATGCAGCCACCAGGATGGCTTTGATTTTCATTTGTTTGCTCCGCCTCAGTGCTCGTCGAAACTGCGGGCGTTTTCGATGATCTCCAAGCGGCCCTCGGCGTCGATTAGAACGGCGTCGAAGCGGCTACCACGGATCGTGCCCGTCTCGTTAGTGTGGGTCATCATATAGTGTGTTGCCGCCAATCCCAAGCGTTCCCATTGCCTTTCGGTGATCGATTCGGCCAATTCTGTACGATTTTTTCGGCATTATGTATCAAAAGCACCAAAGAGGGCAGTTTGCACCCTCAAAATTAGAGGGTGACATATGTTAAGTTCTGTGTCGTATTCTCATCTCATGAGCAGTGCAGAAGCATTTATTGAAATTAAATTGGACATGGATGATCCGATTGAGATTTCTGATTTCGCTGCGCTTTTCGCTGGCTTTGGCGCTGAATTTGAACGCCATCTTCAAAGCGAGCACCCGGAACTCAGCGGTGCGGCGAGAATGTATGTCAAAGAGGTCAAAAAAGGCTCCGTAGTTGCCTCGCTCTTTGCTCAAATTCCTGATTTGGTTGGGTTGATGGACGCTGGATTAATAGTCCTAGCGTTTGGCGCGTTGTTCAACAAAAGGATTAGGGATTTCATCAAGGGCAAGCACCTGGACGGCGCGTCTAAGCCGCAGTTGAATGATCTTACTCGGACGCTTCGTGCCATTGCCGAAGACAAGAACGGCACGATGAATGTCAAAGGCTTTAGACTTAAGGAAGGAATTTTCTCGACGGAATTTGAGGCCGTATTTACTGCAAAAGACGCCCGAACTGCCCTTGTAAGCGGCGTTGGTGGCCGCTCATAGTGGCCCATAGCGGTTAGAAC
>DATLAW010000257.1:0-4311 GCA_035527255.1 Thermohalobaculum sp. | reverse complement strand
GCCCGGCCTGGGTTTCGCAAACCTGGCGCAGCCGCGCCGGGTCAATCGATCCAGTCATCACGGTGGTGACAGAGTCGGATCGCTCCGAAGGTTCGGCCACGGCGAGTCGCAGCCCGTTCGGAGTGGCCCAGGCACCGACCGCGGCTCGGATCGCGCTGCCGAACACCTTGTGCCGGGCCCAGACATTCTCCAGTCCCTCCTCGGCGATCATGTCGAGCGCCTCGCGCAGGGCATACAGATGCGAGATCGGCGGGGTGCCGCAATAGCGCCAGTAGTGCGAGCCCTGCGACAGGCGCTTGGTCCAATCCCAATAACCACTGCGCAGGCCGGCGGTCTTGTGTGCCTCCAGCGCCTTGTCGTTGGCCCAGTTGAAGCCCAGCCCCGGCGGCACCATCAGGCCCTTCTGCGAGCCTCCGACAGTGACATCAACGCCCCAGCCGTCCATCTCGTAGGGCACACAGCCGAGCGAGGCGATGCAGTCGACCATGTAAAGCGCCGGGTGCCCGGCGGCGTCGATGGCGCGGCGGATTGCGGCGATGTCATTGATGACCGACGAGGCGGTGTCGATCTGCACCACCAGCACCGCCTTGATCGTGTGGCCGGTGTCGGCCCGCAAGCGCCGCTCCACCGCCGCCGGATCGACGGCGCGATTCGGGCGGGCGGCCAATACCTCGACTTCGACGCCGGAGGTCGCGGCCATTTCGCCCCAGCCGATGGCGAAGCGTCCCGATTCCAGTACCAGCACCTTGTCGTCCCGGCTCAGCGTGTTGGAAACCGCCATGTCCCAGGCGCCGTGGCCGTTGGTGACGGCAATGAAGCTTTCGCCCTTGGTGCGGGCAATGGTGCCTATCTCGCTGAGGATGCCCTTGGACATCTCGACCAGATCGCCCTCGTATATATTCGGCATCGCCCGGTGCATGGCGTTCAGTACCCGGTCGGGGATTACCGAGGGTCCGGGGATGGCGACGAGGGCACGACCGTGATTGAGGGACATATGCGTTGGCTTTCGAAAAGGGAGGTTGTGAGCTGCGCCCGAAACTAGCCGCCATCTCGCTAAAGGCAAGACGCCATTTACTGATTGAACGGATCAAGGGTGTTGATGGATAGCGCTACTTGCCAAGCCGGAGGTAGTTGCGGATCCGAGCGCCGATAGGGGTGGCATTGAATGCAGCGGTAATCTCATCCGGTTCGTAGCGAGTTTCGATCCATTCTGTCAGGGGCATTGGGCTAAGGTCACCGTCGCGCTGATAGGCGTCGCAGAACGCGTCAAGCAGCCCGGCCCTGCCGAACGGGTTATGGCCGTAGCGGAGCGACAATTGCCGCCGTGCCTCGGCCACCGGGCGGTTCTCGACCAGCATTAGAAACAGCGCCGAGGCGAAGCCGCTGCGATCGGCGCCCGACATGCAATGGAGCAGCACCGGGCGCTCGATGATCGCGAACAGCTGCGCCGCCGCGCGCAATTCGTCGCGGGTGGGCAGGGCGTGGGCCCGGATCACTAGGTTATGGTAGGTCAACCCGGTCGCGCGGCATGCCTCCAACTCCAGCGGCAGCGAGCCGAAGCCACGGCCAGCGCGCAGCGAAACCACGTTGCGTCCTCCGCGACGGGCGAAGGCGCGAAGCTGGCCCGGCGTCGGTTGCCCGCCACGCCAAACGCGATCGCTGACCTGGTGCAGGTTCGGATAGATCAGCCGAATCAATCCATTATCAGCGAAGAGCATGTTGACCCAGGCGCTGAACCTGTCCCATGGGCTGACCAGCGGCCGGCTCCAACGCTCGATCCCCGAGCACCGCCTGCGATCGGCGGAGGTCTGCGCCGAGACAGGGTCCGTCGCGCGCAGCATTGGGGGCTCATCGTTCATGGCGTTGGCGATATACCAAGAGGTCGAAAGACGTGCAAGCCGCCATGCCGTTGGGTGAGCGCTTATTAGTTTACTAAAATTGTCTCTATTTCAGTATTTTGCGTGACAAATATAATGTAGTATGTCAACTATGTGCGGTGAGAAAATGGGGAGGAGTCGCGAACTTGAAGATCCGGCCGATAATCATCATCGGGTCAATCACACTGGTATTGGGGATGGCCGGCAACCTGCGCCCGGGTTTCGCCGTCGATTCCGAGCGCGTGGATTTCGCCGAAGCCTGCAGCTACTATGGAATGCGGGCCAAGTCGGCGCGCCGCAGCAGGCCCGATGAATTTGTCGTCTTTCTGGCAGATGCCTGCATTGCGGCAGAGATTGCGCTGGATACCGGGACGCGAAAGCAGAAAAGCCGATCAGCGCAACTGTTGTCGCAGATCGTGTTGCTGCGGGAGACTATCGACCAGATAAATTCAGATCGCGCTAACAGTGCAGCCGCCTTTAGCGCCAATGGCCTGAACACCAACATCGCGAGCGGCTTCCCGAGCAGCGCTGGCCGGAGCAGGGTCACCATGGTGAACCCGGTGTCGCCAACCGGAGAATTCCTGATTGCCCATCGGCTGGGATTGATGGCCGCCTACGATGCGTGGCTTGACAGCGACGTCAATTTCTCGCTTGGCTCCTCGCGCTAGGAAACCGCGAGGGATCATCGATCCGTGACTGAACGACCCAACGCAGGCACGATCCGCATCGCAATGTGGTCGGGGCCGCGCAATATCTCGACCGCGATGATGCGCGCTTGGGAGAACCGGGCCGACACACAGGTGACCGACGAGCCGTTCTATGCCGCTTACCTGTCAGCGACCGGGTTGGACCATCCAATGCGCGCGGAGGTAGTCGCGGCGCAATCATCGGATTGGCAGGAATGCGCGCGGCACTGCGTTGAAGACATCAATGCGCCAATCCATTTCCAGAAGCACATGTGCCAGCACATGATCCCGCAAGCGCCGTTGGGGTGGATGGAGACCTGTCGCCACGCCTTTCTGATCCGACCGCCCGAGGCGGTGGCGGCCTCGTTCCACAAGGGCTGGCCGGAGATGCGCGCCGACGACCTCGGCTTCCGGCGTCAGGCCGAGCTGTTCGACGATGTTTGCCAGAAGGCTGGAGAAGCACCCCCGGTGCTGGAGGCGCGCGACGTGCTGGAGGCACCAGAGGCGGCGTTGCGTACATTGTGCTCGGCGTTGGCCGTCGCGTTCGACCGGGCGATGCTGGCCTGGCCGGCAGGGCCGCGCGACAGCGACGGGGTCTGGGCGGCACATTGGTACGCGCGGGTCAACCAATCGACCGGCTTCGCATCCTACCAGCCGCCTGGACCGGTGCCTGAGGGGCTGGAGGGGATTGTCGCGGAATGCCGACCACACTACGAACATATGAGCGCCCATAAATTACAGATGTGAGTTCCGATGCCCCGTTTCGCCGCCAACCTGTCGATGATGTTCACCGAGCACCCGTTCATGGAGCGATTTGATGCGGCGGCGGCGGCCGGGTTTGAGGCGGTGGAGTTCTTGTTCCCCTATGCCTATTCAGCGATCGAGATCCGCGGTGCGTTGGACCGCAACGGGCTGGGGATGGCGCTGTTCAATGCACGCCCTGGCAACTGGGAGGCGGACGAGCGCGGGCTGGCATCATTGGCCGGCCGCGAGGCGGAGTTCCGCGACAGTATCGACCAGGCGCTGGAATACGCAGCGATTCTGCGGCCGGGGCGGCTGCACATCATGGCTGGGCTGGCCGAGGGTGCTGCGGCGCGGGCAACCTATATCGCCAACCTGGCCCATGCCGCCGCGCGGGCAGGCGATCAGCGCCTGTGCATCGAGCCGATCAATACCCGCGATATGCCGGGCTACCACCTGAACAACTCGACCGATGCGTTGACCGTGCTGGATGCGGTTGGGGCGGCGAACCTCGGCTTGCAATTCGACCTGTATCACGCCCAGATCATGGAGGGAGACCTGACCCGGAGGCTGGAGGCGATGATGCCAAGGATCGCCCACATCCAGATCGCCGGCGTCCCGGACCGGCACGAGCCGGATGTGGGGGAGGTGAACTTTCCACATCTGTTCGGGGTGCTGGACCGGTTGGACTATGATGGGTTTGTTGGGTGTGAGTATTGGCCCAAGGGGCGGACCGAGGACGGGTTGGGGTGGTTTCAAGAAGCGATCGCGCGTTGATCATGCCGCCGTCGTCAGGATTGATCGACAAACGGTGCATCGAGGGCCGTCCTGCTGCATCGCTTCACACCCCCCTTGCACTTCGCCCCGTTTGCTCGTAAATGCCCGGTGCCGCCAGCCCTAGGGGTGTAGCTCAGTTGGTAGAGCGACGGTCTCCAAAACCGTAGGTCGGGGGTTCGAGACCCTCCGCCCCTGCCAGCGGCCAGAAGAAGGAGTTGTCCGGAACATGA
>DATLAW010000256.1:0-7162 GCA_035527255.1 Thermohalobaculum sp. | reverse complement strand
TCTCGATTTCCGGTCCGGTGGTTCGACTGCCTGATACCCGGCTGGCCGAACTTGGCGCCCGCGTGCGCCGGGCCGCCGCGGCGATCACCGAGAAGGTCGGTGGTGTCTTGCCCGCCGACCGGAGCTGACGCGGTCGACGCTGACTACCCCTTTGGCGAGCAGTTCGAGTTGATCAATGGCATTTACAGTCCCTGCAGTCGGCACTCAGGCTACCCGGCGAGCCATCGCCGTCAGCACCCCTGCACCGATCAAAATGCCGCCACCTGCCCGGTTGATCAGCTTCAGCGTCGCTGGTTGTTCGAAACGTTGGTGCATTTCACCCACCAGCACCGCCCACAACACAGTGTTCGCCGCCGCGAGGCCGACGAAAGTGACGATCAGGATCGCGAACTGCGGCACCAGCGGCGCATCGGTGACCGTAAATTGTGGCACAAACGCGATAAAGAACATGATGCTCTTGGGGTTCAGCGCGGTAACCACATAGGTGTTCCAGAACATTCGCCGCAGGTCCTTCGGCGCCGAGGTACCACCGTCGAGCGTTAACTTTTCCGGTGTCGCGCGCCACAACCCTATGCCCAGCCAAAACAGATAAGCCGCACCACATAGGTTCAGTATGGTAAAAAGCGTCGCCGAGGTGGCCAGAACCGCACCGGCGCCGGCCAGCGACACCGTCATGGCCGTGAAATCGCCCAGCGCCACGCCGGGGACAGTGGCCCACGCGCTCTCGCGTCCGCGCCCCAGCGCATAGGACACGACCAACATCACCGTCGGCCCTGGGATTGCCAGCAACAATCCGCTGGCCAGCGCAAAGGCAATCCAGATCTCCAGTGACATTGCCGGGTCTCCTCAGCCGATTCTCGTGTGCTCCCGCTATCAGCAAATACCAACAAACGCCGCAGTGGCAAGCACTGCACCAGCTTTGGCCCAAGAATCTGCGCGAGGTTGGCCTTGATCTCGGTCAATCACGGGCGATCACCCACGGCACGGCGTGCCGGCCTCCAGTTGGCGCCGGCTATTCTTGGAGACTTAGCTTGAATGTCACTCGGCGGCGACGCCTGCTCCGAGTTCACGCTCCAGTGCCTTCTCGACCGCTCCCCGGGGCGCGGTAAATCGTGCCATCATATCGTAGAGCACTGGCGTCACGACCAACATCAGCACGGTCGATAGCGCCAGACCGGCGATGATCACGCTTGCAATTGCAATCCGGCTCTCGGCGCCCGCCCCGGATGCCAGGACCAGCGGCAGCGCCCCGAGGATTGTCGAGACCGCCGTCATCACGATTGGACGAAGGCGCAGGACCGAGGCCTCGATCACCGCTTCACGCACCGTCAGGCCGGTGTCGCGCAGCTGGTTCGCGAACTCAACGATCAGAATGCCGTTTTTCGCCATCAAGCCGATCAGGAGAATGACCCCGATCTGACTATAAACATTGAGCGAAAGCCCCCCGAGCGCCATTGCATATACCGCACCGGCGATCCCGGTCGGCACCGTCAGCATAATCACAAGCGGATGGATGAAACTCTCGAACTGCGCTGCCAGCACCAGGAACACGATCAGAATCGCGAGCCCAAAGACCAGCCCCGCCCCTTCGGCGGTGTCCTTGAACTGCCGCGATTGCCCCTCGTAGCTGAGCTTCGCTTCCGGTGGCAGAGTCTCGCTGGCGGCATCCTCGAGATAGGCGAGAGCGGCGCCAAGATCGTAGCCTTCGGCCAGCGCCGCTGAGAGCTGGATCGATGGCAACCTGTCATAGCGGCGGAGCGACGGCGCCGCCGCATTTTCGGTGAGCCGGACCAACGCGCCGAGCGGAACCAGGGTCTTGCCGTCGCCGGCGCGGATGAAGATGTTGGCAATGTCCGATGGGACGCGCCGGTCATCGTCCTCCGCTTGCACCAGCACCGGGTATTCGCGACCGCGACTGACGAATGTTGTGACTTCCCGCGCCGCCAGCATGGTCTGCAAGGTCGTGCCAATAGTCTCGACCGAGATTCCAAGATCATCGGCGCGGGCGCGATCGATGGTCACGTCGAGCTGAGGCAGGTTCTCCTCAAAATCGATCTCCGGGTTGATCAGTTCGGGTTTCTCCTCGGCCTTCGCGAGCAAGGCATTGGCCCAGCCCTTCACGCTCTCGAAATCGGGGCCACCAATGACGATAAGAACCGGTGTGGACGAGCCGCGCAGCCCGAGCCCCGCTGGCGTGACCGGAAAGCCGCGGGCAACCGTCACTTCGCCCATTCGTGGGGCGATTTGACGGACGATCTCGGCAACTGTGCGCTCGCGTTCGTGCCACAGTGCAAGGCGAAGGACGACAAACGATCGGAACGCCCGTCCGCGACTGCCGGTGAAGGTGAAGACTGTGACAATATCGCCGGAATCGCGCAGCGGCTGGACAATGCGCTCGACCTGGCGGGCGGCAATGTCGGTATGGGCCAGCGTGCTTCCCTGGGGTGCCGTCAGCGCCACAAAGGCAACGCCGCGATCTTCGCGCGGTGCAAGTTCTCGCGGCAGAGTGCCGTAAAGTGGCCACGCGCCAGCGGTGATCGCTATGGCAACAACGACCACAACCAGCGGCATGCGCACCGCGCGATGCAGCAGGCCACGGTATAGCCGCAGGATCAGTCCTTCGCGCCGGGGTGCTTCGCCGGCAGCGCGCGGTCGCCGCGGTTTCAAAACCTTCGAGGCGAGGGCAGGACAGGCGGTCAATGCGACAAAGGTCGAGATTGCGACCGCGCTGGCCATCACCCAACCGAACTCGACGAATAGTCGCCCGACCTGTCCGGGCAGGAAGGACAGCGGCACAAAGACCGCAATCAGTGTGATCGAGGTTGCAAGTACGGCGAACGTCACCTGTCGCGAGCCTCGGAGGCTGGCTACGATCGGGCTTTCACCATGCTCGATCCGGCGCTGAATATTCTCAAGGACCACGATCGCATCATCGACCACGAGCCCGATCGAGAGCAGCAGCGCCAGGAGTGTCAGCGTATTGATGGAAAAGCCGAACGCCTGGATCAACAGGAAACAGCCGACCAACGCGACCGGGATGGTGATGGCGGGCACCAGCGTTGCGCGCAGGCTGACGAGAAAGATCAGGATGACCAGCACGACCAGCCCGAGAGAAATCCCGAGCGCGAACAGCACTTCTTTGATAGAAGCACCGACGAAGATTGCGTCATCAGAGCCGATTTCAATCGCCATACCCTCCGGCAGGCTTTTCGAGATCTGGGCAATTTCGGCGCGAACCGCCCGAGAAATCGCGATGGTGTTTGCCTGGCTCTGGCGCAGAACCGCGACCCCGACCGCTTCGACACCGTTGTTTCTGACGATAGTGCTATCGTCGGCAACGCCCGGGGCGATCCGCGCCACATCGCCGAGCGGCACCGGATAACCGGCGACCCGGTCAAGCACGATCGCGCGAAAGTCCTCGATCGTCGCGATCCGGCTGTTCAGCCTTACGGTCAGTTGCCGTTCGCGTGATTTGACCTCGCCCGCGGGCAGTTCGATATTGTTACGCAGCAGCGCCGCCTCGACATCCGCCACCGTCAGATTGCGTGCCGCCAGTGCGCGCCGGTCGATCCAGATGCGGACGGCGAAGGGGCGCTCGCCATAGATATTCAGATTGGCGACCCCATCGACCGTCGCCAGCCGATCAGCGATGAAACGGTCAATGTAGTCGGTGATCTCGGCGGTTGTCATTCGGTCCGAAGTGACGGCGAGGCGCATGACCGGGTCGGCGTTCGCGTCGCTCTTGACCACCTGGGGCTCATCCGCCTCCGCCGGAAGGTCGCCACGGATGCGCCCGACCGAATCCCGGACGTCGTTGGCTGCCTCGTCAATGTTGCGGCCAGTTCTGAATTCGATGGTGGTCTGGCTGCGGCCCTGCCTACTCTCCGAGCTTATCGAACGGATGCCGGAGATGCTGGCGACCGCGCCCTCAACCATTTCGGTGATGTCGGTATCGACCACCTCCGGCGCCGCGCCGCGATAGGTGGTCGTGACGGTGACAACCGCGGTGTCGACATCCGGCAATTCCCGGATCGGCAAATCCTGGAGCGCGGTGAAGCCGAAAACAACAATCAGCAGGTTAGCGACTGCCGCCAGCACCGGCCGGCGAACGGCGAGGTCGGAGAGGGTCATGTGCCGTCCCCGGAGCGCGCCCCGGCTTCGCTGACCGGCTCACCCAAAATCTTCACCGGTGAGCCGTCACGGAGCCGTTGAGTACCGCGAATCACGACCGTCTCGCCAGGCTCGATTCCTGAGACCACCGCGACGACGCCGTCCCGCCGCTGCCCGGTTACGATGGGCCGGCGTGCGGCCTGCATGCCGTCAATCACGAAGACATAGGTCGCGGCGGCCTGGACGATGATTGCCTCCTCCGGCACCACCACCTCTTCGGTTTCGGACAGCGTCAAGGTCAGGAACATGAACATGCCGGAGGGCAACACCTCTTCCGGATTGGGTGTGACGGCCCGCACCTTGAATGCGCGGCTAACCGGGTCGATTCGGTTGTCGATGGAAGCGACGCTGCCAGTGAAGATGCGACCCGGAAACGCGGCGCTAAGCGCGCTGATCGGTTGACCGACAGCAATCTCGGAGAAAAGCGTCTCGGGCAGCGAAAACTCGATCTCGACTTCCGATAGATCGTCAAGCGTTGTCATTACCGACTCGTCATCCACCCGTGCCCCAAGGTCAATGTCGCTGAGGCCAACAACGCCATCGAAGGGCGCGCGGATTACCCGATCCGCCAACCTTCGCCGCGCCCGGGCGACCGCGGCTTCGGCCGCCCCTTTCGCAGCCGTCACCTGCTCGAGCGTCGCCAGCGCAACAGCATTGGTGCGCTGCAATCGCTGGGCGCGTTCAACCGCCTGATGCTGTTCGACCAGCAAAGCTTCTGCCTCGACAAGATTGGCGCGCTCGATTTCGTCGTCGAGGCGTACCAGCACCTCATGCGCCTCGACTCTCTGGCCGGATCGTATGGCAACTTCGACCACCCGGCCGGAGGCGAGCGGGACGATCTGGATCGATTGGCGTGCCCGCGTTGTGCCGACCGCCTCGATTGTCCGTGGCAACATGCGGCGCTCGGCCGATGCAGTCTCGACCGTAACCGCGCGCGCGCCGCCCGGTGCCGCCGCGATTTCCGCTGGCGGAGCGAAGTGACGTCGATACCCCTCGTAACCGCCAACACTGGCGGCAGCGATCAAAAGAAGAACGAGAATCTGCTTCCAGATCGGCATGTCGAATTTCCCAACGCTGGGTTATTTTGCTGCCCGGACTCGCAATGTGCCCGCCCGGCAGACCACGACATTAACATAATGCATTGCGCGCACCATGCCGATATCGAGGTCCGCCCGGGATGTCGCAGAGATGCTCCCCAAGCCAGGTCTGCGTGGAACCCGGTCGGCACGCGTCGGCGCTTCGGATGGCGTGATATGGCGGTCCCATGGCGATCGTAGGATAAAGACCCAGGCGACGGAAGCACATCAAGAGTCGTGCGTAAACATCTGGAGTTTTAATATAAAACTATCGCGCGGTTACGATCGTTGAAAGGCGCATTTTCCCACGATTCTCCCACTTAGATCACCACCAGACCAAGTTGTTCACGTTTAATTATTTACTACATACTTGACAAAAACTCAAAATACCGCATCCTATACCGACTCAACAAGTAAAACTTAGATACAATCATTACGTGTGTCCTAATTGATTTCTCCCAACTATTGCGTGTTCTATGTGTTTTCGATTTTTCCGCGCAGTAAACGACCCTGATAAATATAAATTTACGAATTTTACTTCGTGTACACCAAAACAATGGAGCGTCGCCATGTGCACCATTCAGAAGAAATTGTTCCTCGACGATCAGCGTGGAGCGTTGACTCCGCTCATGCTGATTTTGTTTGTCGGCATCATCATTACCACAGGGATAGCGCTCGACCTGATCCGGCATGACGCCGAACGCGCGGACCTGCAAGACGCGCTCGACCGCGGCGTGCTGGCCGCTGCGTCGTTGACGCAGGTGGTTGAAGCCGAACTAACGGTTCGCGAGTTCCTCGATAACCGTGCGCTGTCCGACGGCGATCTGGATGTCTTGGTGAGCTCGGACACGGCTCTCAACTACCGGCGCATTGACGCAGTCGCTGAGTACAAAATGGACACAATTTTTCTGCGGATGGTCGGCCTGGGCCAACTGAAGGTGGCGGCACGTTCGGCCGCCTTGCAGGGTGCCAAGGATGTCGAGATATCGCTCGTCCTCGACATCTCGGGCTCGATGGCCCGCGAGCGCACCGGGGGTACAGCATTGAGCCGCCTCGAGGTAATGCGCGCGGCCGCCGCAGGCTTTATCGACACCACTCTGACGCCCGCGTCAGCACCGACGACAACCGTTTCCCTCGTGCCCTTTGCCGGTCAGGTTAATGCCGGGCCGCTGTTTGATATTCTCAACACGACCCGGGACCATACTTATGCGTCCTGCGTCGAATTTGCCGATAGCGACTTCAACTCTGCTGGTCTTCCGGCGACAAACTCGCGCGCCCAGTCGCCGCAATTTCAGTGGTTTAATTTCGAAGGAAATTCCGGTCACGAAGCCGATTGGGGCTGGTGCCCGAGCGATGCATCGCCAATCTTGCCGCTCTCGAATGACCCGGACGCGCTGAAAGCCGAGATTTTGGCCCTCACCGGTCATGATGGAACAGGCACCCAGAATGGTATGAAATTTGGGCTGGGCTTGCTCGATCCGTCGAGCCGGCCGATCACCGAGGCACTCGTCACGGCGGGTACGGTCGATGCCGGTTTTGCGGCCCTGCCGGTTGCGTTCCACGATACCGGCGTGCTCAAGGTCATCGTTGTCATGACCGATGGCAATATTCGCTACCAGCAACGTCCAAAGCCGGAACACACGAACAACGCATCCGCGCGCGCGCAGTTGATGAGTGCCAATCTGAGCGAAGCGAAATCGACACTCAACAGTCCAAGCAAACGAAACACCGATGAAGCCCTGCGTGTCGCCCAATTCGCGGGCCTATGCGACCTCGCTAGGTCATGTTGACAAATGCCTGAACCATAGCCGGGCGGATACGATCTCGATGAACCCGAGATAGCTGGTGGCGGTTTTGTCGTAGCGGGTAGCCAGCCTTCGCGCGTTTTTCAGCTTGTTGATGCAGCGTTCGACCAT
>DATLAW010000255.1:0-7857 GCA_035527255.1 Thermohalobaculum sp. | reverse complement strand
TCTTTCGGACGACCTGCACGCCTGCTGCCAGGTCCTCACCGAGGGCGCCTGCGATTTCCTGCTATGTTATCGGCATCGTTCAGTGCCCCTGACACTGGACGAGGCCGCCTTCGCCAGGGTTGATCTTGGTACTGAACGTCTGCTGCCGGTCTGCGTTCCGGACCCAGAGGGCCAACCCCGCTGGCGCTTGCCAGGTGATGAGCGCGCCCGGATCCCGCATCTCGCCTATACCAGGGGCTCATTCCTGGGCGCCGTGGTCGATGATTTGCTCAAGCGTTCGAAACCGGCGCTCGACGTCCGGCACACCGATGCTTTCGCGCAGGCTCTGAAAAGCCTGGCCATGCGGGGTTGCGGTGTCGCCTGGCTGCCGGAGAGTTCCATCGCCGCGTCGTTACAGGCCGGCGATCTGGCAATCGCTGGCGACGAGCGCTGGGAGCAGTCGTTGAGCCTCTCCATTTTCGCGGCTCCCGACAGGCTGGACGGAATCGGAATGGCAATGTGGAAATTCTTTTCCGGCGCGACGGCCAGCGCGCCGAAGTCCGACCCCGCGATCGGTTGAAGCGGCCCCGCAGTACTTTGGGAATCGATCAGCTTGTCTCTTACCGTCGTTAGGAACTCTGCCCAAATCGAATACATACCCAACCGCGGACGCGGTTGGAGTGAGACCGAAACCCGCCATTTGCACAAAGTCCATTTTGCGACCAAAGTACGCGCTCGTGACAAAGGCAACTCTGGGAGACCGAAACTGATCCATCATCGCTCAGGCAATGTCTGGTTTCGGATTCTCTTCAAACCATCACTAGGAAACGCCAAAGGTCGGGTTGGAACCGTGGGTGCGATGAGGCCGAACTTCGCCTTCGGGTCGATACTGTCGAAAAAGTCGAAATTTTGGAATGCTCAATTTTTCCGCCTGGGACGCAACCAATCAAAAGTCCGCACTGGGTTTGCCGCCATGCGCTTGCGGGCATAATCGTGCTGGGCGCGGCTCAGCGTGATGCCGGTCACCCGGGCGCCGCGTTCGCGGATGGCGTATTCGGCGAACCCGCCCCAGCCGCAGCCGATATCAAGCACATGATCCCCGCGCTGTAGGTCCATTCGGTCGCAGACGGAGGCATATTTGTTCTGCTGCGCTTCGCGCAAGGTCTCGCCCTGCCCCAAAAATAACGCCGACGAGTAGGTCATCGTCTCGTCGAGCCAGAGCCGGTAGAAGTCATTCCCCAGATCGTAATGATAGGCGATGTTGCGCTTGGCTCCGCGCTTGGTATTCGTGCGCAGCCAGTGGCGCAGCCGCTCATAGGCACGAACCAAGGCAGCGCCTGAAAAACTGTGGACCACGGGTTCGTTGTTCAACAAAAGGACGTCGAGCAGGGTCTGGAGATCGGGGGTGCTCCACCACCCTTCCATGAACATCTCAGGAAAACCGATTTCACCGTCGCGGGCCATGCGGGAAAAGAATTCAGGGTTGGCGACATCGATCCGGCCCGTCGGACCAGTTTTCTCGCCCATTGCGGCAAAGACCCGGCCATCGGGCAGTGCGATTTCAATCACGCCACTCTGAAGCTGCTGAAGGATCGAAAAGAATGCCTCGAACCTGCGGGGGAGATGATTTTCGCCGGCTACGTTCGTTAGAACCATGACGTACCTCCCAATGATATGCGGGCTTGGCATGAATCCGAAGCGGGCCGGCAGAAAAAACCGCGATACCTCATGATCGGGAATCACGGTGGTGCGCGTAGGCGGAAAGGGCGCGTTCGCGCCCCTCGTTAAGCCTGATCACGGGCTCGGGATAAGGTTGCGCTGGTGTCAGTTTCCAGGAACGCGGCAAGGCACCGAAGAAGCCGAGCGCGTCTGCATGGGGTGTCAGCCTTCCCTCGGCAAGGAATCGGTCACGATAGCGGCTGTCGGGATCAAACTTCGCGGCTTGTGTGTCGGGATTGAAGACCCGGAAGTACGGCGCCGCGTCCGGTCCGGAGCCCGCGACCCACTGCCAGCCCATCGCGTTGGCGGCGGGATCCCAGTCGATCAGGCAATCGCGGAACCACGCCGCGCCGACGCGCCAGTCGGTGAGCAGATGCTTGGTCAGAAAGCTGGCCACCAGCATGCGCGCCCGGTTGTGTATGGTGCCAGTGACGTAGAGCTGGCGCATCGCGGCGTCAATTACCGGGACGCCTGTCATGCCACGTCGCCAACGCTCGGCATCCGCATTGTCTGGGCGCCAGGCGAAGTTGTTCCAGTCCGGGCGCCAGGATCGCGTTTCGATCCATGGAGTATGGAAGAGCAGGTGGTAGGCGAACTCACGCCAGACCAATTCCTTCAGGAAGTGCTCAGCCTGGCCGGTGAATTTGCCGGGAAGCCGCTCCATGGCATTGCGCCCGGCGGCCCAGATCTGCCGTGGCGAGATTTCGCCATATGTGAGGTTCTCAGATAGCCCAGAGGTCGCTTCACGATCAAGGCGGTCACGGTCGTCACGGTAACGGGCGATCGGATCGTCGAGGAATTCGGACAGCCTATCATGTGCCGCCGCCTGACCGATACGCGCATGCTGGCGCACAAACACCGCACCACTATGCATCTGGCGGCCCAGCGACCAGTCCGAAAGTTGGTCGGAACGGGGCCAGGTCATCGGCGGGGCAAGATCGCCCGGCTCCGGGAGAACGTCACCCACGTCGCGGTTTCGAACCGACGCCCAGAACGGCGTATAGACCTTGTAGAAGCTGCCCTGGCCGGTTTTGACCGTCCACGGTTCGAACAGTAGCGATGCGTTGACGCTGGTCACCTCGACCCCGTCTTCGCCGAGCGCCGCCTTGATTGCCGTATCTCGTTTGATGGCGCGCGGGTCGTAGAGACGCGACCAGACCACCCGCCGTCCGTTGGTTTCGGCCAGTAATTGGCGCAATACTTCAAGCGCTTCGCCGCGCCGTAGGATCAGCCGGCTGCCGCGACTGGCGAGCCGTGCCGCCAGGTCCCGCAAGCTCTCGCCAAGCCGCCAGAGCGGCGCTGCGCCGTATTCGCTTTCGACCAGCGGGTCCAGGATGAAAACCGGGATTACAGGGCCGCCAGCCGCCAGTGCTGCCTCCCAGCCGGGATGATCCCCGAGGCGCAGATCGCGACGCAGCCACAGCAACGTCGGTGGGACGGTGGCAGCGATCGTCGTTTGCGGCATGTCGGGTGTTTCGCTCACTCGCCAGTCTTTCGTGCGGCCATCAGGCGGACCAGCGCGAAATATAGCGGGCGGGGCAACGATGCCAGCAGGCGCAATGCAGTCGCGAAAATGAACGGGAAGGCAATCTCGAAGTGGCCTCGTTTCATGCCGCTCAGGATCCGCCGGGCGGCTTCGTTCGCTGGCATGATGAACGGCATCGGGAAATCGTTCTTGTCAGTGAGCCGGGTTTCGACAAAGCCCGGATTGCAGATCTGCACCAGCACGCGCGCATCACGCAGGTCGCAGCGCAGGTTCTCGGCGAGATGCATGGTGGCGGCCTTCGTGGCCCCGTAACCCCAAGCGTCCGGCAGGCCACGGTAGCCCGAAATCGAGCCGAAGAGGACAATGTGCCCGGCATCCCGTGCGACGAAGGCTGGCACCACATGGGCAAGCACCCGAAGCACCCCGGCGATGTTGACGTCGACCATGCGCTCCAGTGCCGCTAGGTCAGGCTCGCGCGCCGACATGGGTTCATAGGTGCCGGCGCAGTAGATCAATCCGTCGATGGTGCCTGCCTCGCGAAAGACGTGCTCGACCGATGTCGGGTCGGTCACATCGCAGGGCAGGACACAGTGACCAGCCCCGTCGAGGTTTCCCTCGAGTTCGGCGAGTGCATCGGTATGCCGCGCCGAAAGCACAAGTGTTGCTCCGGCGCGTGCAAGTTCCACCGCCAGCGCCCGGCCGATCCCGGCGCTGGCGCCTACCAGCCAGTAGCGTTTCCCAGCCAGCGAAGTCATTGAGGCAGTTTGCGGAAGATCACGACTAGTTCGCCGACAGAAAAACCAAACTTGCGCATTTTGGCTCGGTTGATCAACGTTCCATCTTCCTGCAGATAGAGCCAATCCTCCATCGACACCACGACCTCCTTGCCGTCGCGCGGAATCCGCAGGCGATATTTCATAATCGCCGCGTTGCCCTGCTGACCTCCCGTCGCTTCACCCTCAACGTCATGGGCCGTAGCGGTGAAATGCTGGTCGTCCGTGAAGCGGATGGTCCAGACACGCTCGTCAGTTTGGCCGTCGCTGTAGCGGAAGCGTTCGGCAAGGGTTCCGGTGTTGCCGTCCCACGAACCTTCCATATCGACAACGAACCGAAGATCGGCGCGGCCCGCGTAGTCAAAGAAAATGCCCGACGCAGTCAGCGGGCCATTCAGGTATTCGCGCAAATCCAGTCGTGGGGTCTCGGCTGCATAGTCATCAAGTGCCTGAGATCCACAACCAGCCAGGCTGGCGATCACAGCCACAGCGATGGCGGCATTACTTTTTTTCACGGATGCTCTCCTTTTCGTCGGATATGAATGCGAGTGCGCCGATTGCAAACAGCTTCAGCGCGCAGGGAACCAGCGCGTAGGCGACCGAAAGCGCCTCGCGTCCGCTGGCTTCCACCGCGTCGGATGGGTTGAAGCCGGCAAGCGCCAGCGCTGGCAGCGTTATTCCTGCGCCGAGCGCCAACGCAGATTTTTGCAGGAACGTCCAAAGGGCGAAGACCCGCCCGCCGTCGCCGTCAATACGGGCCGCCAGCATCGCTGGCGTCAATGTCATATCGGCGCCCAGCGCCGCGCCCGATGCAGCGGCGATAACGTAGAAGGCACTGATATCGCCTGGGCCAAGGCTGTAGGCCCAAGCGAATGCCAGGATCGACACCGTCATGCCGACGGCCAGCGCCTGTCGCCGCCCGGTGCGTTCGGCAAGCCGTGCCCAGAAAGGCGCGGCAAAGGCAGCTGCGGCGAAAAACAGCAACAGTGTTGGCCCAGCATGTGCCTCCGCATGCAGGATTTCTGCGACAAAAAACAGGAACAGCGTCGAAGTCACGGCAGTCGGCAGGGCGTTCAAGAAACCGAAGCCGAGGAGCGGCGCGACGCCGGGTGTGGAAAGCGCCCGTCGAAAGCCCGCCGCTCCGATCGCCGGTGCAGCCGAGGCCTGCCAGCGGCCTGCCATCCCGATGACCGCCAATGTGGCGATCAGCGTGAAGACAACGGCATAGCCGACAAAGGCCAAAGGTACCCCAAACGCGATCGCCAGCAGTGGTGGCGCCAGCGAGGCGAGGCATATTCCAGCGAGGCCGCCGACCTCGCGCCACAGCGCAACCCTTGTATGGCCGCCGCCTGCCCGGTTCGCCAGCGCCAACCCATGATCGTAAAGCACGATCTGCAACGCACTGAAGCCGGTGAACGCAGCCAGCAATCCAATTACCAGACGCGGCAATGGATCCCCCCATTCAGGCGGCGCGAACAGGATGGCGATCCCGGTTCCCAACAGGGCCACCGCCCCGATCACCCATATTTCACGCCAGGCGCGAAGCCGATCAGCGAGCCAACCGATGACTGGGTCCTGCACGCTGTCGATCCCCCGCGCTAACAGCAAGACGACCCCTAGAATTGGCAGGCCCACCGCCATTTCCTCGGCGTAGAAGCGCGGGGCGTGGATATAAAGCGGCAGCCCGGCGAAGGCGAGCGCCGCCGCTACCAGGCCGGGGCGAGCAAGCGCACCACGGCCAATCTGTGTCTCAGCCATTGCAGCGCCCCCCTAGCAGGGCTTCACGGCCTTCCTGATGGCGGCTGTCGGCGCCGAGCCAGATGGAGAAGAAAAGATCAACCTCGCGGGTCAGAACGCCAATCTCGGCGCCGTTCAGAAACAGCCGAAGCCGGTCAGGCGAGGCCCGCCATGCGGTGATGCGGTCGCCGGGCACAACGTCGCGGAAACTGTTCTCCAGTTCGCGCCGCACCTCGGCAAAGCTCGCTTTTGGGCGATCAGAAATCCGCAACATCTCGTCGATTGAACTATCGACGAGCTCGGCACGGGTGAAAGATGTGCGATAGATCAGCGACAGGGCGAATGTTTCACCGGGCAGTCGCTGGGCGTCGCTCCACAACTCGGCCCGATAAAAGTCCCAGAACAGGAAGCTATAGTCGCTGCATCCCGCTGGCTGCTCGGCGCCGACAAGCCCGCGCAATTCCTCCGGGGCCGCCGACGCTGTTCCCCCGACAAAGCTAACCCCCGCCGCGAGCGCGGCTGTCCGCAAAAATGCCTTCATGTCAGATGCTCCTGTGGCGGTTCCGGCCGGCGCCGGTAGCGCACGCCCTTCAGGAACAGCTTCAGGGCCTGCCAATGGATCAATGCGGTGGTTTTCAACGCCCCCAGCGGCCGGCGCGAAAGTGCGCGCAGCAACTCGGTGTCGGAGAACGGGCGTCGATCGCCTACCAGCGCGGTCGACAACCCGCCGCCCTGGCCGTCATCATAGCGGATCCAGAGGGCGATCCGCTGATCTTCCAGCACGAAGCGGAAGCGATAGCTTCCCTCGACGGCAAAGAAAGGCGAGACATGGAACCGCTTGTCCGCTTCGATCCAGGCGTCGGGATTAATTGGTCCGCCGTCCAGGTTTCGGCACAGATAACAGTGACGGTCACCAAAGGTGTTGTGAACTTCGGCCAGGACCGCCCTGAGCGTTCCGTCAGGCCCGGTCATGAACCAGAAGCTGACCGGGTTGAAGGCATAGCCCCAATAGCGGGGATGGGTCAGAAGCGCGACCTCGGCAACCTCGCCGATCCCTGCTTCCGCAGCGACGCGACGGACCCAAACTGGGCCGCCCTCGTCGGAAAACCCATGATCACTTGCATACAGCGAGACCAGGTTCCGGCGGCCGAACGAAAATAGTTTCGGCGTTCTGCCAGCGCCGGAACGCTGCGCTTCGCTCAACAGCACATAATCAACGCCATAGGCAAAGCTGTTGCGCACTGGCACGCTGCGCGCATGTGTGACCCGGGCGCGCAGGATTGACGAGGTCAGGCCTGCCATGGAGGGGTCACTCCCAGCCGTTCAGTGACCGCCACCGCGCTGGCCAGTCCGTCCTCGTGAAAGCCGTTCTGCGTCCAGGCACCACAAAACCAGGTCCCGCGGCGGCCTTGAATCGAGGGTAGCTCGGCCTGGGCTGCCAGTGCATGAAGATCGAACTGCGGATGGTAGCAGATGTGCTCGTCGAGAATGTCCCGCTCGGCAATCGGATCGGCCGGATTCAGCGTCAGAAACAGCGGTGTGTCGTTCGCAATTCCCTGCAGACTGTTCATCCAATAGGTGACGGATGCCGCATTCTCGGTCTTTGTGCTCGAAGCCTGATAGACCCAACTCGCCCAGCAGGCGCGGCGCTTAGGCATCTGCGAGGCATCGGTATGCAGCACCGCGTGGTTCGCCTGATACCGCACCCGCTCCAGCACCCGCCGTTCCGGCAGGTCGGCATCGGCGAGCATCTTCAACGCCTGGTCGGAATGGCAGGCGAAAATCACCTGATCGAAGCGTTCCGGTGCCTGACCGCCGGCACAAACAGTTACCCCGTCGCCGCTTCGTGTCACGGCCTGAACCGGAGCCTTCAATCGCACCTCGGCGCGCATTGTTGCCGCCATCCGGGCGACATATTCCTGCGAGCCGCCGTCTACCGTCCACCACTGGTGCTGGCCATTCATCGATAGCAAGCCATGATTTTCGAAGAAGCGCGCCATCGCCAACGCCGGAAAGTCGCGCATCTGCTCGCGCGGCGTCGACCAGATCGCGCCGCTCATCGGAAGCAAATAGTAGCGCGAGAACCACTCACCCAGGCGTTGGTGCTCGATCAGGCCGCCGATCGTCATCCGGGGATTGTGCTCAGCGACCATCAGGGCAGTG
>DATLAW010000254.1:0-11682 GCA_035527255.1 Thermohalobaculum sp. | reverse complement strand
ATATTACCTGTCGCGTGGTTATGCGGATTTCACCGTTCTGTCAGCCACGGCCGAACTTGCGCCGGACCGCGAAGGCTTTTTTATCACTTTCACGGTCGATGAGGGAGAACAGTACACCTTTGGCACGATGGATGTCCTGATCACTGCCAGAGGCCTCGACCAGGACGAGTTTGCAGCGCTGCTGCCCGACGATCTCGAAGGTGACACCTATGATGCCTCTTTGGTCGAGAAAATTGCCGACGAGTTGACCGATCAAGCCGGGCAACGAGGATTTGCCTTTGTCCAGGTTCGGCCACAGGCGCGCAAGAATTCCGAGGAGCGGGTCATCGGGATTACCTATGAATTGGTCGAAGGCAGCCGGATCTTTGTCGAAAGGATCGACATCGAAGGCAACACCCTTACCCTTGATCGGGTAATTCGACGCGAAATCGCCCTGGTCGAGGGCGATGCCTTCGACACCCGCAAGATCCGAGATTCCCGGACAAAGGTCCGCGGATTGCGGTTTTTCAAGTCGGTCAGTATCGAGCCTGAACAGGGCAGTGCTGACGACCGCGCCGTGGTGAAGGTCAAGGTCCAGGAACAGTCGACCGGCAGCCTGTCACTGGGGGTTGGTTTCTCGTCTAGTGCCGGGCCGCTCGGCGATATCAAGCTTTCCGAGCGAAACTTCCTTGGCCGTGGCCAGTCGGTCCAGGCACAGCTCACTGCCACCGGCGACACTCAGGCCTATGATTTCAACTTCACCGAGCCGCGCTTTCTCGACCGCGAGTTGCGGGTCGGCTTTCGTACGTTCTATTTGCAGGACGATCGAACCGACAATTCGTCATTCAAGGTGAACTCCGCCGGTTTCAGCCCGCAGTTCGGATTTCCGCTTGCCGAGGACCTGGACCTTGGGCTGCGTTATGAGCTGCGGGCCGAGGATCTAAACGTCAGATCCACCGTTGCCTCCCCCGCCTCACCGGCAATCCTGGTCGATGATGGCAAACGGCTGACGTCCTCGGTCGGTTACCATTTGACCTACGATATGCGCGATGACGTGATTGAGCCGACTGGCGGATACCTGGCCAATTTCGATCAGCAAATCGCCGGGTTGGGGGGGGCGTCCCGGTTCGTCAAATCGCGCGCCATCTTCAAGACCTGGTACGGGTTGTTCGATGACACCGTGATCACCAGTCTGGAGTTGGAAGCCGGGGGGTTGTTCAGTTTTGGCAATGATAGCCGGGTCACCGAACGTTTCTTCCTGGGAGGCGAAAGCTTTCGCGGCTTTGCCGATGAAGGAATCGGACCGCGCGATGTCGTCGTTGATGATTCGCTAGGTGGAAATTACTTCGGCGTAGCCCGTTTCGAGGTGTCGTTCCCAGTCGGTTTGCCGGAAGAATTGGGCGTGTTTGCGGGTGCCTTTATCGACGCCGGCACTTTGTTTGATCTCGACCGAACGTCGTTTGCCGGGGCAGTGATCAACGACGCGGCAAATTTCCGCGCCTCGATCGGCGGTTTGCTTTTCCTTGATACGCCGGTCGGGCCGTTGGAATTGAGCCTCGGGTTCCCACTCGTCAAGGAGAGCTACGACGATGGGGAGCTTTTTCGTTTGTCACTCGGTACACGGTTCTGAGGTGTTGATGGGCACAAACGCCCCGACACCCACGCTCTGGACGCGGCGTATGGCGATTGCGCTGGCAGTGCTGCCCCTTTTGTCGCTGCCAGGCTTTGATCCGGGACTCGGGTTCAGCCTGGCCAAAGCGGATCAGACCGCGATTCTGATGATCTCACGCAAGCGTCTTCTGAACGACACGGAACATGCACGGACTTTGTTACGGGCCGAGATCGAACTGACGGCCGAGTTGCAGCGCCGGATCGATGCGATCAAGGTGGAGTTGACCGACGAGGAGCAGGAACTGGCCCGCCTGCGCCCGACGCTTGATCGTACGGAGTTTGCGGATCGCGTCGCCAAATTTGACCGAAGGCTCAAGAGCCAACGGCACGATGCTCAGAAATACGCAGCCAATCTACAGAGCGTGTTTCGGGCTGAACGGCTTAAACTAAGCGAGGCACTCAAGCCGCTATTGGCGCAGGTTCTGGAGGCGCATGGCGCCGCCGCCATCCTTGACACCGATCAGCTGCTTGCTTCGGATCCAGCACTCGATGTTACCGATGAGGCAATCGCTCGCTTCAATGCTACGGTGCCGCTGCCAGCGATCCCGAACCTCGAGGCGATTGGCCCGGACATATCCTCGGGGCCGAATGGCGAGCCAGCGGCCCAGTGATCCGGTGAACAAACGGCGCTGATGCGGATTCCGAGGGATTGTGGGTTGACCTCAACCCTCTCGGCAGTATTGAAAAGAAGTATCTGCAACCATTTTGGCGGGACGAGTGATGACGACCGACGTAACCGAGCCGGAAACCGGGTCCGTCGACCTGGCGCAAATAAAGCGCATGATCCCGCACCGTTACCCGTTTCTGATGATCGACAAGGTTCTGAACATCCGAAAGGGTGTGAGCGCGATCGGAATAAAGAACGTCACCAGCAATGAGCCGTTTTTTCCCGGACATTTCCCGGGCGAGCCGGTTTTGCCGGGAGTACTGATCGTCGAGGCCATGGCGCAGACCGCCGGCGTCGTGGTGGTCGATTCCTTGGGGATGATCGACCAGGACCTGATGGTTTATTTCATGACCATCGACAATTGCCGATTTCGCAACAAAGTGGTGCCCGGCGACGTGCTGGAACTGCATGTGCAGGTGATCCGCAGCCGATCCAGGGTATTCCGATTTGGCGGCAAGGCCATGGTCGCTGGAAAATTGGTTGCCGAGGCCGATTATTCGGCCATGATTGTCAACGCGAACGATCAGCGCGGGAGCGGGAGCGGGGCGTGACCATCCACCCCACTGCCATCGTCGAAGATGGCGCCCGACTAGCTGGAGATGTCACCATCGGCCCCTATTGCACGGTCGGCCCAAATGTAGTTTTGGGCGAGGCGGTCGAGCTGATCAGCCATGTCGTGCTGGCCGGGAACACGACCATCGGCGCCGGGACCCGGATCTGGCCATTCGCCTCGATCGGGCATCAGCCTCAGGATATGAAATACCAAGGCGAGGATAGTCGGCTGGAGATTGGCGCTGCCTGCATGATTCGCGAGCATGTCACGATGAATCCCGGCACCACCGGTGGCGGATTATATACCCGGGTGGGCGCGAATGCCCTGTTCATGATGGGTTGTCATGTCGGCCATGACTGCCAGATCGGCGACAATGTCATCATGGCCAATAATGCGACCCTGGCCGGGCACGTCGAGATTGGCGATTACGCCATTCTTGGCGGCCTTTCGGCAGTGCATCAGTTCGTGCGCATCGGGGCGCATGCGATTGTTGGCGGCATGACCGGGGTCGACAGAGATATTATTCCTTACGGCTCGGCCATCGGAGATCGGGCGGAGTTGGGCGGGTTGAACGTGATCGGGCTCAAACGCCGGGGTTTTGATCGCGACACCATCCACGCGCTACGTGGGGCATACCGGATAATATTTCACGGTGAGGTGGAGGGAACGCTGGCCGAACGGGCGGAGCTGGCGCTGGCTGAGTATCCGGATGTCGAGCCGGTGCGGCGCCTGGCGGATTTCATCCGAGCCGACACATCGCGGAACCTTTGCACCCCTCGAGACGATTGAGGTTGCGATGGCGTCGGATCGCGCCAGACCCACCGGAATGCTGGCGATCATCGCCGGGCGCGACGCGCTGCCGAGGCTGATTGCCGAGCAACGGCAGGCGGCGGGATTGCCATATCTGGTGATATCGATTGCCGGAATGACTGAACCTTGGATGGATCAGCATCCGCATCAAACACACCAGTTCGAGAAAGCCGGCCGGTTGTTCGCGGCGCTGCACCAAGCCGAGTGTGGCCATGTGGTCTTCGCCGGCGCCATGAACCGCCCACATCTGAAGCCATGGCGTGCCGATGGCAAGACGGTGGCGCTGATGGGCAAGGTCATGGCTTTGCTGGCAAGGG
Source organism: Thermohalobaculum sp. (assembly GCA_035527255.1). Classification (GTDB taxonomy): domain Bacteria; phylum Pseudomonadota; class Alphaproteobacteria; order Rhodobacterales; family Rhodobacteraceae; genus Thermohalobaculum. Next base: position 7,685 of record DATLAW010000254.1, on the reverse strand, counting down.
GTGATGACGGGCTGCTTTCGGGGTTGGCAAGGATATTCGAGGATAAGGGGTTTTCAGTTGTCGGCTCGCAGGATTGCCTGGAGGGATTAGTCTCTGGGCCCGGTATGCTGGGACAGCACAGACCCAGCGACGAGGACCGCGCCGATGCGGCGCATGGCGCGGCAATTTTGGCGGCCCTCGGCCTGTTGGATGTAGGGCAGGCGGTGGTGGTGGCGCGAGGTATCTGCTTGGGGATTGAAGCGATCGAGGGCACCGATGCGCTGCTGGCACGGGTCGCCGCCCTACCCGACGAGCGTCGGGGCGGCGAGTTGCCGAGCGGTGTTTTGGTCAAGTTGGCCAAGCCGGGCCAGGACCGACGGTTCGATCTGCCCAGCATCGGCCCACGCACGGTCGAAGGCGGGGCGCGGGCCAGGTTGCGTGGTATCGTGGTTGAAGCGGGCGGGGCCAACATCCTTGACAGCGTTGAGACGGTTCGGGCGGCGGATCAGGCGGGGCTGTTCCTATGGAGCGCGGCGGCTGGGGAATTGGCCAGATGACCCGGCCATTATACCTGTATCTGATCGCCGGAGAGCCATCGGGTGACCGGCTGGCTGCTGGTCTGATGCAGGCGTTGCGGGCCGAGGAGCCGGGGGTGCGTTTCAAAGGCATTGGCGGCCGGATGATGGCGGCCGAAGGGCTTTCGAGCTTGTTCGATATCGGCGACCTGGGTGTGATGGGTATTGCCGAGGTCGTGCCGAGGTTGCGGATGTTGATGCGACGGATCCGTGAGGCGACCGGTGATGTGCTCCGGGCAGCCCCCGATGCCCTGATCACCATCGACAGTCCAAGTTTTGGGCTGCGGGTTGCCGAGCGGGTGCGGGCGAAGGCTCGCGGCACCCGCACCATTCATTCCGTCGCCCCCTCGGTCTGGGCCTGGCGGCCGGGGCGGGCGCGACAGATGGCGGGCTATATCGACCACGTGCTGGCGCTGTTGCCGTTCGAGCCGCCCTACATGACCGCCGCGGGGATGAGTTGCGATTTCGTTGGCCATCCGGTTGCCGGGCATCCGGTGGCGTCGGCGGATGAGATTGCGGCGTTTCGCGCCCGCGCGGGCGTTGGCGAGGGCCAGCCGTTGCTGCTGCTGGCGCCGGGCAGCCGCCGGGGCGAGGTCAGCCACCTGATGCCGGTGTTCGCCGGGGTGCTGGCGCAGGTGGTGGCCCGACGCCCTGATATCCGCGTTGCCATTCCGGTCGCCGAGACAGTGGTGGCGGAGGTGATGGCGGCGACAGCGGGGTTGGAGCCGCATCCGGTGCTCGTGCTGCCGGACCAGGGCGAGGCGGCCAAGCGGGCTTCATTCGCCGCCGCCGACTGCGCGCTTGTCGCCTCGGGGACGGTAACCTTGGAGATGGCGGCGGCGGGGACGCCGATGGTCTCGGCCTACAAAACGTCGTGGCTGACGGCGGCAATCGCTCGACGGCTGCTGCGGGTGGACAGCGCCAACCTCGTCAATCTGGTTGGTGGCGCGAACGTGGTGCCGGAGTTCCTGCAGGAGGATTGCCGGGCGGAGAGGATCGCTCCGGCGGTGTTGGGGCTGCTGGAGGATCCGACGACGCAGGCGGCACAGGGCGCTGCCTTCGAGCGGGTCATGTTGGCGCTGGGGCGTGGCGGCGAACCTGCCTCGGTTCGGGCAGCGCGGTCGGTGCTGGGGGTGTTGAATCTAAGCCCCCCTCCCTAACCCTCCCCCCAGCGGGGAGAGGGGACAAGTAACGGGGGCGGGGAATGCGGTCCTCAGCGGTCCTCAACATCCGAATAGTCGCGCCTGGGGGCGCCGGTATAGAGTTGGCGCGGGCGGCCGATTTTCTGGACCGGGTCGGTGATCATTTCTTTCCACTGGGCGATCCAGCCGACGGTGCGGCTGAGGGCGAAGATCGGAGTGAACAGCTCGGTCGGGAAGCCCATCGCATCAAGGATGATACCGGAATAGAAATCGACATTCGGGTACAGCTTCTTCGAGATGAAATATTCGTCCTCCAAGGCGATTTTCTCAAGCTGCTGGGCGACCTGGAGCGTTGGGTTGTTCTCGACCCCCATCAATCCCAGCACCTCTTTGGCGGTATCCTGCATGACTTTGGCGCGCGGGTCGTAGTTTTTGTAGACCCGGTGGCCGAAGCCCATCAGTCGGAATTCATCGTTCTTGTCCTTGGCGCGCGCGACAAATTCCGGGATCCGGTCCGGGGTGCCGATCTCGCGCAGCATCTCGAGACAGGCCTGGTTGGCACCGCCATGGGCCGGGCCCCACAGGCTGGCAACGCCGGCGGCGATGCAAGCGAAAGGGTTGGCGTGGGACGAGCCGGCCAGGCGCACGGTCGAGGTCGAGGCATTTTGCTCGTGGTCGGCGTGCAGGGTCATGATCCGGTCCATGGCGCGGGCCAGGATCGGGTCGACGATGTATTCCTCGCAAGGAACAGCGAAGCACATGTGCAGGAAGTTCGCGGCATAATCGAGGTCGTTGCGCGGATAGACGAAGGGCTGGCCGATCGAATATTTATAGGCCCAGGCAACGATGGTCGGCAGCTTGGCGATCATCCGGATCGAGGCGACCTCGCGCTGCCAGGGATCGTTGATGTCGGTCGAATCGTGGTAGAACGCGGACATCGCACCGACGACACCGCAGACCACGGCCATCGGATGGGCGTCGCGGCGGAAACCACGGAAGAAATACTGCATCTGCTCGTGCAGCATGGTGTGCGAGGTGACCCGGGTCTCGAAGTCCTCCAACTCGTTTCCGCTCGGCAATTCGCCGTACAGCAGCAGGTAACAGACCTCGAGGTAATGGCTGCTCTTGGCCAGCTGGTCGATCGGGTAGCCACGATAAAGCAGCTCGCCAATGTCGCCGTCGATGAAGGTGATCTTCGACTCGCAGCTGCCGGTCGAGGTGTAGCCGGGGTCGTAGGTGAAGACGCCCATTTCCTTGTAAAGTTTGCTGATATCGATAACCGACGGGCCATGAACGGCGTCGTAGATCGGAAATTCCTTGGTCTGATTGTCGAAGGTGATCGTGGCGGTGCGGGTGGATTTATGGGTCATGAGCGCATCCTCTCTTGTTTTCTGGCACGGGCCGCGTTGGGCCGCGCGATATGTTTTTCCGTCCGCCTCGCCATGGTAATCTAGAGCGGTGCTGCAACGTCGCCAAGTCGCGCCAACGTCTCATCGCGACCGAGCGTCTCCATCACGTCGAACACCCCCGGGCTGACAACGCGCCCGGTCAGGGCGACGCGCAGTGGTTGAGCGATTTTGCCGAGCTTGAGTTGCTCATCCTCGGCAAAGACGCGAACAGTTTCCTCAATAGATCCTGCCGTCCACGGACTAACATGTTGCAGGCGCTCAGTCAAACGGATGAGGATCTGGGGCGCGTCCTCGGTGAGGTGTTTTGCGGCATTTGGCTCCGGACCGAACGGTCTATCAGACAGGATATAGTGTGAATTATCAATTAACTCCACCAGAGTTTTAGCGCGGTCCTTTAGACCCGGCATCGCCTGCAACAGCATTGCCCGGCGGGATTGGTCGAGTGGCGGTTTTTGTTGCGCTGCAATAAGACCCTCGATCGCCGCCACCAGTTCGGCGTCGGGCGTGGCGCGTATATGCTGGCCGTTGAGATTCTCGAGCTTGGCGAAATCGAAACGCGCGGCGGATTTGCCAACGTGGTCCAGATCGAACCATTCGATCATTTGATCGGTGGTAAAGAATTCGTCATCGCCGTGGCTCCATCCCAGCCGGGCGAGGTAATTGCGCATCGCAGCGGGCAGATATCCCATGTCGCGGTAAGCCTCGACGCCTAAAGCGCCGTGGCGTTTGGAGAATTTTGCGCCGTCGGGGCCGTGGATCAGCGACAAGTGGGCGAAGATCGGCACCGGCCAGTCCATTGCCCGGTAGATCAGCGTCTGGCGGGCGGCGTTGGTCAGGTGGTCGTCGCCGCGGATCACGTGGGTGACGGCCATGTCGTGGTCATCGACCACCACCGCCATCATGTAGGTCGGCACGCCATCCGAGCGCAGCAGGATCAGGTCGTCGAGGGTGGAGGCGTCCCAGGTCACCGTGCCCTGGACCTTGTCCTCGACCACCACTTTGCCCTCGCGCGGAGCCTTCAGCCGGACGGTGAATTCGGCGCCGACAGGGTGGGTCGCGGGGTCGGCGTCGCGCCACGGGCTGACGAACAGGGGCGGGCGGCCGGCGGCCTTGGCCTGCTCGCGAAAGGCGTCGATCTCGTCCTTGGTGGCGAAGCATTTGTAGGCGGTGCCGCGGGCCAGCATCTCGGCGCCAATTTCGGCGTGGCGGGCGATGCGGGAGAACTGGCTGACCGCCTCGCCGTCCCAGTCGAGGCCGAGCCATTTGAGCCCGGCATAGATCGCCTCGGTCGCCTCCGGCGTCGAGCGGGCGCGATCGGTGTCTTCGATGCGCAGCAGGAATGTGCCGCCATGATGGCGGGCAAACAGCCAGTTGAAAAGCGCTGTTCGGGCGCCACCGATATGCAGAAAGCCGGTGGGCGAGGGGGCAAATCGGGTGATCACAGCGTCGTTTGGCATCTTGGCTCTTAACACTCGGTTAACTGCGGGGGCTGCTACTGGCGCGGACACGTGCCGAGGCCCAGAAGCGGCGCCTTTATGGGGCAGGAGACGGTGACGCACAAGGTGCCCGCAAAGACCACAACCAAGATCGACTGGCTGAGTGTCTGGACGACCGAGGGGCGCCGCGCGATCCTGTGGCTGCCGGTGCTGATGGGCTGCGGCATCTGGCTTTATTTTTCATTTGACCGTGAGCCCAACCCGCTGTGGTGCGCGCTGGTGGCGTTACCGATAGGGGCGCTGGTCAGTGGCATTGCCCGGCGGGCTGGCCTCGCGGCATTGGCGTTGGCGTTGGCACTGGCGGCGTTTGGGGCCGGGTACGGGCTGGCGACCCTGGCGGCGCATCGGGTGCATGCGCCAATGCTGAGCGGCCCGATCGAGGAAACTGTTGAGGGCCGGGTGCGCGAATTGTCGAAGGCAGCCTCGGGCGCGCCCCGGTTGTTACTGGACCGGGTGGTGATCTATGGCCTGGATGCCCGCGAGACGCCGGAGCGGCTGCGGGTGACCCTGCTGTCGGCGGATCGTGACAATGCGCCCAGGCCCGGCACCCGGATCCGGGTTTTCGCCCGGCTGCTGCCGCCCGGCGATCCGGTCGAGCCGGGGGCGTTCGATTTCCGATTGCGGGCCTATTTCGAAGGGATTGGCGCGGTCGGCTACGCGCGGGGCGCGGCGCTGGTGGTTGGAACGGCGGACATCGAGGGCCCGGTTGACCGTGCTACCCTGTGGCTGGCCGAGCGTCGGGCGCGGCTGTCGGATGCGTTGACCGCGGCGTTGCCGGGTCGGCGCGGGGCATTTGCGGCGGCGATCATCGTCGGCGACCGCTCGAATATCGACGGGGCGGACGCGGAGGCGTTGCGGGTATCAAGCCTGGCTCATCTGCTGGCAATTTCGGGATTGCATATGGGCTTGCTGACTGGGTTGGTGTTTGCGGCGGTTCGTCTTTCGTTGGCGGTGTCGCCAGTTGGATTATCCGGGGTTTCGGCCAAGAAGACGGCGGCGGTTGTGGCGCTGTTGGCGGGCTTGGGCTACCTGATGATGTCCGGCGCCACGGTGGCGACCCAGCGGGCCTTTGTGATGATGGCGGTGGCCTTTACCGCGGTGCTCCTCGACCGCCCGGCGATCTCGCTGCGCGGGTTGGCGTTGGCGGCAGCGGTGGTGCTGGCGATCCGGCCGGTCAGCCTGATGGATGTCGGATTCCAGATGAGCTTTGCCGCCACGGCGGCTTTGGTCGCGGGTTATGAGGAGGTGCGCCGTAGGCGGCAGATCCGGCGGGCGGCACAGAATGATTCGCGCCAGACGATCGGGCGGTGGGGACGGGTGGCGAGGTTCGTCGGGTTGTATGGCGTCAACCCACCGGCAAGCCCTGCCAGTTATGATCTGATTATGTATTGTTGTGTTGCTCGGCGAAGTTCGCGTTCGTGCCGGGAGGCGTCATCGGGCGACCCGGCGAGCAGAGAGCTTCATCGCCCAAACGAACGATCACCCGAGTCGCGTCCTCCGCATCGTTGCGCCGAACATAGAAAACGCCCGCTGGGTAAGGGCGGGCGTCTTCCAGAGAGCTGGAGGGCTCTACACTACATCTTGTAGACACAACAGTTGCAAAGCACAACTCTTTCCCACCGGCCTGTGCCCGTCGGAAATCAATACAAAAGTGGCGTCAAGTCGTTGTGGCAGCCGAATGCGCCAGGGTGATATGGCTCCGGGGGGCCTCGCTGTCGCTCTCGGCGATCTCCATCGTCCAATCCAGGGCCGTGACCTGCGCGTCCTCGGACAGACCGCTCAAGTCGTTGCCCAGGCCGGCCTTCAGGCGCTCGACCAGAGACATCGTTGCGTCCCGCCGGTAGCCGTCCAGCGCCCGGCCGGCGGCGCGCTTGGCCAGCACCCGGTCATAGCTGAGAATCCGGCTCTCGGCTGCGGCGCGGAACTCCATCACCGCGGCTTCCTTGGTCGCCACCAACGCATGGCGCGCCCGCGCCAAATAGCCCTGCGCCATCACATTGCCGGCGACATGGCTGGCAAATCCGTGGATCGGGCATTCAAACGGGGTGATCGACTCGCCGTTCGTGCAGAGCATCGAAATGCTACCGTTCTGCAGTTGCATGATGATCGGATTCAAATCGCCCGGAGGCCCCACGATAACGATGTCGAAGTCGCCCGAGATGGTCATGAACTCAGCCGCACCCAGATAGCGGCAAACGGCGAGGGCAGCGTCCAACGCGTCGATATCGTCGGCGCTGACCGAGCGCAATACCCCGGCGTCGCGATCACTGGCGCTGGGATCGTTGTGGTACACGGTCAGATCGGCCCGGCCGGCATGGGCAAAGGCGCGTTCGGCAATTCCCTTCAGCGCATGGGGCACCGAGACATGATGCGCTGGAGCGAGTGCCCGCGCCGGCGCGCCGCTGCCCTGCTCGTTTACAGCCACCGCGACCGTGAAGGCCGGGAACCCGGCACCGCGCGTCGCCGACAGATGCCGCGACAGCTTGCGGTCGAATTCAGTGAAAACGTTTCGCTGAATTGTTTGGGTGATGACATATTCGCGCCTTTGATGCTGCTCGATATGCGAGACTTCAAGCACTGGAATGCGCTCCAGGCCAGGCTCGATAAACGTCTTGAAGACGTAACTCATAACCATGGAAAAACCCCCGCTCTCAAAAGTCTTTCGGAGAGACTAACTTACGCATTTTATTGATATATATCAACAATTATAAACATCTCTAATGAACAATTATAAATTATAATCCTCGTGCCCTTGTTAAGTATCAATATAAAATGACTTCACTTCAGCCTATGGTTGATAGATAAACCTAAGTAATACCTCATTCATTCGATAATTTGGCTGGAAATAATCAATCGCTTGGTGTCGGACGCTTTATACTCGCTTGAGACAAATCCCCGCTCCTTAAGCCCGCAAATGTCGCCTCCTGGCACTTTCTTAACCTAGCCTCAAAGGCAGCAATCGGGACCGAACCGAGAGGTGGCTCGGGAAATCTGAACAGCCGGGATAAGTGGATTTTCCGCGCCAAGGCAGCATGATGCCGCGAGCGAGGAGAAGACCATGACAAGACGACCGCGCCGGAACCA
>DATLAW010000253.1:0-7808 GCA_035527255.1 Thermohalobaculum sp. | reverse complement strand
ACGTCGTTGTCGTTGGTGACGAATGCCTCGGGAGCCTCCAGGCTTTCGACGGCCTCATAGGCTTTTCTGATCCAGTGGAACCGGACCGCCTCGGTGCTGTTGTTTCTGATGCTGAAACTGCTGGCAGGCGGGATATAGGCGTAGCCGCCGGGCCGCATGCGGTAGGCCTTGCCGGCAAGCGTTAAAGTTAAATTACCCTCGACGACGAAAAACACACCCTCGGCGCCCGTGTCCGGCTCCGGCTTGTCGCTGCCACCGCCCGGTCCGACCTCCATGATGTATTGCGAGAACGTCTCGGCAAAGCCAGACAGTGGCCGCGCCAGAACCCAGGCTCGGGTGTTGTCCCAGAACGGCAGATAGCTGGTGACGATGTCGCGCATCACCCCTTTCGGGATCACCGCATAGGCCGCGGTGAAAACCGCCCGGTCCGTCAGCAGATCGGTCTGCCTCGGCAACCCCCCGTGCGGGGCGTAATATGTTCTATCAGCCATTGATCTCTCCTGCTTCGGAGATTCTATCAGCAATGATTGGTTTAGCTACGAAAATGCACGCTGCAATCGAGCAAGGGCGATGAATTGAAAGCCAAGTGCCCGTGGGTAGGGACAGATGCAACATGATCCGGCCCAAATGTCCATCTCAGCCCTGGGCGGCGAGACCGGCGAGATATGTACCATAGCTGGTTTTTGCCAACGGCTCGGCAAGCGCTCGCAACTGCGTTGCATCAATGAATCCCATCCGGAACGCGACCTCTTCCGGACAGCCGATCTTCAGGCCCTGGCGCTTCTCGATTGTACGGACAAACTCACCGGCCTCGATCAGGCTGTCAGGGGTTCCTGTGTCGAGCCAAGCAAAGCCCCGGCCCAGCAACTCGACGCGCAGCGTGCCGCGCTCCAGATACTTCTCGATGAGCCCGGTGATCTCCAATTCACCGCGCGGCGAGGGCCGAAGTTCACTGGCCAAGGCCGATGCCTGGCCGTCGAAGAAATAGAGCCCGGTCACGGCGAAATCGGATTTCGGCACCAGCGGCTTCTCCTCAACCGAGACGGCCTGACCGGCGCCGTCAAACTCGACCACGCCGTAATGCGCGGGGTCAGCGACCTGATATCCGAAAATGGTGGCGCCACTGTTGCGCGCGTTCGCGGCGGCGAGGATGTCCAGCAGGCCATGGCCGTAAAAAATATTGTCGCCCAGAACCATCGCCGATGGCCCGCCGGCAAGAAACTCCTGCGCAATCAAATATGCCTGGGCGAGGCCGTCAGGTCGGTCCTGAATTAGCCAGGTAATCGATAACCCGAACGCCGAGCCGTCGCCGAGCAGCCGCTTGAACCGGTTTTGATCCTCGCGCGTGGTAATGATCGCGATCTCACGGATCCCGGCCAGCATCAGGACCGTCAACGGGTAGTAGATCATTGGCTTGTCATAGAGCGGCAAAAGCTGCTTTGAGGTTGCGCGCGTAATCGGGTAGAGCCGGGTGCCGGAGCCGCCCGCAAGAATAATACCTTTGCGATCGGTCATTGAGAGACTGCCGACTTAAATGGGCTTGGTCGCGACATCAGGCCATGTGCTACGATGCATAAATGCAAATCCGTCCACGACAGTATTTCAACCGAGATCTCAGTCTTAGTCATGGCGCCGCCTCCGTGTTTGGTGATTCCTGGTATAAGTCGCACGGTCTGCCGAAACTCGGCAATCACATCGAACGCTTAGCTGGAAATGCATGAGTCAAACAAGATGATCGATCGTCCTGAAATGTCGTCGGCCTTGACGCCAAAATGCCATAGCCACGATAAACGCCGGTCGACCCCAATCGTTAACGAAGCCTAAACTGACCATCGTTATCTGCATCCCTTGTCTTCATCTGGTGATTGGCGCCGGGACTCTGTTCTTGAACTTCGACCCGACGTGCCATTGCCTGATGATCCGCCAGCGACGATGATGGGCGAGGAGTATGGATAGCCGAATGATCTTTGAGACTACCCCCATCGCCGACCTGCTGCTGGTGCGCCCGAAACGGCGTATGGATGCGCGCGGGTTCTTCTCTGAAAGCTGGAGCATCGAGCCTTGGCACGCGCGCGGTCTCGAAATCCACTGGTGTCAGGACAACCACTCGCTGTCGCGGCAGCCCGGCGTGCTGCGCGGGCTGCATTATCAGGCGCCGCCGATGGCGCAGGCAAAGCTGGTGCGCTGCACGCGGGGTCGGGTCTGGGATGTGGCGGTCGATGCGCGGCGCGGCTCGCCGAGCTTTGGCAAATCGTTCGGCACCGAGTTGAGCGTCGAGAACTGGCTCCAGCTGTTTGTGCCGCGCGGGTTCCTGCACGGTTTCCTGACCCTGGAGCCAGATTCCGAAGTGCAATACAAGGTAGATAACCCCTACGCCCCTGACTGCGACGGCGCGGTCCGGTGGGATGATCCGGACCTGGCGATCGAGTGGCCGGTGACCACGCCGCCGATCCTTTCGGACAAGGATGCGGCGGCCCCGCGCTTCGCGCGGTGGCAAACGCCTTTTGAATTTGGAGACCCGGCATGAAGGTCCTTGTCACCGGCGGCGCGGGGTTCATCGGCTCGGGGGTCATCCGCCAACTGATCCGCGAGACCGACGCGTCGGTCGTCAACCTCGACAAGCTGACCTATGCGGCAACCCCCGAGGCGCTGGAAGAATGCGCCGGCGACCCCCGTTACCAGCTGGTCAAGGGCGATATCTGCGACCGTGCGTTGGTCGCGAGCCTGTTCGAGGAGCACCAGCCCGACGCAGTCATGCACCTCGCCGCCGAGAGCCATGTCGACCGCTCGATCGACGGCCCGGCGGACTTCCTGCAAACCAACATTTTTGGCACCTTCACTCTGCTCGAGGCGGCACGGGCCTGGCGCGCTGGGCGCAAGGGCGACTTTCGGTTCCACCATATCTCGACCGACGAGGTCTATGGCAGCCTCGGCCCAGGTGACGCGGCCTTCTCCGAGACCACGGCCTACGCACCGAACAGCCCGTACTCAGCCTCCAAGGCCGCATCCGACCATCTGGTCCGGGCCTGGGGCGAAACCTATGGGTTGCCGATCGTCACCTCGAACTGCTCGAACAATTACGGGCCCTGGCAATTCCCGGAGAAGCTGATTCCGGTCATGCTGATCGCTGCCTTCGAGGGCCGTCCGCTTCCGGTCTACGGTGCTGGCGAGAACATCCGCGATTGGCTGCATGTGGAAGACCACGCCCGGGCGCTGCGCCTGGTGATGCAGAACGGAAAAGTTGGCGGGAGCTACAATATCGGCGGCGACGCCGAGCACCGTAACATCGATGTAGTGCGCAAGATCTGCGCGCTGTTGGACGAACATCTGCCCGACGCGGCGCCCCACGACCGTTTGATCAGCTTTGTAACCGACCGCCCCGGCCACGACCTGCGCTATGCCGTCGATGGTGCCAAGATTCGGCGCGAACTGGGCTGGTCACCGGTGGAGACCTTCGAGACCGGGTTGCGCGGCACCGTCGCCTGGTATCTCCACAACGCAACCTGGTGGCAGGATATCCGCAACGGCGGAGATAGCGGCCAGCGGCTTGGCCTGCGGGGTGGCTGAGATGCGCGTCCTGGTATTCGGTCAGTCGGGACAGCTGGCGCGGGCCTTGCAACGGGCCTTGCAAAGCGTTGGCACCGGGCAAATGCGAATACGCTTTCTGGACCGCGCGGCTACTGATCTGCTGGTCCCCGGACAAGCGGCCGAAGCTATCATGGCTGACCGGCCCGAACTTGTCATCAACGCTGCGGCCTACACCGCCGTTGATGATGCCGAGGACAACCGGGAAACAGCGTTCCGGATCAATGGCGCGGCTATGGGCGAGATCGCCGCCGCCGCCGCCGCCGTCAACGCCGTTCTGATCCACATCTCGACCGACTACGTGTTCGACGGAACCAAAGCGGGCGCTTATGTCGAGATCGACCCGGTCAACCCGGTGAGCACATACGGCGCAAGCAAACGGGCCGGCGAGATCGTGGCGTTGGCGGGGAACCCTCGGACCGTTGTTATTCGCACCTCGTGGGTCTACTCGCCATGGGGCAAGAACTTCGTCCTGACCATGTTGAGGCTCGCCCGCGAGCACCCCCGGCTGCGCATTGTCGATGACCAGATCGGCAATCCGACATCAGCGCTCGACCTGGCCGACGTCTGCCTGGCAATCGCGCCCCGGCTGATCTCGGCCCGGTCCGAAAGTCAGCTCTGGGGCCTCTATCATTATTCCGGCGGTGGTACTTGCAGCTGGGCGGGCTTCGCCGCCGGATTGTTCGGGCAGTCAGCGCGGTTCCATACGCCCGTCCCCACGGTCGACAGGATCAGCTCCACTGACTACCCGACACGGGCCCCGCGGCCTGCCAACTCGGCGCTCGACTGCACAAAATTCGAGACAATGTTTTCTTTGGCGCCGATCCCATGGCCCACGGCGTTGGCGCGAGTCCTGGAGATGATCGCCGGCCCAGAAGGCGCGTGAAAACAGTATTATAGGTCACTTGGCCTGCTTCGCTCGGGCCTCGGCACATTCAGTTTGGCACAGCTCTGCGCCACGGCTCGCGGCCATAAGCGCGCTGGCGCATGAATCGAGATTGGCGTCTACTCAAGCTCAGATCATCCAGTGCGATTCTGCCAGTCACTCTCCAGCACTCCTGCCCAGAGAAGCCTCCATGAAGCCCCTCGATATCCTGATCGCGATCACTGTGCCTATTGTCTGGGGCCTCGGCCTGGTCTTCGCGAAACCCGCTGTTGACCAGTTTCCGCCGATCTTGCTAATGGCGTTGCGCTTCAGCGTCTCGGGCGTGCTGCTGGTCTGGTTTGTTTCGATTCCACGCGGCTCGCTCAGGTGGCTGTTCGTCGCCGCCCTGATTGGCTCGACCCTGCAATACGGGCTTACCTTCAACGGATTAAGGTTGCTCGACGCTTCGACCACCGCGCTGATCGTTCAGGCCGAGGCGCCGTTCCTGACCCTCGTCGCCGCGGTGTTTCTCGGCGAACGGCTCCGATTGAAGCAAATCCTCGGCATGGCCGTCGCTTTCGGGGGTATCTACCTGATCTCCGGCGAGCCGCGCATCCAGGGCCAGGGGCTTGGCGTGGCGCTGGTTCTGGGTGGCGCCTTCATCTGGGCAATCGGCCAGACCATGGTGCGCCACCTCGGCGAGATTGGCGGCATGACCGCCATCGCCTGGGTCTCGGTCTTCGCCGCGCCGCAGCTGTTCGTCGCCTCGGCGCTGGTCGAGCGCGGTCAGGTCGAGGCGTTGGCGAATGCCGGGCTGTCGGTCTGGGCGACCGTGCTCTACCTCGGGCTGGTGATGACGGCGCTGGGTTATTCCTGTTGGTATCATGTCCTCGGCCGCTACGAGGTATACCGGGTGGCGCCGTTTCTGTTGTTGACTCCGGTTGCCTCGGTGCTGGGTGGATGGGTGTTGCTTGGTGAGGAGATCACCTGGACCATCCTGACCGGCGGTGCGGTCGTCATCTCTGGCGTCGCCCTCCTGGTCATCGAACGGCGTCCAGCTATTGCCGCACCGATGCCGGCTCCGGTTCCGGTGATGATGCCGCAGCCGGACCTCGGACTGGCGCCCGAAATCGTCGTTGATCAGCCGTAGACAAATCATCGCAGCGCGTTTCATTGGGCCTGCAGGCGCGCGGAACAAAGCTGAACCCAATGGAAATCACCTGGCCAAAGATCACGCGTGCCAAACTGGCATTTTCCGCTGTAATTCCCGGTCGATGGCGGTATGGATACTGCGCACCCGAAATTGCACCGCGAGGAGATAAAACATCATGAACTATGGGTTCGATACTCTGCAAGTACACGCTGGCGCCAAGCCCGATCCCGCTACCGGGGCGCGGGCGACGCCGATCTACCAGACCACTGCCTATGTGTTTCGCGACACCGACCACGCGGCGGCGTTGTTCAATCTGCAGGAGGTTGGGTTTATCTACTCGCGGCTGACCAACCCGACCGTTGCGGTGCTGCAGGAGCGGGTTGCGACGCTTGAGGGTGGGATCGGGGCTGTTGCCTGTTCGTCGGGGCATGCGGCCCAGGTTCTGGCGCTGTTTCCGTTGATGACGCCGGGCGACAATATTGTGGTCTCGAACCGTCTGTATGGTGGGTCGGTGACCCAGTTCAGCCAGACCTTCAAGCGCTTTGGATGGGAGGCAAGATTCGTCGATATCGACAAGATGGGCGATATTTCAAAGGCTTGTACGAAGCGCACCAAGGCGATTTTCTGTGAGTCTATCGCCAATCCGGGCGGCCACGTCGCCGATTTGGCGAAGATTGCCGAGGTCGCCGACCGCAAGGGAATCCCGCTGATTGTCGATAATACCAGCGCCACGCCGTATCTGTGCCGGCCGATCGAGTTGGGGGCGACCTTGGTGGTTCATTCGACGACCAAGTACCTGTCGGGAACTGGGACGGTGATGGGTGGAGTCGTCGTCGATAGCGGAAAATTCGATTGGTCGGCGTCGGACAAGTTCCCCTCGCTGAGCCAGCCGGAGCCTGCGTATCATGGCACGAAATTCCACGAAACCTTTGGCCCGCTTGCATTTATTATCCATGGGCATGCGGTTGGGTTGCGCGATCTGGGGTCGTGTCAGAGCCCGCAGAACGCCTTTATCACTTTGTTAGGGATTGAGACGCTGAGCCTGCGGATGGACAAGCATATCGCCAATGCGGTCAAGGTGGCGACCTGGCTGGAGGGCGATCCGCGGGTCGCGGCGGTCACTTATGCCGGGCTGAAAAGCTCGCCCTACTATCGGCTGGGGCGCAAGCTTTGTCCCAAGGGGGCCGGGGCGCTATTCACTTTCCAGCTGAAGGGTGGCTACGACGCTTGCAAGAAGCTCGTTGATTCTGTTGACCTTTTCAGCCATGTGGCCAATCTGGGCGACGCCCGCTCGCTGATCATCCACTCGGCCTCGACCACACACCGCCAGCTCACCGACGAGCAGCGCGCGCTGGCCGGGGCGGCCAACGACATGGTGCGCCTGTCGATCGGAATCGAGGACGCCGACGACCTGATCGCCGATCTGGATCAGGCGATGAAGAAGGCCAATGCCTGAGTTTGGGCTGGGATTCTAATGGGGGTGTTATTGGGGTGTTTTAGGGGTGCTCCCGACTCGACCTGAAAATCGGGCCGCAGGCGGTGGGCGTGTCTGAAATCAGAGCAGAAACGCCGCGACGACCGACGCCACCAGCAGGACGGCGAACATGATGTTCAACGCCCGGCTGGTGCGCGGGTTGCGCATGGCGCGGGCGAGGCCGGCGCCGACGCTCATCCAGGTCGCGTTGATCGCCAGGGCGAAGGCGGCCAGCATCGCAACCTTCAGAATGCCGCCGGTAACCGGGTCATCCGGGATCAGCGGGAAGCCGGAGAACAGGGCACCCATGGCGCCGTAAGCCTTCGGGTTGACGACCGCCAGGGCATAGCCGCCGAGGAACGGCGGTGGCGCTGCCTGATGATCGAGAGCGCCGACCGGGGGTGCGGTGGCGATGCGCCAGGCAAGGTACAGGATATAGGCGGCGGCAAGCCCCGAGATCACCGGGGCGGCGCCGGGAATCGAGGTGACCAGCCCGGTGACCCCGGCGGCGACCAGTACCATCACCGTAATGGTCCCAAGCGAGATGCCGAGGACATAGGGGACGGCCCGCAACCGATAAGCAGCCCCCGCGGCGGCCGACGAGAGCGTGGCCGGGCCGGGACTGCCCATCAGGGCGAGCGCAGCGGTGAAAAGGGCGATCAGGCCGTCCATGGGTGGGTTAGCGCGTTGTTACGGTGGAGGGGTGATCGTGCGTTGGGATGGGGGTGGGT
>DATLAW010000252.1:0-19562 GCA_035527255.1 Thermohalobaculum sp. | reverse complement strand
ATCTCCCTCCAATCGCTCGGACAGGATGCGGGCGCCCTCGTTGTGGATGCCGCGCCGGCCCATGTCGATGACCTCGATTCGTGATGGTGGCAGGCGCTTGACCGCATCGAAATAGCTCTCGCAGATGGCAAAGTAGTCCTTGATGACACCGCGCAGCGGCGACAGCGACAGGTGAAGCGCCGCCGCTGGATCGCCCGCTGCGTTGGTTACATCGATCACCAGCATACGCTCGGCCATGCCGATACCCAGATCGTATGGTCCGGCGGGGACATCCAGACCGTCGCGCGGTGTGATGCGGAAGCAGTTCTCCTCGACCAAATCGAAGATCGCGACATCCAACTCGTGCTGAATATCCGGCGTTCGTGCCCGTTGCCGGCCTTCGTTCAGGTGGACGGCAGCCAGCCGGTCGGTCTCGGCGAACTCCGTCATGGTTGCGTCATTCCCGGCACCGATAGCGCATCCAGACGTCTGCGTACCGACAGCCCATGCGCCTCCAGCCCTTCCGAGATCGCCAGCGTCTCCGCCGCCGGACCAATCGCCGCCATGGCCTCGGGCGAGACCTTGGTGATGGTGGTACGCTTCATGAAGTCCAACACTGAAAGGCCGGACGAGAACCGCGCCGAGCGTGCCGTCGGCAGCACATGGTTCGGCCCGCCGACATAGTCGCCAATCGCCTCCGGGGTATGGGCGCCGAGGAAGATTGCCCCGGCGTGGCGGATCATCGGCGTCAGCGCCTCCGGGTCAGCAGTGCAAATCTCCAGATGCTCCGGCGCCAACCGGTTCGACAGTTCGGCGGCGTGCTGCAAGTCGCGGGCGACAATGATCGCACCGAACGCGCGCCAACTCGCGCCGGCGATTTCGGCACGCTGAAGCCGCTGCAAAAGTCGCGCGACTGCCTGCGCCACCTCGGCACCAAATTCGGCATCATCAGTGATCAGAATCGCCTGGGCGCTTTCGTCGTGCTCGGCCTGGCTCATCAGGTCGGTGGCGATCCAATCCGGGTCGTTGTTTCTGTCGGCGATCACCAGAATTTCCGATGGCCCGGCAATCATGTCGATCCCGACTTGACCAAAAACCCGGCGCTTTGCCGCGGCGACATAGGCGTTGCCGGGGCCGGTGATTTTATCCACCGGGCGGATCGGCCCAGCGCCGTAAGCCATGGCGGCGATCGCCTGGGCGCCACCGATGCGATAGACTGTCTCGACCCCCGCCAACCTCGCTGCCAGCAACACCAGCGGGTTGACCTTGCCGCCGGGGGTCGGCGCACAGATCACCAACCGTTGGACGCCTGCTACTTGGGCCGGAATAGCGTTCATCAGCACCGACGAGGGATAGCTCGCCAGCCCGCCCGGCACATACAGGCCCGCCGCGTCTACCGGCGTCCAGCGCCAGCCGAGGCGCACGCCGGCCGAATCCTGCCAATCCGCATCCTCGGGCAATTGGCGTTCGTGATAGGCCCGGATGCGCGCCGCCGCGAGCATCAGCGCCGCGCGTTCGGCCTCGGGAACAGTGGCGATTGCGGCCTCGATTTCAGGCGGCGAGAAGGCCAGCGTGTCCTCGGTCAACTCCAGCCGGTCAAAGCGGCGCGTCAACTCGATCACCGCTGTAGCACCGCGCCCCCGTACATCAGCGATGATCGCGGCGACCGCAGCATCGACATCAACGTCAGCCTCGCGCTTGGCATCGAGCAGTGCTGTGAAGCAAGCTTCGAAATCCGACTGATCATGGCGCAGACTGACGGGCATCGGTGGCTCCCGAATGGAGAGAATCCGGCCCTCTTTACGCGCGGCGCAGATAGCAGACAACCCGTGCCCGATTGGGCGAGGGGCCGGGCTTGCCATACGGATCAGCCATGCGTGCGGCGGAACGCCAACTGAATCGCGGCATGCATTCTCTTTCAATCGGCGCGGGTTCGCCGTATTAGGCGCGGCATCCGTCCTCGAAGGCCCCAACCAAAGGTTATCTGCCGATGCCCGACCGCTCCGCCGAGATCGAATCCGTGATCCGCGACCTTGCCCTTGCCGCCGGGCGCGACATTATGGAGGTTTATGCTAGGTCCGAGAGCGATTTTGGTACTGAGGCCAAGGCCGACAACAGCCCGGTGACCGAGGCCGATCTTACCGCCGATCGGTTAATCTCCGAGGGGCTGGCGACGGCGTTTCCCGAGATTCCGGTGGTTACCGAGGAACAGGCGGCCAGCCATGGCGAGACCGGTCACCGCCGGTATTTCCTGGTCGATCCGCTCGATGGCACCAAGGAGTTTATTCAGCGCCGGGGCGAATTCACCGTCAACATCGCGCTGATCGAGGATGGTGCGCCAGTGATGGGCGTCGTCTACGCCCCTGCCATCGGCCGTATGTTCCGCAACTGTGCGAGCGGCGGTGCGATTGAGGAAGCCGTCAGTCCCGATGGCCAGCCGGTCGCGGGCTCTCTGCGTAAACTCCGGGTCTCGAAGCCGGATAACGATGCGCTGATTGTCGTTGCCTCGAAGTCGCACCGCGACCAGGCGACGGATGACTATATCGCCCGCTACCGCGTTGCTGATTTCAAGAGCGCGGGATCGTCGCTGAAATTCTGTTTGCTTGCCGCCGGTGAGGCCGATTTCTACCCTCGCCTGGGGCGAACCATGGAATGGGATACGGCTGCCGGCCACGCGGTCCTGCGCGCCGCCGGGGGGCAGGTGTTGCGCTTTGACGACCATAGGCCGTTGTCCTACGGCAAGCCCGGTATTGAAAATCCGTTCTTTCTCGCCCTGGCGCCGGGGGTCGCGCTTTGGCCCGTCGATCCGCAATCCGCGGCGACGGAATCCGGGAGTTCCGTGTGACGGTCTGCATTCTCATTCCATCGCGCTACGGATCGACCCGCTACCTCGGCAAGTCACTGGCGCCGTTGCGCGGTGCGACTGGCGAGGCGCGCAGCCTGATCCGACGCACCTGGGATGCGGCCCGCCAGGTTTCGGGCATCGACCAGGTCGTCATTGCCACGGATGATGCCCGTATCGAGGCCGAGGCGTTCAGTTTTGGCGCCGAGGTGGCAATGACATCGCCCGACTGTGCCAACGGCACCGAGCGCTGCGCCGAGGCGCTGGCGAAGCTTGGCACCGCGCCCGAGATCATCGTCAACTTTCAGGGTGACGCGCCGCTCACCCCGCCGTGGTTTGTCGAGGCGCTGGTCGCGGCGATGCGGGCGCGCCCAGAGATCGACGTTGCAACCCCTGTGCTGCGTTGCAACGCGCAGGCAATGGAAAGCTTTCTGGCTGACCGCCGGGCAGGGCGCGTCGGCGCTACCACCGCGGTCTTCGATGCAAATGGCCGCGCGATGTATTTCTCGAAGGAAGTCCTGCCCTATACTGGCCGCCCGCTGGCCGACGGTGAGGTTTGCCCGGCCTTCCACCATGTCGGCGTCTACGCATACCGGCCCGACGCCCTCAGTCGCTACACCGCGATGCCGCCCGGCCCGCTGGAACAGTGGGAGGGCCTTGAGCAGCTTCGTTTCATGGAAAACGGCAACAATGTTTTCTGTGTCGAAGTCGAGTCTCGCGGTACCGACTTCTGGGAATTGAACAACCCGGAGGATGTGCCTAGAATCGAACGCGTACTGGCTGAACGTGGAATTGAATAATAGGATCTGCCTTTTTGCCGCCGCACAGCGATGTTATTCCAAACACAGTAAATGGTGGCCAAGTATCCGCAACGGCAAAAGAGACGGAACTGGCTGCACGTGTCGAGCATTCTATGGCCAATGCAACGATGAAAAACTTGGATGCTCTCAAGCGAGAGTAGGAGGGTGATGTGATTAAAAAAGTTCGGAAAGCGGTGTTTCCGGTCGCCGGCCTCGGCACCCGGTTTCTACCCGCGACCAAATCGATGCCGAAGGAAATGCTCCCGCTCGTCGATCGGCCGCTCATCCAATACGCGGTTGACGAGGCTCGCGCTGCCGGAATTACCGAGTTCATTTTTGTTACGGCCCGCGGGAAAGGTGCGCTGGAAGACTATTTTGACAGCGCCCCGGCGCTGGAGCGCGAGTTAGAAGAGAAGGGCAAATTCGACCTTTTGGCCGAAGTCAGAAACTCAACCATGCCATCTGGCTCAATCGCCTATATTCGCCAGCAGGAAGCGTTGGGACTTGGCCACGCCGTTTGGTGCGCCCGTGGGTTGCTTGGCGATGAACCGTTTGCAGTTCTATTGGCGGACGATGTGATCGCCGGTGACACGCCTTGCCTCCAGCAAATGATCGAGGGCTATGAGGCTGCCGGCGGCGGCTGCATGGTGGCGGCAATGGATGTGCCTGACAACCAAGTATCGAATTACGGCATCCTCAAGGTGGCTGAGGATAAGGGCGACCTGGTCCGCGCCGCCGGGCTGGTTGAGAAACCCGCACTGGCGGACGCAGCCTCGAACGTCGCGGTGATTGGTCGGTATATCCTCACGCCCGAGGTGATACGGAGTTTGGGCCAAATGAAGGAAGGCGCGGGTGGCGAGATCCAATTGACTGACGCGATCGCGGATCAAGTGCGTGCTGGCCTGCCGGTCCATGGCTACCGGTTTCGCGGTGTTCGATATGATTGCGGGTCGAAGGCTGGGTTTTTGCGTGCGACCGTGGCTTTTGCATTAGCCCGCGAGGACGTTTCCGAGGACTTTGCCGGCTACATCCGCCAGTTGGCCCGTGAGGACCTGGCGGTCGGTTGGTAGGCGCGCCGCAAACGAATGCCTCCGGCGCTTGAGAGCATTTTTCTGCTCAAGGCGACCAGCCTTAGCGTCGCGAAAATGCGACCAGTCAACAAGTTAGCGCAGGAGCCATGAATCGGAGATCGTGGCTCGTGCGTTAGCGGCTGTCGTCAGAAAGTTTGATCGTATTCGCCGACCGAAGGCTCCGACCGGATCACCGTATCGAGCCCGGCGAAGATGCCCCGCAGTTCCGCGTCCGACACCGTACTCTCACACACCACTACCAGATTCGGCGTGTTCGATGACGCGCGCACCAAGGCCCAGGCGCCACCCTCAAGCATTACCCGGGCGCCATTTACCGTGACGACGCCCTCAATTTTCAGCGGTCCGAGAAACTCGCCTGCAGCACCCATCGCCACCAGCCGCGCGGTCAGACGCTCGACGACGGCGTATTTTTCCTCGTCGGCGCACCATGGCGACATAGTTGGTGTCGTGAATGTCTGGGGCAGGGCGCGGCGCAAATCGGACATTCGTCTGCCTGGGTTACGATCCAGAAGCTTGCAAATCTCGACTGCCACTCTTGGCCCGCAATCGTAACCGCGCCCAATCGGTTCGGCCATGAAATAGTGGCCTGACTTCTCAAACCCGGCCAGCGCCCCCAATTCTTTCACCCGGCGCTTCATGTGACTATGTCCGGTCTTCCAGTAATCCGCCTTGGCGCCACCAGCGATAAGCACCGGGTCGGAGGCGAAGAGTCCGGTCGACTTCACGTCGGCGACAAAGGTCGCTCCGGGATAGAGCCGGATCAAGTCGCGCGCTAGAATCACCCCCATCTTGTCGGCGAAAATTTCCTCGCCTTCGTCATCGACCACACCGCAGCGGTCACCATCACCATCGAAGCCGAGGGCGAGATCGGCCCCGGATTCGCGCACCGCCCGGCCCATATCGTGGAGCATCTCGAGCGCCTCCGGATTCGGGTTGTAATTGGGAAAGCTGTGGTCGAGTTCAGTATGCAGCGCCACGACCTCGATGCCAATTCGCCGTAAAACCTCTGGTGCGAAAGCACCCGACGTGCCATTCCCGGTGGCACACACGACCTTCAACGGTCGAGACATGCGAAAATCGCCTACCAGATCGTCTATGTAGCGCTCGCGGACGCCATCGATGCGGGCATACGTCCCACCCGCACGCAATTCGCCTATCCCCTCCATTACAATGGTCTTGAGCCGCCCCATCTCCTCTGGCCCGTGGGTCAAGGGGCGTTGCATCCCCATCTTTACCCCGGTCCAACCGTTCGGGTTATGGCTGGCGGTGACCATTGCCACAGCCTGTGCGTCGAGATCAAACTGAGCAAAATATGCCATCGGGCTGAGTGCTATTCCGATGTCACGCACGTCGGCGCCGCCAGCTATCAATCCGATCATCAGCGCCTGCTTGATCGCCAATGAATACGAGCGAAAGTCGTTTCCAACCACCACCACCGGCGGTAATCCGGCCTCGTGTAGTTGCGTTGCCAGCCCCAATCCCAGCGCCTGGATCCCCAGCAGATTGATTTCTTCCGGGTACCGCCAGCGTACATCGTACTCGCGGAATCCGGTTGGCCGGATCATCGGTAGGGACATGCTGTCCCAGCCGTTCTGGGTCACTTCGGTCAGCGGTTTAGGCATTGTCATCAGATTCATACTCCAATTTGGCATTATAGGACTAATTGAGCGTGATCGGTCGCAATTTGGCAATCTGATCAAAGTCCTTCAAAATGTCAAGAATTTCACCCATCTTGTTGATTTGTATCATATTTGGACCATCGGATGGCGCGTTGTCAGGGTCTTCGTGTGTCTCGATAAAGAACCCGGCCACCCCCACTGCCGCTGCCGCCCGCGCCAGCACCGGCGCAAATTCCCGCTGCCCGCCGCTGGCGTGGCCCCTGCCCCCCGGTTGCGCGACCGAGTGCGTCGCATCAAAGATCACCGGATAGCCCGTGGCAGCCATAGTCGGAAGGCCTCGGAAATCAGATACCAGCGTATTGTAGCCAAAACTTGTTCCCCGTTCGCACAACATGATCTGTCGGTTGCCGGTCGAGGCGATCTTGGCGGCGACGTTGGCCATGTCCCATGGCGCCAGGAACTGTCCCTTCTTGATGTTTACCGCTCGCCCTGTTGCCCCGGCTGCCAGTAGCAGATCGGTCTGTTTGCAGAGCAGAGCAGGGATCTGCAGCACATCGACAACCTGGGCGACCGGCGCGCATTGCGCTGCCTCGTGTACGTCGCTCAACACCGGGCAACCGATCTGTCGGCGTACTTCGGCCAGGCACTCCAGGCCCTTCTCCATGCCCAACCCGCGCTCGCCGGTCAGCGAGGTGCGGTTCGCCTTGTCATAGGAGGCCTTGAAGATCAGGGCGATACCACGCGCCGCGCAAAGCTCTGCCAGGGTCCCGGCGATGTCGAGCGAGTGCTGTACGCTTTGCGCCTGACATGGGCCGGCGATAAGCACGAATGGCAGGTTGTTGGCGATCCTGGCAGATCCAACGACTATGGTTTGTGTCGGGTTGGTGGTCGCCGGGCCGGTTTTCATGGGCGCTCCCTCGGATACTGGTTCGCTCCGCGGCGGAGCGGGGAAGGTGATGTAAAGCCCGAAAACCTGCCAGAAGGCAAGGATGTCGATTTACCCGCCCAACTGCGCGTTATCTGCTCGCACCAGCAGGCACATGCCTCTATATCTGCGCCATGATCGATCTTTTTCTCAGACTGATTAGCCGCAAAGCTGACGAACCGCCCTCCAAGGCTGACGAACGCACTGCGCTCGCGGCACTTTTGGTTGAGGCGGCCCATGCCGACGGCACCTATGACACCGATGAAAGCGATCGGATTGCCCGCGTTCTGGCAGTCCGCTTTGATCTCTCCCCCAGCGAGGCCACAGCCTTGCGCGCCAAGGGCGAGTTGGCCCAAGCCGATGCCGTCGACCTGGTCCGCTTTACCCGCGCGGTCAAGGATGCGGTTGCCCATGAGGATCGTGTCGGAGTAATTGAGGCGGTTTGGGAGGTGGTTTATGCCGACGGCGTCCGCGAGATGCATGAGAGCGCCTTGATCCGCCAGCTCTGCGGGCTTCTGCATATCGAGGACCGCGAGGTCGGGCTTGCGCGCCAGCGTGTCGTCGCGCGCCTCGGAACTGAATAACGCCGTGCTAGCCGCCCCGGCGCGTCTGTGCCAAGAAATTGAAAGATGAGCATGTCAGCGTCGGGCAGTTCGGACGACACGGTCGCGGCGCGCAGCGGTATTCTGCTGATCGTAGTCGGTCTCAGCATCGCGGCCTTCACCGGCGCTTTGATGAAAACCCTGACCTCGGATCTTTCGCCGCTACTGATTGGGTGGTTCCGGTTTACTGGCGCTTTTCTGGTCTTGGTGCCGTTCGCGCTGGTCCGGGCCGGGCGCCGGGCCTTCCGGCCGCCACGGATCGGCATTCAGATCCTGCGCGGCGTGTTTCTGGTCGTCGGCAATTTATCGTTCATGACCGGGGTGCAATATTTGGATTTCGCCGATGCGATCGCGATCCTCTATGTCTATCCATTTCTGGTGACCCTGATGGCGCCGATGATCCTGGGCGAAAAAGTCAGCCTGATCGGCTGGCTGGGCGTCACTGGCGGTTTCGGCGGTGTGTTGCTGGTCATGCGGCCTGAATTTCGCAATTTCGATGTCAGCGCCCTGTTCATTTTGTTCACCGGGTTTCTTGTCAGCCTTCAGATGCTGCTCAACCGCAAGCTCGGCGTCCTGTCTGACCCTGCTGTCATATCGATGTGGGGATCACTGATTGCCGCGTTGGTCCTGCTGCTGGCCCTGCCGTTTTCCTGGCAGCCGGTGACGGCGGAACAACTCAGCATCCTGGGACTGATGGCGGTAGCCAGCGCAATCGGGCAGACCTTGATCATCCTGGCTCTTTCGCGCGCGCCCGCCTCCGAACTCGCGCCCTTCACCTATGCTGAAATAGTAGCGGCGGTAGTGATCGGTTTTATGATGTTCGGCACGTTGCCCGACACATTGTCGTGGTCTGGCATCGCGCTAATCGTGTTCAGCGGCATCGTCGTCGCCCGGGCACAGGCGGGCCGCACAGTGCTGCGCCGTCAGCCAAAGATCTAGGCCCGGTAGTAGTCACGGTACCAAGCCACGAAACGCGACAGCCCCTCGCGGAGTTGCGTATTCGGGTGGAATCCGATCGTGTCCTCGAGATCGGCGACATCGGCGAAGGTCGCGGGCACGTCGCCCGGCTGAATGTCAAGAAACTCCTTCACCGCCTTGCGCCCGGTCAGCTCCTCCAGAATGGTTATCATGTCCATCAACCGCTCAGGTCGCGAATTGCCGATATTGTAGATCCGATGCGGCGCCCAGCTGGTGCCGGGGTCAGGCGCGTTGGTGTCGAAATCCGGATTCGGGGAAGGGGCCATCGGGATCAGTCGGGAAACACCTTCGACGATGTCGTCGATATAGGTGAAATCGCGCTGCATCTCGCCATGGTTGAAGACCGTGATAGCCTCGCCTGCCAGCAGCGCCTTGGTGAAGATGAAGATCGCCATGTCGGGTCGCCCCCATGGGCCGTAGACGGTGAAGAACCGAAGCCCGGTTGCCGGCACCCCATACAGATGGCTGTAGCTGTGGGCCATCAGCTCGTTGGCTTTCTTGGTGGCGGCGTAAAAGCTGACCGGATGGTCGACGCTGTCATGCACCGAGAATGGCAGCTTGCGGTTGCCGCCGTAGACCGAGCTTGACGAGGCGTAGATCAGATGCGCCACCTGCGCCCGGCGGCATTCCTCGAGGATATTCAGAAACCCGATCAGGTTGGTCTCGGCATAGGCGTGCGGGTTTTCGATCGAGTAACGTACCCCGGCCTGCGCCGCCAGATTGATCACATGCCTGAACCCGTGCCGGTCAAACAACGCGCTCAGCCCACCTCGGTCGGCCAGGTCAAGTTTCTCGAAGGTAAATCCAGGATACTGGCTCAGAAGGTCCAGCCTCGCCTGCTTCAGTTGAGGATCATAATATGGGTTCAGGTTGTCGATCCCGACCACCTTGAGCCCAGCGCGCAGCAGTTTCTCGGCCTGAAAGAATCCGATGAACCCGGCGGCGCCGGTCACCAGCACGGGCCTATCGCCGTCGAGGCTAGCGGCCCAGTTGGTATTGTCAGTCATACAATTCTCCCGGCGTCGCCTCGCGCCACGCAAAAATCACAGTGCAGCCTGGCGCATAACCTGCGTCAGAGGAATGACAGCAGCAGGAACACCGACAGCAGGATGGTCATCCACAACGCCATATAGCCTGACGGCCGGGTTCGCGCCAGCGCGCCTTCAGGTCCGTGGGTGCGGTACAGCCCCTCGAGAAAGCGCACCGCCGCCCGATAGCTCCGAGAACCAACTGCCGCATAGGCGCGCAACCACTGGACCTCGAATTCCTCGGCGAACAACTTTCCGGCCCGGCGCCAGAACCAATCCACATCGAGCGAGATCGTCAGGGTGCGCTTGATCATTGGCAGCGCCAGGAAGAACGACAGCACCGAGAACATCAGGAGCTGAAGCTGGAAGATCACATGATCCGGCGTGTAAGGCTGGTAGTCGGTCGCCACCGGCAGCATGGCATAGAGCGTGCCGGGGAAGACCCCGAAGCCGATGCAGAACGCTGCCATCAGATACATGGCATAGCGCATGTTCCAAGGCGGCTCTGGCGGGCGTTGGCCGCTGTCCTTCTGGAAGAAGATATACCAGGGCAGTTTGATACCGACGAACAGCACACCCGCCGAGGCGGCCGTGATCAGCAGCCACACCAGCTCGAGATGTGCGTCTGCCGCGCCCTGGCTGATCAGCGATTTGGCCGGGAATCCCGAGGTGAACGGAAAGGCGGAAATCGAGATTGCCCCGATGATGCAGCAGATCGCCGTGCGTGGCATGGTGCGGAACAGGCCGCCCAGATCAGTGAACTTGCTCTTGCCGGTGACATACAGCACCGACCCCGCCGACATCAGCAGCAGCGCTTTGTACAGGATATGTACGAAGGCATGGGCGGCGGCGCCATTCAGGGCCATCTCGTTGCCAATGCCGATGGCGCAGACCATGAAGCCGACCTGATTGATGATCGAATAGGCCAGTTTGCGCCGGGTGTCGTTGTCGTTGATCGCGTAGATCAGGCCGTAGAAGGCCATGAACAGGCCGATCCAGATCAGTACCTCCGCCCCGGGAAAGCCACGGATCAGGGTGTAGACCGCCGTCTTGGTGGTGAAGGCCGAAAGGAAGACTGTGCCGGAGAACGATGCTTTCGGATAGGCGTCCGGCAGCCAGGCCTGTAGCGGAGGGGCGCCGGTATTGATGATGAAACCGACCAGGATCAGCCAGCGCTCCGGGCTGTCGGTCTGCATGGCGTTGAACTGGACCGAGCCGGAGGCGTGGATCTCGCCAGCAATCCCGGCCATCAACAAGACGCCACCGAAGAAGTGGATCACCGCGTAGCGCAGGCCCGCGTTGCGGGCGGATGCGCCGCCCGACCATACAATGACGGTCGAGGCGATTGCCATCACCTCCCAGAAGACGAAGACCGTGATCAGGTCGCCGGCGAATACCACGCCGACCGCGCTGCCGGCGTAGACCAGGGCGGCGGCAAGCTCCTGCACTTTTTCCTGATTTAGGGCATAAAGCCCGCCGCCGAAGGCCATGATCGCGAAGACGGTGCCGAACATCCGCGACAGCGCGTCGGCCTTCACCGGCTCCAGTTCCATGCCTAGGTAGTTGACCGATAGCGCCACTCCATCCGGTAAGCTCCACACCGCCAACAGGGTCAACAACGGCGCGAGGAGCACCAGCATCTTGCGCATGCCACCGCTCAGCAATGGCAGCAACAACCCTGCGAGGATCAGGATCAGACCGGGGGGGAATACCAGATCAGTCATCGTAGTAGGTATCCGGCCGCTTCAGGAAGATGGCGAGCGCCTTGGCACCGACCACCAGTAGAACGCAGGCGATGAAGCCAAACCAGGCGGCGAAGCCGAACGTGTTGTCCAATCCGAAATGTCCGTGGTTGGGAAAGGCCAGCTGTGCGGCCAACAGCAACACCAGAAAAGCGATCAGCGCTGCCCACAGTTTGCGGATCGTCTCGGGCCGGGCGAGCCAATGGTCGGGTTCACGCTTGTCGGTCATTTGGTCACCTCCTGCCCAACCAGCGCTTCAGCCAGCGCAAAGGGTATATCGGGGAAGAAGAACATCGCCAGGGTCGTAAAGGCGGTGATTGTTAGTGCCAGTACCACCGGGAAGGGTCCTTCGCCATGCGCTTCGTGGCCAGTTGCTGGCGCCGGCGGCGTGCGGAAAAAGGCGCGGTAGACGATTGGCAGGAAATAGCTGGCGTTTAGAGAGGTCGAGACGAAGATCACGCCGACCGCGACCCAGTTCTCCGCTGCCATGCCGCCCGACAACATGAACCATTTCGACAGGAAACCAGCGGTCGGTGGCACGCCGATCATGCTGAGGGCGCCGATGGCGAAGGCGCCCATGGTCCAGGGCATGCGTCGCCCGATGCCGTCGAGCTGGCTGACCTCGGTCAGGTGCGCGGCGGTATAGATCGACCCGGCGGCGAAGAAGAGCGTGATCTTCGAGACCGCGTGGGCGGCGATATGCATCACCGCGCCGATGATCGAGATTGGCGTCAGGATCGCGGTCGCCAGCACCACATAGGAAAGCTGGCTGATGGTTGAGTAGGCCAATCGCTTTTTCAGGTTGTCCTGGCGTAGCGCGATCACCGAGGCAGTGACAACAGTGAAGCCGGCCACATAGGTTAGCCAGTCGCCAGCGCCGGAGGTGGCCAGGAAATCGACCCCGAAAACATAGACCACCACCTTCACCACCGTGAAGACACCGGCCTTGACCACCGCCACCGCATGCAGCAACGCCGAGACCGGGGTTGGTGCGACCATCGCCGCCGGGAGCCAGAAATGTACCGGCATCACGGCGGCCTTGCCGATGCCAAAGATATACAGCGCCAGAAGGACCGCCACCGCGCCGACGGGTAGCCCCGCCGACGCCAGGATGCCGCCTGGGGCGAAGCTGACCGTGCCAGCGGCAACCCAGGTCCAGATGATCGCAGGAAGAAGCAACATCATCGAGGTCGCCATCAGCAGCAGCAGATAGATCCGGCCTTTGGCCATGGCCTCGTCCGTGCCTTTGTGGGTGACAAGTGGGTAGGTCGAGACTGTCAGCACTTCATAGAATAGGAACAAGGTCAAAAGGTTGCCAGAGAAAGCTATACCGATTGCCGCCGCTATAGCCACAGCGAAGCACATGTAGAACGGGGTCTGGCGCGGCTCGTCATTGGCGCGCATGTAGCCGATGGAATAGATCGAGTTTACAATCCACAGCGTCGCCGCAACGCAGGCGAACAGCATCCCAAACGGTTCGACCAGGAAGGCGATCTCGATGCCGCCGAATACCTCCCAGCCACCGGCGGCAGGCCGCTCGCCGTCCAGCACTCGGGTCAGCAGCGTCATCACCACGACGAAGTTGGCTGCGGCTACAGTAAGCGTTACCGCCTCGCGCAGGTTTGGAATGCGGCTGGCTATGGCAATGCCGACAGCGCCCAGCGCCGGCAGGCTCAGGGCCAGAAGGACCAGTGTTTCGCTCGGCCACGCGTTCATCGGTAACCTGCCAGCAGCAATTCGGCGGCTTGGCCCGCGATGTCGGCAGTGATCCGGGTATCGAAGCCGAAATACACCGTAGCTAGCGCCAATACCCAAGTGACCGCCAGCATCTCGACGGGTGGATTTCTCGGAGATACCGCTGCGTTGACAGGTTCACGAAACCAGGCGATTTCGATGATCCGGCCGACATAGATCACCGCCAGTATTGACGAGAACACGATCACGGCAACCAGCAACCACAACCCTTGCTCGACAGCCGCCATGATCAGGAACCATTTCGAGACGAACCCGGCCGTCCCCGGCACCCCGATCAGCCCCAGCCCTGCCAGCACGAACGCCCCCATCGTCAGCGGCATCGTGCGACCAATGCCCGCCATTTGCTCGATGCGGGTAATTCCAGTTGAATAGACCATGCAGCCAACCGACAAAAACAGGCAGCCTTTGATGATGGCGTGGTTGAACAGATGGCTGATGCCGCCGGTCAGCCCAGTCTGGCTGACCATCGCGATGCCGAGCATGATGTAGCCCATCTGCGCCACCGACGAATAGGCCAGCATCCGCTTCACATTGGATTGGAAGATCGCCACCAGCGACGGCGCCACCATCGCCAGCACCGCCAGAACCAGCACCATCGTCGCGGCCGGCGTGTCACCGAAGGCGATATCAACGCCGTAGACCGAAAAGACGAATCGCAGCAGCAGGTAGACCGCGACTTTGGTTGCCGTCGACGCGATGAAGGCCGTCGCCGTCGAGGGCGCGTATGCATAGGCGTTTGGCAACCACAGATGCAGCGGGAACAGCGCCAGTTTCAATCCGATGCCGACACCGATGAACGCGAGTGCGGCAATCACCGGGCGGGCATTCTCGACCGCCTGCAGCTTGTCCGCGATATCGACCAGGTTCAAAGTTCCGGTCATCGTGAACAACAGCCCGACGCCGATTACGTAGAACGTGGCGCCGATGGTGCCGATCACCAGATATTGGTACGCCGCTACCAGTGCCCGCCGGTCACGGCCCAATGCGATCAGCACGTACATCGACAGCGACGAGACTTCCATGAAGACGAAGACGTTAAAGGCGTCACCAGTGATCGCCATGCCCAGCAATCCGGTCAGGCACAACAGGAACATGGCGTAGTACCAACCCTGCCGCTCCGGCTCGATCTCGTTGGCGACCGAGCGCGGGGCATAGGTCATGACCAGCGCCGCCATGATCGAGACCAGCACCAGCAGGAATGCGTTCACCTGATCGATCCGGTACTCGATGCCAGCCGGTGGCGCCCAACCGCCGATGGCGTAGGAGATGGTGCCGTTGGTCATTACCTCATATAGCAACGCAAAGGCGATGAACGGCATCGACCACGACACTGCCAGCGCCACCAACCAGGCCAGTGGACCCTTCCGCACGATGGCTGCAACCACCGCGCCCAGCAGCGGCAATACAACCTGCAACGCTGGCAGGTGATCCTGTAGATGGAGAGGCGCCGTGCTCATCAGGCCTGATCATCCCGGTCGACGTGATCCATGATCTCGTCTTCCTCGATCGTGCCGTAAGCCTCGTTGATGCGCACGACCAAGGCCAGGCCCAGCGCCAGCGTCGCCACCCCGACGACGATCGCGGTCAGGATCAGCACATGGGGCAGGGGGTTCGAGTAAACCGCAAAACTTTCATCGAGAATTGGCGGCGTGCCGCCGAGGATTTTCCCAGGCGAAAGATACAGCAGGTAGACCGAAGTCTGGAACACGCCCAGCCCCAACAGCGTCTTGATCATGTTGGATTTGGCGACGACGATATACAGGCCCGCGACCATCAGGAAGATGGTGATCAGGTAGTTGTAGTTGGCGATGATCTCGCGGATCAGGTTCATTCCCGGCCCCTTCCGGCGAAGGCATAGAAGATCGCGATCATCGTAGATGCGACAGTGACCAGAACGCCAATCTCAACCCAGAACACGCCGCGCTCCTGCCCGTGGGGCTGGTTGCCATGGGAAAGGTTGTTGTATTCCAGATAGTTGTCGCCAACGAGCAATCCCCAGACACCTACGGCTCCGTAGATCAATACCCCCAACGGAATCAGGAACTCGACCAACCGTATTGGCACCGCACGTTTTGCGGCATTGAGGCCGTAGATGATGGCGTAGAGGATAACCCCCGCCGCAAGGATCACCCCGGCCTGAAACCCCCCGCCCGGTCCATAATCGCCGTGGAGCTGTACATAGAGGGCGAAGATGAAGATGAACGGGATGAACAGCTTCGAGATAACGCGCAGGATTGTGTCGAGACGCATGTGACCCCTCTCACCCTTCCCGCTGAAAGCGCTTCAGCAGCAGCAGCACGCCGATTCCGGCAGTGAAGATCACCGTGGTCTCGCCCAACGTGTCGAAGCCGCGATAAGAGGCTAGGACCGATGTGACCACGTTCGGGATATTAGTCTCGCCGTAGTTCCGGTTCAGATAGTCGAGCCCGACGCCGGTATTCATCGGTGTGTCGGCCAGGCCAAACGCCGGCAGCCCCCAGGTGCCGTAGATCAGCATCGCTCCAGTGCCGACCGCGACGAACAGCGGGATCATCGCGGAATAGCGCGGCGGTGCCTCCTCGGTCTTGGTCAGGTGTAGGGCGCCCAGCGCCAGAACCGTCGAGATGCCAGCACCGACGGACGCTTCGGTCATCGCCACATCGACCGCGTCCAGCACGATCATCACGCTCGCCATCAGGAAACTGTAGGCGCCCGCCAGCACCACGACGCCGAAAAGATTTCGCACCCGGATGATGCCGACAGTGATTACTGCCAGCAGGGTCAGCAGGACCATGTTGATCAAAAGTTCCATGATCAGTCGGCCTTTCCGGGGTCGGGAGGCCGTGCGTCCCGGTTTGCGTCGCCGCCGGAGTCATCAGGCAATTCCGTAATCGGACCGTCCGCACCCATCGGAACTGCATAGGGGGCTTCGTCAACAACCTCGGAACTTAGCGGTGCCGCCAGCCGCACGCCCAGTTCGGGAAACAGGCTGACCGGATCGGTTCGCACCAAATTGCCAGTTTCATCAACCAGCAGCGGTTTCTCGCCATCATGCAACGCGGCGCGGGCCAGTGCATGTGTGGCAACGGCGCCGGTCCACATCATGACCACCATGATGATGATCAGCTTTACCGTTATCAAGGTTACCCCTGCCTGCAACGCCATGCCAAGGATCAGCAGCCCGACACCCAGCGTCTCGCTGACCGAAACCGCATGCATGCGGGTGAAGATGTCCGGCATCCGGTTCAAGCCAATCGCGCCCACGACATAGAAGAAGCTGCCGCCCAATAGTGCCGCCCAACTCAAGGTATCAATGACTGTGGCCATCAGCGCGGATCACTGTCGCGGTTCAGGTCCTGAGCATGGCCGAGCGCGCCGTAGCGGAAGAATTTCAACACCGCGAGCGTCCCGATCATGTTGAGCAGCACATAGGTGATGCCGATATCCAGAAACTCCGGCCGGTCGGTCATGAAGCCGAACAGCGCCAGCAGCATGATCGCCGAGGTGCCGATATTATTCGCCGCCAGCAGCCGATCAAACGCCGTCGGCCCGGCCAGCGCGCGGACCACTGCCAACGTCAGCGCGATCAGGACCGCGATGATTGCAACTGCGAACATCATGCGCTGCCACCGCTTTGCGCGACGCCGTCCACCCAGGCAACTCGCCGGTTCATCTCGTCATCGGCGAAGCCCTCGGCGTTCTCGCGGGTGATGGCATGGACCCAGATCGCCTTGCCCTGCTCGGAGACCTCGACCGAGATCGTTCCGGGCGTGAGGGTGATTGAATTGGCGTAGGTGGTCAGCCCAACGGCGGAATCTTGCAGCGTGTTGACCTTCACCATGGTCGGTGAAATTGGCAGTCGCGGATGCAGGATCAAACGCGTGACGTTGAGCGCCGACAGCACGATCTGCCAACCCAGCCAAGGCCAGTAGACCAGTGCGCGGGGCAGCTTCTCGATCGGGAAACCCTCGTCGTCGGTGATGCCCTTGAACAGGCAAAACGCGACGACAACAACCGAGAGAACGGCGCCAGAGCCTACCAGCCAAACGCTGTAATGACCCGACAACAGCAGCCAATAGGCGAACAATGTCACTGAGATAAGGACCAGCCGCATTTTCCGGTTTTGCCCTCCGTTTCAATGCCGCGCAGCGTCTGAGCGCCCGCTTCAAGTCCAGCAGGCAGCACCTGCGTGTTTCAGTGCGCCTTACTTAGCAACTCTGGTTGGGATTCGAAAGGCCGGAAACCGACTTTCCGAGGATCGTCTCCATGTGTCGGATGCGTGCTCAACTGGTCCAGCAAGGCCACGGGTTGAAGTTTCCGTGTGCATGGATTGCCATGCCAGTACATCAGAGTATTTTACGCCCATGGAAGAACTTCTGCCCCGGGTCGCCGCCTGCCGGATTTGCGCCGAACGCTTTGCCGCAACCGTCACAGCGCATGAGCCGCGCCCAGTGGTGCGGATCTCGCCCAACGCCCGGATCCTGATCGCCGGGCAGGCACCGGGCGCGCGGGTGCATGCCAGTGGGGTGCCGTTCGACGACCCGTCAGGCGACCGGCTGCGCGATTGGATGGGGATTGACCGCGACACCTTCTACGATCGCAGCCGCGTTGCCGTCGTGCCGATGGCATTCTGTTTTCCCGGCTACGACGCGAAAGGGTCTGACCTGCCACCGCCAACGATCTGTGCAAAGACCTGGCGGGCGCAGGTTCTGGCCGGAGTGCCACAGGTCGGCCTGACCCTGCTGGTCGGCCAGTACGCCCAAGCCTGGCATCTGAGCGCGGCCAGGAAAGACAGCCTCACCGACACTGTTCGCAACTGGCGTGCCTACGTCCCGGCGATGTTGCCCTTGCCCCACCCGAGTTGGCGCAATACTGGCTGGTTGAAGAAAAACCCGTGGTTCGCCGAGGAGATCCTACCGTGGCTGAGGGCAAAGGTCGCGCGTCTCGCTGGCTGAGCGTCCTGTGCGGGCTGGTGCTCGCGGGCTGCGCTGTCGGTGGGCCGCTGGAGGCACCCACTGGTCCACCGCCGATGCCGCATCTGGACGCGATCGGTGGAACCGCGCTCGCCGTCACCGAATGGCCGACCGAGCGCCCCCAGGCAGTTATCATCGCTGTCCATGGCTATGGCGACTATGGCCCCAGCACATTCGCCTTGGCGGCAAAGTTCTGGGCCGGGCAGGGCATCTCCACCTATGCCTATGATCAGCGCGGCTTTGGCCGCAACGTCTCATTTGGCCGCTGGCCTGGAGCGGAGGCATTGGTCGGCGACCTGCTGGCAGTGGCGAAGCAAGTTCGGGCGCGCCACGCCTGCACGCCGCTGATCGTTGTTGGTCACTCGATGGGGGGCGGGGTGGCATTGGCGGCGGCGGGGCAAGGGCTCGACGCTGATGGCTTGGTCCTCGCAGCACCGGCGATCTGGGGTGGGGCCGAGCTTAATCCGCTGTACCGTGTCGCCGCCTGGGGCGCTGCCGCTTTTGTTCCGGAGCGACGCTTCACCGGCGAGGGCGTTGTCAGCATTCAAGCCAGCGACAATATCGAGATGCTCCGCGCGTTGGGCCACGACCCGCGCTACCTCTATCCGCCCAGTGCCCGCGAGATCTTCGGGTTGGTCCGTGTCACTGACATGGCCGAGGCTGCGGCGGAAAATGTGGGTCTGCCCGCACTTTTGCTGTTGGGCGACAAGGACGAGATCGTGCCTAATGCGCGCGTGCGCCGGGTCTTCGACCGGCTGACTGGACAGCGGTTGGTGATCGAGTACCCGGACGGTTGGCACCTCCTGTTCCGCGACCTTCAGGCGGAGCGGGTATGGCGGGATGTCGCCGAGTGGTCACTGGCGATCCCGCGTGACGCGGCGTGTGGGGCTGGCTCCGGCTACGACCAACGGTCAATGACCACGACTCATGCCGCAGCGATCCCCTCCCTAACCCTCCCCCTTTCTGGGGGAGGGGATACCGCTGCACTTTCAGGGGCTTGAACCCCCTCCCCTGCAAGGGGTACCTGTTTAGCCTGCGCCCTCGGTTTGAGGGCTCATGGTCAACTGTTCGACGATAAGATCGACGAACGAGGTTCCGGTCTGTTGGCACCCTCATTGCCCTCGTGTGGAGATAAAGCAGGTCTTCGGAAACATAGATGAACCAATGCTGGGCAGCATCACGCAGTTTGTTAATTGCTCGAAACACGCCAGCCTCGGAATCCATGAGTTCATGGTCAGCCTGGCAAAGA
>DATLAW010000251.1:0-7272 GCA_035527255.1 Thermohalobaculum sp. | reverse complement strand
ATCCGGCTGGTAAGTTCAGCGATCTTCGCCTGGGCTTCGCCGACTTCGGCCTGGGCCTTTTCAATCGCGGTCTCAAATTTTGACATTGCCAACCTCACTTTCGCATCCACACGTCGTTATGAAAGTATGGAGGTTTCTTAGTCGGATTTGAAGGTCGAGAGAATAAAATCGGCGATTTCTCGGTGTTTCTCTACGTTCACCGTTACCCAAAGATGACATGAGTGATTTGTACTGCGGCAGTATTGCGACCCGGTACCGAGATCCCGTGCGCTCAACATAACGCAACCGGCGCGGGGTTCGCGGGTTGCCGTAAATCGTCCGCTGGCATTGCGCGGCGCCCAGGCAATTCCCGCGGTTCATTGGGGGCAGGTTAGGCCCCCAGTTTGTAGAGGATTGGTAGGGGAACGCGATCAAAGGCCGGGATACGCGGTCCAATGCCACCCAGGAATCTCGCAGGATTCTTGCTCTGCCACGCGCGGGTACACTTGACGCGATCAGTTCAACTGTCTTGACTTGATCTCTTTAGATGGGTGTGACACCGACATGACCGAAACTCCCCCAACAACTCCTGTCTATTCTCATGGTCGCCCGACCGTCCGGGGCACGCGCGGCATGGTGACCTCGGCCCATCCGCTCGCGACGCTGGCAGGCATCCGCATGTTGCAACAGGGCGGCAACGCCTTTGATGCCATTGCCGCCACTGCCGCCGCCCTGAACGTTGTTGAGCCCTTTATGTCCGGTCTTGCCGGGCTGGGCATGGCGGTGGTTTATACCGCCGCCGACCGCCGGGTGCGCAGCCTCGATTTTCACCCAGCCGTGCCGCGTGATTTCGATGCTTCGCGACTTTCAAAGGCGGAGACCGTTGACGGCGCCGATGCCAGCGGTGTCCCGGGCAATCTGGCCGGTTGGTGTTTCCTGGTCCGGGAACTCGGCACCCGGACATTGCCGCAAATCTTTGAACCTGCGATCGAATACGCGACAGAAGGCATCGCGACCTCGCCTTTCTTTCGCGAGATGACCGAAATCAGCCTCGATCGACGCATGCAACCGGAATGGCGCGAGCTTTATTTCGATGGCAGCCGGGGGGCCGCCATCAATTCGGTATTCAAGCAACCGGCGCTGGCGCGAACCTTGGCTGCAATTGCGCAAGACGGACCAGAACATCTCTATGGCGGTCCGCTCGGCAAAAAGATGATTGCGCATCTGGCGAAACTTGGCGGTTGCATGAGCCTCGAGGATCTGGCGGCGGTGCAACCGATCTGGGAGGAGCCAGTGACTGCGTCCTTCGCGGGCCTGGATGTCCATGTGCCGCCGCCGCCGGCGGACTCGTTCCAGTTTCTCCTCACTTTGCGCATCTTGGAGCGCGCCGGCCTGAGCGGCGCGGAGCACCTTTCCGCCGGGCACCTGGATCAGGTCTTCCGGGCCGTTCGTCTGGCCGCCGAATGTCGGATTGAAAATTCCAAATGCAGTCCGGACCGGGTGCGTGAGTTGCTCGGCGACCAGGCAATCGCGCAACTCTGTGCGCGTCTATCGGCGCCGGAGGCGGTCAACGGACGGACGGAAAGCTATGGTGACGCTCCGCTGCCCGAGGTCAGGGCATTGCGCGAGCATACAACCTCGTTCTCCGCCGTCGATCGGGACGGCAATGCTGTCTGCCTGACGCAAAGTCTGGGCTCGATGTACGGCTCGGGCGTCGTGATCCCCGAAACAGGCGTCTGCATGAACAATTTTATGAATTGGGGCGACCTCGATCCCGCTTCCCCCAATTTTCTGAAGGGCGGGGAGCGCTTCGGGATGTGCCTTGCACCGTCCATTTCACTCGCCGACGGCGAATTCGCCCTCGCCCTCGGCACGCCGGGAAGCTACGGGATCTTGCAGACCCAGGCCCAGGCGATGGTCCATCATCGGATATACGGTCTCGACCTCCAAGCCGCCATCGATGCGCCAAGGGCCCGCCTGTGGGATGGTCGGCGCGTCGACCTCGAGAACCGCATCGAAGCGCCCGTCGTCGAGGCGTTGCGGGCGCGAGGACATGAGATCAACCTGATCAATCCATTCTCGATGTCCTGTGGCGGTATGCAGGCGATCAGCCGTGATCGGCGGACCGGCGCCCTGAACGGCGCTGCCGACAGCCGACGAGACGGCGCCGCCATGGCGCTTTAAAGCGCCGCCCCGCTAGCACTCTCGTTGGCCCGCCAGCAAGCAACACGTTGCTCGCCAAAGGTCATCGTCTCGGGGTAGGCCTCGGCGCAACGGTCGATCTTCATTGGGCAGCGCGGGTGGAACGGACAGCCGGTCGGCGGTGACAAAGGCGAGGGTGGCTCACCCTGGAGCCGGATCCGCTCGCGGCGGCGCTCCGGGTCGGCAACCGGGGTCGCGGCGAACAGCGCGCGGGTATAGGGGTGGCGCGGGTTGGCAAAAACCACCTCGGCCGGACCCTCCTCGACTGGCCTGCCAAAATACATCACCATGACCTGATCGGCGATCCGTTGAACCACGCTCAGATCATGGCTGATGAAGATATAAGCCAGCCCGAACTCGTCCTGCAGATCGGCCAGCAAGTTCAGTATCTGCGCCCGGATCGACAGATCAAGCGCTGATACCGGCTCGTCCAGCACCAATATTTTCGGATTCAGCATCAACGCCCGGGCAATGGCAATGCGCTGGCGCTGGCCGCCGGAAAACATATGCGGATAGCGATCCGCGTGCTCGGGACGCAGGCCGACCTTGCGGATCATCTCGACTACGGCCGCGCGCCGGTCGGGCGCTGGTTGGTCGGTGTTCAACATCAACGGCTCCCCCAGCATTGCGGCCACGGTCTTGCGTGGGTTGAGCGAGCCGTAGGGATTCTGGAACACGATCTGCACCGACCGGCGCAGCTCCGGCGATGGCCGCCCCAAGGTGATGTCAATCGGCGCGCCGTTGATCTCCAACTCACCACCGGTCGGCGGCTCGATCATGGTCAACACACGGGCCAGCGTGGACTTGCCGCAACCGCTCTCACCCACCACGGCCAGCGTTTCACCGGCATGCAGGGTCAGCGAGGCGCCGTTCAGCGCCTTCACGATCGCCGGGGCGCGGAACGGTCCACGCGAAACCTTGTAGTGGCGGCTGAGGTTGCGGGCGACCAGAAGCGGCGCGGTCATGCCTGATCCCCCTCAAGCGGATGGTGACATAACGCCCTAACAGCGTCGCCGATGCGCTTGACCGGTATTTCCGACCGGCAAAGATCGTCCGCGTGGGCGCAACGTGGCCAGAACAGACAGCCGTCGGGGCGGTCAAACTGGCCCGGCACCACGCCGGGGATCACCGGCAACCGGTCCGTCGCTCCGGCGCGCTCAGGCAACGATGCCAGTAATGCGGCGGTGTAGGGGTGGCGCGGGTTCCGGAACAAGTCGCGCACCGGTTGGCTCTCGACCTGCCAGCCGGCATATTGCACGGCGACGCGGTGGGCGGTCTCGGCGACCACCCCCATGTCATGGGTGATCAGGATCAGCGCCATGCCATATTGCGCCTGCAACTCGAGCAGCAGGTCCAAGATCTGGGCCTGAATGGTCACATCCAGCGCCGTGGTCGGCTCGTCGGCGATCAGCAGGCGCGGCTGGCAGGCAATCGCCATGGCGATCATCACTCGCTGGCTCATGCCGCCGGACAATTGGTGCGGATAGGCCGACAGGCGCTGTTTCGGATCCGGGATGCCAACCTGATGCAAAAGCTCCAAAGTCTGCTCGCGCCGTTCGCGCCGCGACAACGCGGTGTGGGCGCGCAACATCTCGTCGATCTGCGCCTCGACCGTGAAGCAGGGGTTCAGCGAGCTCATCGGCTCCTGGAAGATCATCGACATGGCCCCGCCACACAGCAGGCGGCGTTGCTTTGGCGGCATCGTCAGTAAGCTCGCACCATCGAAATCGAGCTTGTCGGCGGTGACCTCAGCGGTCCAGGGCAGCAGGTCCATCACCGCCAGCATCGCCACCGACTTGCCCGACCCGGACTCGCCGACAATGGCGAGAACCTCGCCGGCCTTGACCGAGATATCGACGCCTTCGACGGCAGTGAAGCTGCCTGATGCGGTGCGGAACCGGACCGTGAGGTTTTCGATGTCGAGCAGCGCCATTGCCTCAGCTCCGCTTCAGCTTCGGGTCCAGCGCATCGCGCAGCCCGTCGCCCATCAGGTTGATCGCCAGCACCGTCAGCAGGATCGCGAGACCGGGGAAAGTGACCACCCACCAGGCGCGCAGGATAAACTCGCGCGCCTCAGCCAGCATCGCTCCCCATTCCGGGGTCGGTGGCTGGGCGCCCATGCCCAGAAAGCCCAGCGCCGCTGCATCCAGAATTGCCGACGAAAAGCTCAGCGTCGCCTGCACAATCAGCGGCGCCATGCAGTTCGGCAGAATGGTCTTGAACATCAGCCGGAAGTGACCCGCCCCGGCCATGCGGCTGGCGATCACATATTCCTTGCCCTTTTCGGACAGCACACTGGCCCGGGTCAGCCGCACGAAATGCGGCAGCAGCACCACGGCGATGGCGATCATCGCGTTGACCAGCGCCGGCCCGAGGATCGCGACCAGGCCCAGCGCCAACAGCAGCGACGGGAAGGCCAGGATCACATCCATCAGCCGCATGATTGCGGCCTCGACCCAGCCGCGGAAATAGCCGGCGAGCAGCCCCAGCGCGATCCCGGCCGACATCGACAACGTCACGACCATCGCGCCGATGAACATCGAAAACCTTGCGCCGTAGATGATCCGGCTGAGCATGTCGCGGCCGACAGCGTCGGTGCCGAGGATGAACGGCCAGTGACCGCCCTCCTGCCAGATCGGTGGCGTCAGAAAGGCGCTGCGGTCCTGAGCCGTCGGGTCATGCGGTGCCACAACATCGGCGAATACCGCCAGAAACAACACCAGAACCACGAACCCCAACCCGATGACCGAGCCGACGTTCTCGGCAAAATAGCTCCAGAACTCGCGCAGCACATGGCTCAGCGTTCCGGGTGCGGGGCCCTTATGGTCAGTCGTGGTACGGTCAATCGCGGTCCGGTCAGTCATAGCGGATCCTCGGATTAACCAATCCATACAGAAGATCGACGATCAGATTCACGATCATCACGATTCCGGCGATCAGCAGCAGGCCACCCTGAACCGCTGGATAATCGCGGCGCGAGATCGAATCGATCATCCATTTGCCGATGCCCGGCCAGGCAAAGATCGTCTCGGTCAGGATCGCGCCGGCCATCAGCACACCGACTTGCAACCCGATCACCGTGATGACGGTGATCAGCGCGTTGCGCAGCGCATGCACCCCAACGACGCGCAGCGGGCTCAGGCCCTTGGCCCGGGCGGTGCGCACATAATCCTCGCCCAGCACCTCCAGCATCGAGGATCGGGTTTGGCGGGCAATCACCGCCAGCGGGATGGTGCCGAGCACGATGGTCGGCAGCACCAGATGTGATAGCGCTGAGCGGAACGCGCCCTTCTCCCCCGACAGCGCCGCGTCGATCAGCATGAAACCGGTCGGCTGGTCGAAAAAGTACAACAGTGAGATCCGGCCAGAAACCGGGGTCAGGCCCCAGGTTCCCGAGACCAGGATGATCAGCATCAATCCCCACCAGAAGATCGGCATGGAATAGCCGGTCAGACTGATCCCCATCACGGTATGGTCAAAGACCGAACCCCGGCGCACCGCCGCGATAACCCCGGCGGGCAGGCCCAGAAGTACCGCAAAGATCATGGCGCACAACGAGAGCTCGACCGTTGCCGGAAAGCGGTCGGTGAATTCCTGCAGGATCGGGGTCTTGGTAACCACCGAGACGCCCAGATTGCCGTGCATCACCTCGCCAAGAAACGAAAGATACTGCTCCCACAGCGGCCGGTCGTAGCCGAACTGCGCCTCCAGCACGGCGCGGCGTTCGGGGGTGATACCGCGCTCGCCGGCCAGCAGCAGGATAGCGTCACCTGGCAGCAGCCGGATGAAGGCGAAGGCGGCGATGGTGACCCCGAAGAAGGTCGGGATCACCATCGCGATCTTGTTGAAAAGGAAGCGCAGCATCGCTCAGCGCGTCGCGATCACGGTCAGATCCCGGAGGAAGGTGGTCAGCGATTCTGCGCCGGTTCCGGTCACCAGCATGTCGTCCTCGATCCGCACCCCAAGGCGGCTGAGATCATACAGGCCGGGCTCGACGGTGAACACCATTCCGGGCTCCAGCAGCTGATGATTGCCGCGCATGATATAGGGCGCCTCGTGGACGTCGAGGCCCAGGCCGTGGCCGGTTTTATTGCGGATGAATTGCGCGAACTGGCTCGCCTCCAGTACCGCAGTCGCGGCGTCATCCACGTCATGAGCGGTAGCACCCGGCCGTGACGCACGCTTGCCCGCCTCATTGGCGTCCAGCACGGCGGAATAGAACGCCGCATCCTCGTCAGTCACATGGCCGACAAATACCGTGCGGGTTACATCCGCGCAAACCCCGCCGATCCGCGCGCCGAAATCGAACAGCAACGCATCGCCAGGCCGAATTTCATAGTCCGCTCGCGCATGCGCATGCGGCATTGCCGCGTTGGTGCCGGCCGCGACGATGGCGTCGAACGCCACATCCTCGGCGCCTTCCTCGAACAACGCGCGCGTCAGGATCGATTTGATCCGGGTCTCGGTCATGCCGATCCGGGTCTCGGCATGGGCAATGGCAAAGGCCCGCTCAGTGACCCCGATCGCTTCGCGCATCGCGGCAATCTCGCCAATGGTTTTCCTCAGCCTCAGGGCCGAGATCGGAATATGGGCGTCGATAATCTTGGCGCCGGGAAAAGCGCGGCTCAGTGCCAGTTGCACGAAAACCCGCATCTGCTGGCCTTCGACGCCAATCCGCCTGAGCGCCATGGTTTCGCCAAGTGCATCGAATGCCGCGTCATAGCCGTCTTGATCGCGCCATGCGATGACCTCTCCGTCGAGCCCGATCTCGGCGAAACTGCTCATCTCAAGGTCTGGGACGACGGCGGCGGGCGGGCCGTTGACCGGAACAACGACGATCAGCGGGCGCTCGTGCTGGCGAAAATCGCGGCCGAACACCCGGCGAAAGTTGGCGCCGGGCACCAATGCAATCGCGTCCAACCCTTCCGCAGCGACGACGGCGCGGATCGGGGCAAGGCGGTCTTCGATCAAAGGATGATCTCCCGGTGGGATAGGGGCAGGATGGGATGCGGGGCACGGCAAACCCGTGCCCCGCGCTGGCTCATTCGGCGATATCGACGCCGTAGAACGAGTGCCCGCCAAACGGATCGA
>DATLAW010000250.1:0-9255 GCA_035527255.1 Thermohalobaculum sp. | reverse complement strand
GCCCGAGTCGGACGAGATTGGTGCGCGCCTGGTCAAGGGGATGGTCGAGAACCTGCTGTTTATCGGTACTGTCCAGGCCCCGGCGCCGGTCTATCATCGCAATGCGCTGAAGAACTTCCCGGAGTTCAAGACCTGGTCCTATGAGTACTACCGGACCTTCCCGTACCGGCCGCAGCAGTGGTTCCTGTCGGACGCGAAGTAAGGTTAACTTCCACACAATTTGGTCGGGCGCACGTTGCGCCCGACCTCGATGACAGCTAAAAAAAAGCAACTGGACGACAGTTCCGGAGCTGGCTACCAGGGGGACGGATCCTACAAATGCTGCAGTTTGCCAGGTTCGTGACCATGCGCGCAGCGATGGCGGTGTTCACGCTGTTTACGGTTTCGTTCATTGTCTTTTCCCTGATGGAGATGGTGCCCGGCGATTGCGCCGAGCGTTATCTCGCCTTCAAGAACACCCAAGGGTCACAGATCTCGATTGCCGACATCGAATCCGAGCGCGTTCGGCTCGGCCTCGACAAGCCCTTTGTCACCCGCTGGGTCACCTGGCTTGGCAACGTCTTTTTCAAGGGCGACTTCGGCGATAGCTGCATCCTGCGCCTCAGCATCAATCAATTGCTGGGCGACAAATTCCTGATCTCGCTGGGCATTTGCCTGTCGTCGCTGTTGCTGGCCTATACCATCGCCATCCCGGTGGGTATCTTCGCGGCAACCTCGAAAAGTCCGGTCACCAACAACGCGCTGCGTTTCGTCAGTTACCTGGGCCTGGCGATGCCGAATTTCCTGCTGGCGCTGATGATCATGCTGTTCTCGACGGTGATCTACGGCGACAGTATGACCGGGCTGTTCTCCAAGGAATTCCGGGATGCCGCCTGGTCGTGGGACCGGGTGATGGATTTCCTCAGCCGCGCCTGGCTGCCGGTCTTCATCCTTGGCTGGTCGGCCACCGCCTTCGCCTTGCAGACCGTGCGGGCGCTGATGTCGGATGAGATCGGCAAATTATATGTCACCGCCGCCGCCGCGCGCGGCATCTCCGGCCGCCGGTTGCTGTGGCGTTATCCGGCCCGCCATGCGTTGGGGCCGATCATCAACTCGCTGGGCTTTGATCTCAACCGCATCTTCAACGAGTTGCCAATCGTCGCGCTGATCATGACGCTGACCGA
The DNA here is from genome assembly GCA_035527255.1 of Thermohalobaculum sp. Classification (GTDB taxonomy): domain Bacteria; phylum Pseudomonadota; class Alphaproteobacteria; order Rhodobacterales; family Rhodobacteraceae; genus Thermohalobaculum. The sequence goes on along the minus strand of DATLAW010000250.1, from coordinate 8,092 downwards.
GACCGGCGCGTTGCTGATCGAGTCGCTGGCACGGTCGAACGATCAGCAGCTTGCGGGGGCGATCATATTCCTGCTGACCGCGTCGATCGTCACGCTGAACTTCCTGACCGATGTCCTGCTGGCGCTGCTCGATCCGCGGATTCGCAAAGGGATCATGGGGTGATATGATGACAGACCTCGCAAATACCCCAATACCGGCCGCCCCAGCAAAGGTCATGACCGACGCTGAACGCCGTCGCAAGGAGGCGTATTTCAGCGCTTCGCAAGCGCAGCTGATCTGGGCGCGCTTTCGCAAGCAGCGTGCCGCGATGGTTGGCGCGGGCGTCCTGATCGTGATGATCTTGATGGGCCTGTTCGCGCCCTTCCTGTCGCCTTACGATCCGAATATCGCTGGGCGCGACACGGAATATGAGAACGGTGCCCCGCAGATTCCGAAGTTCTGGGATCATAACGGGTTTTCGGCCCGGCCGTTCATCTATAGCTCGGAGCGGGTGCGCTCGGCGGCGACCAACTTTCGGTGGGTGACGACGATCGACAAGGAGAAACGCCGCTACGTGCAGTTTTTCCCGCAGGGTTCGAAATACAGCCTGTTCAAGATGCAATTCGATTTCCCTGGCAAAACGTTCGACATCGACGTCAAGACGTTGACTTTCACCACCCATCTATTCGGTGTCGACGAGGGGAAAATCCATCTGTTCGGCACTGATCAGAGCGGTAAGGATATCTTCTCGCGCACCCTGCACGCGATCTATACGTCGCTGGCGGTCGGTACCATCGGTGTCTTCATCGCATTCGTCCTGGCGTTGGTGATCGGAGGTATCTCCGGCTACTACGGCGGCTGGCTCGACTCGGTCTTGCAAATGATCACCGATGCGGTGCGCACGGTGCCGTCGATCCCGCTGTTCATGGCGCTGGCCGCCTTTGTTCCGGACACATGGAGTGCCGAGACCCGGTTTCTGTTTATTTCGTGTATTCTGGGATTGATCGGCTGGCCGACACTGGCGCGGCGCGTGCGCACCCATCTGCTGACCGAGCGTAGTCAGGAATATGTGCTGGCGGCGCAGTTGTGTGGCGCCTCGTCCGGCCACATCATCCGCCGCCATCTGTTACCCAGCTTTACCAGCTATATCATCGTCGATCTGGTGATCTCGTTCCCCTACATGGTGCTGTCCGAGACCGCGCTAAGCTTCATCGGGCTTGGCCTGAAAGACCCGGTGAACAGCTTGGGCGTGATGCTCCAAAACGTCTCCAAGGCCGACGTTCTGCTCAATTACCAATGGTATTTCATCCCGGTCATTTTCTTTGTCGCGCTGGTGCTGGCCTTTGTTTTTGTCGGAGATGGCTTGCGTGACGCCGCCGACCCCTATGCGAGCACCAAGAAATGACCCTGCTGAATGTTGAAAATCTGACGCTGGAGTTTGATACCGACGAGGGTCGAATCACTGCCGTCGATGATGTGTCGTTCGATCTGGAGGCGGGCGAGGTGATGGGGCTGGTGGGCGAGTCCGGGTCGGGCAAGTCGGTGACCGCCAAGGCGCTGATGAAGCTGAACCCCGACAATGCCCACTATAGCCCCAACACGAAGATCACGTTGACGCTGGAGACCGGTGCGATCGATGTGATGTCGCTGCGCTCGGCGAACGAGATGCAGGTGGTGCGCGGCGGTGCTGTCTCGATGATTTTCCAGGAGCCGATGGCCAGCTTCGCGCCGGCAATTTCGATCGGTGACCAGATGATCGAGCAGCTACAGCTGCACAAGAAAATGACCAAGCGCGACGCGCGCGCGCTGTCGATCGAGATGCTGAACCGGGTCGGCATCTCGGAAGCCGGAAAGCGTATCGACCAGTATGCGTTCGAGCTGAGCGGTGGCATGCGCCAGCGGGCGATGATCGCGATGGCGCTTTCGACCAGCCCAAAGCTGCTGATCGCCGACGAGCCGACCACGGCGCTGGACGTGACCATCCAGGCCCAGGTTATCGCCCTGATGAAGGATCTGGTGACCGAATACGGCATGGGCATCATCTTCATCACCCATGATCTGGGGGTGATCGCGCAGACCGCCGACAAGGTGGCGGTGATGTATCTGGGCCGCATCGTCGAGCGCGGCACGGTGCGTGACGTGATCCGCACCCCGGCGCATCCCTATACTCAGGGCCTGCTGAACGCGTTGCCGAACCTGGAAGACCTCGAAGCGCCGTTGATGCCGGTACCGGGCGATATCCCCAGCCCGTTGGAGCGACCGCCGGGCTGTGTCTTCCACACTCGCTGTCCGGTGGCGATGCCGGGGCGGTGCGATAGGGATATCCCGGTGATGGTCAAGGTTAGCCCGGATCACGCTGCCGCGTGTTTCGCGGTTGAGGATCGGATGAGAGCGTCATGAGCGATAAACCGGTCATTTCGATCAAGGATCTGGCGGTCCATTTTCCGATCGGCGGCGGATTATTCACGCCGAAAGTCATGGTTCAGGCGGTCGAGGGTATCACTCTCGATATCCCGCGGCGATCGTTCTTCGGCCTGGTAGGGGAATCCGGTTCGGGCAAGACGACGCTGGGACGGGCGATCCTGAAGGCCGCGCCGATCACCCGGGGCCACATCAACTACGCCGATGACGAGGTGTCGTATGATGTCGCCAGCTTAGACAAGGCCATGCTCAAGGATTACCGAAAGCGGGCCCAGTTGATCTTCCAGGACCCCTATGCGGCGCTGAGCCCGCGGATGACCGTGCGTGACATCATCGCCGAGCCGCTCGAGGTGATGGGCATCACCAAGACCCGCGAGGAGACCGACAAGCGGGTGCGTGAGATCGCCGCCAAGTGCCGGTTGAACCTCGAACATCTGCGGCGCTTCCCGCACGCGTTCTCGGGCGGCCAGCGCCAGCGCATCTCGATCGCCCGGGCGCTGGTTGCGAACCCGCGCTTCGTGGTTGCGGATGAGAGCGTCGCGGCGCTCGATGTCTCGATCCAGGCCGACGTGCTGAACCTGCTGAAGTCGCTTCAGGACGACTTGGGCCTGACCTTTCTGTTCATCAGCCACGACCTGAGCGTTGTCGCCCATATCTGCGACCATGTCGCGGTGATGTATCTGGGCCGTTTGGTCGAGACGGCGCCGACGCGCGAGCTGTTCGCCGCCCCCCGACACCCCTACACCAAGGCGCTGCTTTCGGCAATTCCGTCACTCGATCCTGACAATCGGGGAACCGCACAAAAGTTGGAAGGCGAGATCCCCAGCCCGACCAACCCGCCGCCGGGGTGCAAGTTCCAGACCCGCTGTCCGTTCGCCATCGACCGGTGCCGGATCGAGGAGCCGCGGCTCGAGAATTTGGGGCTGGAGCATGATGTCGCTTGCCATCGGTGGAAAGAATTGGCAGACGTGCTGGCACCGGCCACGGCGTGAGCCGCGCAACAATTCCGACGGTGCGCCGGGGTAGATAAATGACAAATTCGGGTACTGCGGTACAAGGCACCGGTCGCGGCGGTAAGGTGCTGTTTGTCGTGATTGACCAGCTGCGGGCCGACTGTGTGTCCGGTGGTTTGGCCGGTGCGGTCGATCTGCCGAACCTGCGCGCCCTGATGGCTGAAAGCGTCAGCTTCGCCAACCACTTCACCGTCACCACGCCCTGCGGTCCGGCCCGGGCCAGCCTGCTGACCGGGCTCTATGCCATGAACCACCGATCGGTGCGCAATGGCGCGCCGCTGGAGCGCCACCATACCAACCTGGCGCTTGAAGCCCGCAAGGCCGGCTACGAGCCGCTGCTGTTCGGCTATACCGACACCAGCGCCGACCCGGCCGGTCGGCACCCGAACGACCCCGACTTGAAGAACTACGAGGGTCTGATGGCGGGCTTTGCCGAGGTCGTGCAGATGCGGCTGGATACTAACTACGCCTGGCGGGCCGACCTCAAGGCCAAGGGATATGTGTTGCCCGAGGAATATTTGGGCATGTATGGCGCGGTTGACCATGAGGGCAACGGGCGGCTGAACAACCCGACACTGTACCGGGCCGAGGATAGCGATACCGCTTTCCTGACCAACGAGACCCTGAAGGCGCTGTCGGTGCGCGAGGATCAGGATTGGTTCGCCCATGTCACCTACCTGCGGCCGCACCCGCCATTGGCGGCCCCGGCGCCCTATAACGACATGTATGCGGGTGATGCGGTCCCGCTGGCGAATTGCCCAAGCGATGTTGCCGCGCAAAAGGCGGTTCATCCGGTGTTCGAGGCGTATTTCTCGGAACCGGCGGTGAAGAACCTTTATTTCGGTTTTGATGGCCATCTGGTTCGCATGACCGAATCTGACCGCCAGTCCTTGCGGGCGATCTATCTTGGCTTGGCGACCGAGGTTGATGCCCATATCGGGCGGCTGATCGACTACCTGAAAGCCTCCGGCCAATACGACGACACGCTGATTATTGTCACCGCTGACCATGGCGAGATGCTGGGCGACCATTTCATGTGGGGCAAGGAAAGCATCTACGATCCGGCCTTTCATGTGCCGCTGATCATCCGCGATCCGCATCGGCGGCAAGGCGCGGGAACCGTGGTCGATTCCTTTACCGAGGCTGTGGATATTGCACCGACGCTGCTCGACTGGATGGGGCTGGAGATCCCGCCAGCCTTCAACGGGTATTCGCTGCTGCCGTTTGTCGAGGGGGCCGGTCAGCCCGGCTGGCGCGATCATGTGTTCTGCGAGTTGGACCTGGGTGATCCGGTCTCGCCGACCCGGTATCAGCGCTCGCTGGCGCTGGCGTGGGGCGACGCCAATCTGGCGATCCTGCGCGAACGCCGGTTCAAATATGTGCATTTCAATGGCGGTTTGCCGCCGTTGCTATTCGATATGGTGGCTGATCCGTCCGAGCTGAACGATCTTGCCGGCGATCCGGCCTATGCGCCGGAGTTGTTGCGCCTGTCGCGGCGGATGCTGGATCACCGGATGAGCCATGCTGCACGGTCCGCGCCGTCAATGAAGCTAACCGCTGAAGGAGTGAGGCGCGCAGAATGCCGATGATCACCGCGCAATCGCCGATCAGTTTCGCCGATCCGCTGCCGGAAGCGGTTGATGTCGCCATTATCGGTGCTGGCATCGCCGGTACCGCGACCGCCTATTTTCTCGCCGAGCGCGGGGTCAGGGTGCTGCTGCTGGAAAAGGGCCGGGTCGCGGGCGAGCAATCGAGCCGGAACTGGGGTTGGGTGCGCCAGCAGGGCCGCGATTGGGCCGAATTGCCGATCATGATCGAGGCTAATCAGATTTGGCGCGGATTGGCCGAGCGAACCGGCGAGGCGGATCTGGCCTTCATCCCGTGCGGCTGCGTCTACCTGGCCGGCGACCGGGCCGGTGCCGAAAAGTATGAGGAATTGCGTGAGCTTGGGGCGCAGCACCAGCTCGATACCCGGATGCTGTCACCGGCGGAGATCGAGGCGCGCTTGCCCGGGATCGGCGGCAATTGGACTGCCGGGATGGTGACCGAAACCGATGGCCGGGCCGAACCGTTTGTCGCGGTTCCGGCGCTGGCCCGGGCGGCGCAGCGGGCTGGGGCGGTCATCATCGAAGGCTGTGCCGCCCGGACGCTGGATATCGAGGCGGGCCGGGTTGCCGGGGTGGTGACGGAAGCCGGGCGGGTGCGCTGTGCCCAGGTGGTGCTAGCGGGCGGGGCCTGGTCCAGCGGCTTTGCCGCGAATGCCGGGTTCAGCCTGCCGCAACTGTTGGTGCGATCTACCGCCGCGCGGACCGAGGCGGCGCCGGAGCTATTCAGCGCCAATATCTCGCAGCCAGGCTTAAGTATGCGCCGCCGCGCTGATGGCGGTTATACCTTGGCAACCGGCGATCTCGCCGAGCACTACCTGTCACCAGCCTCGTTTCGCTATTTTACCAAGTTCCTGAAACTGCTCAAACTATCAGCCCGCGATGTTCGGTTGCGGTTGGGCGCGCCGAAGGGGTTTCCCGGTGCCTGGGGCACGCCCAGCCGTTGGAGCGGGGACGAGGTTAGCCCGTTTGAGCGGATGCGGGTGCTGGATCCGGCACCGTCGCCTGCGGTTGTACGCCGGATCGAGGCGCGGTTGGGCGAGCGTTATCCAGCGCTGAGGGGCGTCAAATTGGCCGAGGCCTGGGCCGGGATGATCGATGTCACCCCGGATGCGGTTCCGATCCTGGGCGAGGTTGGGCAGATCGGTGGGCTGCACCTTGCAACCGGCCTCAGCGGCCATGGCTTTGGCATTGGCCCGGCGATCGGGCGGATCATGGCCGACCTGCTGACCGGCAGGCCGCCCGGACACGATCTGACCCGGTTCCGCCCGGATCGGTTCTCGGACGGTAGCAAGATCGTCCCCGGGCCTTATTGAGGCGCGCGCCTGCGCTATCGTTTTCAATCCGGCGTTAATGCTTTGGTGGTTTCCTGTCCGCAGGTGCCCATTGCCGACGTGCTTTGTGGTTTCGGGGAAATAGCTCGGGAATCGAGCGGGGAGTTGGCTGGGGAATCGTGCGGGGTCTCGGGATGAAGGAACTGCTTGCCGCCTTGGGAATGCTTACATGCCCAGTCGCCGTCTTCATGGTTTTCGGAAATTCCGGTCCCGGTTCATTTGGCAGCAGTGATGGGGCGCCATCCTACTCTGTGGCGACCGAAGCAGGCTTGGTCGCCCTGCCCGAAGAATGCGCCGGTTGTCATGGCCGCCAGGCGCGGGGCACCAGCCGCGGGCCGAACCTTGTCCATCCTGACTACGGGCGGGCCCGACGCAGCGACGCCGAGTTTCGCCGTGCCGTGCGTGAGGGAATGCCGGCTCGGCAAGGCTACGGCGCGATGCCCGCCACGCCGGAGGTGCCCGAGCGCAGCCTCGACCGCATGATTGCCCTGGTGCGCGGGCTTCAGCGGGTCAACGGCATTCAGTGAGGTTTTGGATTTTGCGCCGGTGGCATCGCCACCGGAGGCAGTGCCGTCAGAGCACAAACACCATAAACACCCTCAGCTAAGGTTGCCGCAGAACCGCTGGATACGTTGGCAGGCGTCTTCCAGCACGGCGTCCGAGGTGGCGTACGAGACCCGGAAGTTGGGGCTTAACCCGAAGGCCGCGCCGAACACCGCCGCGACGCCTTCGTCGGCCAGCAACTCGGTGCAGAACACCTCGTCGTTCTCGATTACCGTGCCGCCCGGCGTGGTCTTGCCGATGCAGCCCTTGATCGAGGGGTAGACATAGAAGGCGCCCTCCGGAGTTGGGCATTTGATCCCGTTGGCCTGGTTCAGCATCGAGACCACCAGGTCGCGGCGGCGTTGGAACTCGACCCGGCTGAACTCGATATAGTCCTGCGGGCCGTTCAGCGCCTCGACCGCCGCCCACTGGCTGATCGACGAGGGGTTCGAGGTCGACTGCGACTGCACCATGCACATCGCCTTGATCAAATGCTCCGGTCCAGCAGCATAACCGATCCGCCAGCCGGTCATCGCATAGGCCTTCGAGACCCCGTTCATCGTCAGGGTCCGGTCATAGAGGCCGGGCTCGACCTGGGCCGGGGTGCAGAATTTGAACGGCGGATAGGCGATATGCTCGTACATGTCGTCGGTCAGCACCCAGACATGGGGGTGGCGCATCAACACATCGGTCAGCCCCTTCACCTCGTCCCAAGTATAGCCGGCACCGGAAGGATTGGAGGGCGAGTTGAAGATCAGCCATTTGGTTTTTGGCGTGATCGCCGATTCCAACTGGTCCGGGGTCAGCTTGAAGCCGGTCTCCATGGACGCCTCGACCGGCACCGGGGTGCCGCCGCCCAGCAGCACCATGTCGGGGTAGCTGACCCAGTAGGGCGCCGGGATGATCACCTCGTCGCCCGGGTTCAGCGTCGCGATCAGAGCGTTGAACAGCACCTGCTTGCCGCCGGTGCCGACAGACACCTGGCTGGGCTTGTAGTCGAGCCCGTTCTCACGCTTGAACTTGGCGCAAATCGCCTTCTTCAGTTCCGGAATACCGTCGGGCGCGGTGTATTTGGTCTTGCCCGAATCGATGGCGGCCTTGGCGGCATCCTTGATGTTCTCCGGCGTATCGAAATCCGGCTCGCCGGCGCTGAGCGCGATGACGTCCTTGCCGGCCGCTTTCAATTCCGCCGCCTTG
>DATLAW010000249.1:0-9171 GCA_035527255.1 Thermohalobaculum sp. | reverse complement strand
GGATCCGCCGCAGCCCTTTCTACGACTCGACCGTCGCCGATGGGGTGGTCAGTTTTTCGGTCTACAACCACATGTACATGCCAACCAGCTTCGGCGACCCGATGGGCGAATTCCGCCGCCTGATCCAGGGTGTCGCCATGTGGGATGTCGCCTGTGAGCGCCAGGTCCAATTGGCCGGCCCCGATGCCGGCCGTCTGGCGCAGATCCTGTGCCCCCGCAAACTGGATCGTATGCAGACGGGCCAGGGCTGGTACGTGCCGGTCTGCGACCACAACGGCGTGCTGTTGAACGACCCGATTCTGCTCAAGTTGGCCGAGGACCGCTACTGGCTTTCCATCGCCGACGGTGACCTGTTGCTGTGGGCGAAGGCGGTGGCGGGCGAGCGCGGCCTTGATGTGACCGTCACCGAGCCGGATGTCTCGCCGCTGGCGGTACAGGGGCCGAAAGCCATCGAGGTAATCGCCGACCTGTTTGGCGACGACGTCCGCTCAATGGGCTATTTCCGCTTCCGCGAGACCGAACTTGACGGCATTCCGCTGGTGCTCGCCCGGTCCGGCTGGTCAAAGCAGGGCGGGTTCGAGTTGTACCTGCGCGACGGCAGCCGTGGCACCGAATTGTGGAACAAGATCAAGATTGCGGGCGCGCCCTACGATATCGGCCCCGGCTGCCCGAGCGGCACGGAACGGGTCGAGAGCGGCTTGCTCTCCTTCGGTGGCGACACCGATGCCGAGACCAACCCGTTCGAGGTCCGCATGGGCCAGTATGTCCACCTCGACGCCCCCGACGATTGCATCGGCATCGGCGAGTTGCGCGCCATCGCCGAACGTGAACCACAGCGCCACCAGTTGGGCGTCGTTTTTGATCACGCGGAGAAGATGTCCCTCTATGATCTGCACTCCCAGGTTTTCAAGGGCAATGCTCCGATGGGCAAGATGACCACAAACACCTGGTCGCCCCGGCTGGAGAAGAATATCGGCATCTGTCTGATATCCACCGGCGTCCAGCCCGGCGACACCGTCACCGTCGAACTTCCGACCGGCCAGCGACTTGTCGGCGAGATGCGCGAGCTGCCGTTCCTCTGAGATCAAATGCCCCTAGGCAAACCGGGCGCCCTTCGCTACATCGCGCCCATGCTTGACCTAGGACATAACGCCCCCGCCCTGCCGCTAGCGATCGCGCGGCGTCGCACATTCGCGATTATCTCGCATCCGGATGCGGGCAAGACCACGCTGACCGAAAAGCTGCTGCTGTATGGTGGCGCGATCCAGCTTGCCGGTCAGGTCCGCGCCAAGGGCGAGGCGAGGCGCACCCGTTCCGACTTCATGAAGATGGAGCAGGACCGCGGCATCTCGATTTCCGCCTCGGCGATGTCGTTCGCCTATGGCGACAACTGGTTCAACCTGGTCGACACGCCGGGCCATGAGGATTTCTCCGAGGACACTTACCGCACGCTGACTGCGGTCGATGCCGCGATCATGGTCATCGATGGCGCCAAAGGCGTCGAGAGCCAGACCCGCAAGCTGTTCGAGGTCTGCCGCCTGCGCGACCTTCCGATCCTGACCTTCTGCAACAAGATGGACCGCGAAAGCCGCGACACCTTCGAGATCATCGACGAGATCCAGGAGATGCTGGCCCTCGACGTCGCCCCCGCCTCGTGGCCCATTGGCCAGGGCCGCGAATTCATGGGCGCCTATGACCTGTTCAACGACCGGCTCGAGCTGATGAGCCGGGCCGACCGCAACGTCAAAGCGCAATCGATCTCGATCGAGGGGTTGGATGACCCGCGTCTGGAGAGCCTGATCCCGGCCAACCTGCTGGCAAAGCTGCGCGAGGAAATCGAGATGGCGCGCGGGTTGCTGCCCGAGTTCAATCTCGCCAGCTTCCGCGAAGGCAACATGACACCGATCTGGTTCGGCTCGGCGATCAACTCGTTCGGAGTGCGCGAACTGATGCAGGGTATCGGCAAATACGCCCCGCCGCCGCAGCCGTGCAAAACCGCCTCGCGCCAGGTTTCAGCTGACGAGAAACCGGTCACCGGGTTTGTCTTCAAGGTGCAGGCAAATATGGACCCGAAACACCGGGACCGTGTCGCCTTCGTCAGACTTTGCAGCGGTCATTTCATCCGTGGCATGAAACTGCACCATGTTCGTGCCGGCAAACCGATGGCGATCTCCAACCCGGTCCTGTTCCTCGCCGCCGAGCGCGAGCTGGCCGAGGACGCCTGGGCTGGCGACATCATCGGCATTCCCAACCACGGGCAACTCCGCATCGGTGACGCGCTGACCGAGGGCGAGGAACTGCACTTCACCGGCATCCCCGCCTTCGCGCCGGAACTGCTGCAGAACGTCCGCGCCGGCGACCCGATGAAGGCCAAACACCTCGACAAGGCCCTGCTGCAATTCGCCGAGGAGGGAGCGGCCAAGGTCTTCAAGCCGCAGGTCGGCTCCGGTTGGATTGTTGGCGTCGTTGGTGCCTTGCAGTTTGACGTATTAGCCAGCCGGATCGAGATCGAATACGGCCTGCCGGTGCGCTTCGACCAAACCCAGTACACCGGCGCCCGCTGGGTCAATGGCCCGAAAGACAAGGTTGATGCCTTCATCCAGGCCAACCGGGGCCAGATTGCCCAGGACCACGACGGCGACCCGGTCTACATGACCCGCCTGCAATGGGACATCGACCGGGTGGCGCGCGACTGGCCGGAGGTCAAATTAAGTACGACAAAGGAGACGCATGTCTGAGTGTACCGGTCACATCTACGGTATCCGCCTTTGCCCGGCTTGACCCGGCAATTCAGTCTCAAAATCGTCAAGCCGCGATCTGGATGCCCGGCTCGAGCCCGCTGCTGTCCGGATTAAATTCAGGTCCATTTGAGGACCAGTTGGTTTGTTGTTGTCTGGTCGATTTTCTCTGGCTCCAGGAGCCGGCCGCTCGCATTCTTCCACTCAGACGGCGGCACCCTTGGGTTGAGATTCAGCCTCGGTTTCCGGTGTGCCGGCGTCGTCGTCAGACTTGGGCAGACGGACCACCGGGTGCATCATGAAGGCGGGCATATGTTCGCCCATTCCAACCACCGGCCGGCCTCCGCTCCGGTCGTTGCGCCCACGGTTTCGGTTGCCATCATCGCGCTTGGCGTTGTCGCCTCGTCCGCCGTCATCACGCCCACCGCTTTCGCGTCTGTTTTCATCACGCCGGTTGTCATCGCGCCGGTTGTCGGCACGCTGGGGAACGTCGTCGGTTTTTGGGGCGCTGGTTGGTGCCGGAGCTGCCTGGATCGGGGCCGCCCCAATCGGTGTTATCGCCATCGGTGCCGGAACCACAGGTGCCAGGGCGGGGGCCAGCGCTGGGGCCGCCTGCACCGGCGTCGCTTCCATGGGCGCCTGTAACTCGGTCGGCTGGCTCGGTGCGGTTGGCTTTCCCTCACGCTGCCGCCGGGGCTTGCCGGCGGAGCGTTCACGGGATTCCGGCGCCGTGTCGCGCGCCGGGCTATCAGTTCCGCGCGAGGTCCCGGCGGGAGGCTCGATCCGGTTGATCTGCTTGCCGAGCATTTCCTCGATCTTGTCTAGGTATTTCTTGTCGAGCGGCGAGGCGATGGTCAGCGCCGTGCCCTCGCGTCCGGCCCGGCCGGTGCGGCCGATACGGTGGATATAGTCTTCGGCGTGGATCGGCACGTCGAAGTTGAAGATATGGCTGACGTTCGGGATATCTAATCCGCGCGCCGCCACATCCGATGCCACCAGTATCTTGATGCTGCCATCGCGGAACCCATTCAGGGTTGCGGTTCGGATTGACTGATCCAGGTCGCCATGCAGCGCGCCTGCGTTATAGCCGTATTTTACCAATGACTTGTGCAGGATCGTGACTTCGGTCTTGCGATTGCAGAAGATGATGGCGTTGCGCAGCTTGTCGCCCTCGCCCTCCATGATCGCACGCAGGCAATTGCGCTTTTCGGTTGGCGCGGCGGTGCGGTCGGACGGCTTGAACAGGTAGACGCCTTGGGTCACGGTCTCGGCGGCGGTGGCCTGGCGCGAGACCTCGACGCGGACCGGGTTGTGCAGGAATTCCTGGGTCAGGCGGGTGATCTCCGGCGGCATGGTGGCCGAGAAGAACAAGGTCTGACGGGTAAACGGAGTCAGCTTGAAGATGCGCTCGATGTCCGGGATGAAGCCCATGTCGAGCATCCGGTCGGCCTCGTCCACGACCATGATCTGCACACCGGTCAGCATCAGTTTGCCACGTTCGTGATGATCGAGCAGCCGGCCCGGCGTGGCGATCAGCACGTCGACGCCACGGTCGATCTTCTTGTCCTGGTCCTTGAAGCTGACGCCGCCGATCAGCAGCGCCATGGTCAGCTTGTGATACTTGCCGTAGATCTCAAAATTCTCGGCCACCTGGGCAGCGAGTTCACGGGTTGGGCAAATGATCAGCGAACGTGGCATCCGCGCCCGAGCCCGGCCTTTGGCCAGGATGGTGATCATCGGCAGCACGAAACCGGCTGTTTTTCCAGTACCGGTCTGGGCAATACCAAGCACGTCGCGGCCCTTCAGGGCTTCCGGTATTGCTTGTTGTTGGATCGGGGTGGGGACCGTGTAGCCGGCTTCTTCAACGGCTTTGAGAACCTGCGGGTCGAGATCGATGTCTGAGAATTTCATGGATACCTGTGGCGTTGCCTGGGTGACTTAGGGCGGCTGATTGATAGGCCGCATGTCTCCGCGCGGCCACGGCATCCCCATTGATGCCGGTCACATCCGCGGGCCTTGTTGCCTAATGCCGGTAAAATGTCAATGAATTCGCGCTGCGGCATGGACGCCTTCAGGCCAGTCCATCCTCGAGTGGCTTGACAATCTCAGACGATTCGATAATTCTAGAAATATGAAAATGAATCATCAACACGGCCTGACCGACGCGGAGCTGACTGGCGCCGAGGTGGCCGAGGCATTCGCGGCACTCGGTTCTGAAATTCGCCTCTCGATTCTGAGGGCGCTGGTGCGCGCCGGCGCGGCCGGCATGGCCGTTGGCGCGCTGCAACAGCGGCTGGCCATCGCTGGATCGACGCTTAGCCATCACCTCAAGGCTTTGATCCAAGCAGGGGTTCTGGAGCAGACCCGCGACGGCCGCACGCTGATTTGCCGGGCGCGCTATGACCGGATTCAAGGGCTCGCGGCGTTCCTGGTCAGCGAATGCTGTGCCGACTCGGCGGATGACATGAAGGAGAAACGGGCATGACCGAGCTTGTTTTGGCCCGTGCGGGCGATTTGTGGCGCAGTTTGCGCGGTTGGGACGGTGTGTGGCTGCTGATCCTGGCGATCCCGATGGCGCTGATTGCGTTGGATCCCGGAAACGCAGGCTCGGTGCTTTCGACCGCCGTCTCGGCGTTCAGCGGCACCGTGCCGTTCATGGCCATCGCCGTCGGGTTGATCGCCTGGTTGAAGGCGACCGGGGCGGAGGGGATCGTGGCGCGGGCCTTTGTTGGCCAAGAGCGCCGGATGATCGTTCTGGCGGCGCTGGTCGGCGGGTTGATGCCGTTCTGTTCGTGCGAGGTGATCCCGTTCATCGCGGCATTGCTGGCGGCGGGTACGCCGTTGTCGGCGGTGATGGCCTTCTGGCTGTCCTCGCCGCTGATGGACCCGCCGCAGTTCATGATCACGACTGCGGCGCTGGGCGTCGAGTTCGCAGTCGCAAAGCTGATATTCGCGGTGATGATCGGTTTGATGGGCGGCTTCGCAATGCTGGCGCTGACCGGCGCCGGAGCTTTTGCCGAGCCGCTGAGGCCTGCCAAGGGGTGTGCCAGCAAATGCTGTGGGGCCGACGCCCTGGCCGGCAAGCCGCACTGGCGCTTCTGGGAGCAGGCGGAGCGGCGCGAGAGCTTTGGTGTAACTGCTTGGGAACAGGCAGTATTTCTGACCAAGTGGCTGTCGCTGGCCTATCTGCTGGAGGGGCTGCTAATCGAGTATGTTCCAGCCGAAGCGATCGGCGCCTTGGTCGGAGGGCCCGGCGTGTTGCCAGTGGTTCTGGGGGCGTTGGTTGGCGCGCCGGCCTATCTCAACGGCTATGCAGCACCACCGCTGGTTGCCGGCCTGATGGAAAGCGGCATGAGTGCCGGGGCGGCGATGTCGTTCATGATCGCCGGGGCGGTGAGTTGCATCCCGGCGATGGCGGCGGTCTGGGCGTTGGTGAGACGCGAGGTCTTTGCCATGTACGTGCTGTTCGGAATCGGTGGGGCCATCGTTAGTGGGTTGTTGTTTGGCGCGGTGATGGGTGCGCTGGGGTAGTCCTGGACTAGGTCACATACCCATTAACAGGATTCCCAAGTCATTTGCGTTGTGATTCACTGTCTCGAAGCACAGGAGGCGGGTATGGCGCGGTTTGATTTGACGGATTTTGAGTAGTCGGTGATCCAACCTTTGCTCCCGACGAAAGTGCGGGGCATGAAGCGGGCGGATGATCGCCGAGTTCTGAACGGCATCTTCTGGCGACTGCGCACTGGCGCGCCCTGGGCGGACATTCCGGCGCGCTATGGGCCACACACGACCTGCGTGAACCGGTTCAACCGCTGGCGTCGCGCGGGGCATTGGGCGCGCATTGTCCAGAATGACGACATCGCCCTTTTGCAACATCGGCGCGAGTTGTGTCTCGACATAGGTGTCGAACGCGGCACGGGCCATCGGCCCATTCAATACCCAGGGGGCGACAAGCTCGTCGCAGCGCAGGCCTGCGATGAATCTCTGCGTTCCCCAATGACCAAAGGGCGCCGAGGCGCGCAAGCGTTCGCTCCGCTTGGCCCGCCCGCGCGGGCGGGCCATTTTCGCCGTGGTTCCGGTCTCATCGATGAAGGTCAGCCGGTGCGGCTCCTCGGGCATCCGCGGCTGGCGCAGGCCAATCCACTCGCGCCGGGCCTTGCGCACGTCAGCGCGATCACACTCGGACGCCATCAGCGATTTTTTATATGTATATTCCGCCGCCTGGAGCGCACGCGAGATCGAAGATTGGTGCACCGTGACCGCGTGCTCCGGGGCCAGGGCCGCCGCTAGCTCAAGGAGCGTAATGTCGGGAACGCTGTCGACAATCTCAGTCAGGAAACCCAGATAGGGTGCCAACTTGCCCTGGCCCTTTGGTCGGCCCTGCCTGCGCGACGCCAGATCCCCGGTCTCGCGATACCGCACCTCAAGCCGGATGGTCGTGCTGGCGCTGACCCCGAACCGGCGACCCACATCGTGCCGAGAATGTCCCTCGGGGACCCGTCGATGCACTCTCGTGCGAAGATCCTGCGAATATGCTTTGCCCATGATCCACCTCCAACACCGGTGAATCACAAATTACAAGCCTTCGGAATCCCGTCGAGTCAACTTTCACGAAAAACGCTATAGAGCTGGATGCCCGTGCCAAGCACGAGCATGACATGGGTTGGTATCAACGCCCTTAGCCTCAATCCTCCAGCCGGGTGATCAAGATCGTCATCACCGGCTTTTTGCCCCAGTGCCGAACCGCGACGCCGCGGGACGTCCGCGAGATGATCTCCTCCAACCCTTCATCGGTCCGTTTTGCCTTCTTTGGCGCGCCTTCAAGCGCGTCGTCGACCGCTTTGGCGATCAACTCGTCAAGGGTGCCTTTCCAGCCCACGCCTTTCTGTGGCGCACCGGGGCAACGAACTTCCGGATCCGCGATCAAATCGCCGTCCATGTCGACCACCACCGCGACCACCACCTGACCGTTGCGGGCCAGTTTCAACCGCTCGCGGATCACCCCATCCATCGCGCCGACTTGGACCCGGCCGTCGAGGTAGATCCGGCCGGTCTCGACATGCTCGGTGATCCCCGGCTTCTCGCCGTCGAGCCGAACCATGGTGCCGTTCGGGGCGACGATGGACGTGGCCGCACCCCATTCCTTGGCCATTCGGGCGTGCTCGACCAGATGCCGGTGCTCGCCATGCATCGGCACCGCGACCTTTGGCTTCACCGCCTGGTAGACCCGCTCCAGATCGTCCCGGCGGGCATGGCCCGAGACATGGATACGCTCCATATCGCCGTCGATCACCCGAACCCCCTGCTCGCTGAGCTGGTTGTAGACCCGGGCCACCCCAGACTCGTTGCCGGGGATGGTCTTGGACGAATACAACACGGTGTCGCCGGTCTTCAGCTTGATTGTCGGATGGGTTCCATGGGCGATCCGGGCCAGCGCGGCGCGGCCCTCGCCCTGGCTGCCGGTGACCAGATAGAACAGCTTCTTAGCCGGAATCTCGGACATCCGATCCTCCGGCACGGTAGCCGGAAAATCGGTGATCTGGCCGGTCTTGACCGCCATTTCGATCATCCGCCGCATCGCCCGCCCGGCGACCACGACACTGCGCCCGGAATCGCGCGCAGCCATGGCCAGGGTGCGCAGACGGGCGACATTCGAGGCGAAGGTGGTCGCCGCCACGGCGCGCGGCGCCGCCTCGATCTGGGCCCGGATGTTGGCAATGATCTCGGCCTCGGAGCCCGCCTTGCCGGGCAGGAACACGTTGGTCGAATCGCAGGTCAGCGCCAGCACGCCTTCAGCCCCCAGCGCCTCCAGCGGCGCGATGTCGAACGGCTCGCCAATCTGCGGTGCCGGGTCCATCTTGAAGTCGCCGGTATGCACCACGGTGCCAACCGGCGTGCGGATTGCCAGCATCGAGCCTTCGGGGACCGAGTGGGTCACGGCCAGCCACTCGACCGAGAAATCCCCCGCCTGTACCCGCTCGCGCAGACCAACCTGCCGGACGATCTTGGGATCCATCCCGGCCTCGATCAACTTGTTGCGCACGACTTCGGTGGTGAAGGCGCGGGCGTAGATCGGCACGCCGAGGTTTTTCCACAGATGCGGGATCGCGCCGACATGATCCTCGTGGCCATGGGTCAGGAAGATCGCTTCCAGTTTTCCCTTTTCGCCGAGGATGAAATCCAGGTCCGGCAGAATCAACTCGACCCCCGGCGCCGTTTCCATATCGCCGAAACCAATACCCAGATCGACCATGATCCAACGCCGGCTCTTGGCGTCGCCCAGCCCATATAAATAGCAATTCATGCCAATCTCGCCCGCGCCGCCCAATGCGACGTAGACCAGCGGCCCGCCTGATTTATTCGTCATATTTGCCTGTCTTGTTATAGCGGTGGATCAGTACCAGACCGCGCATGGTGAGGTCGCCGTCAGCGG
>DATLAW010000248.1:0-17836 GCA_035527255.1 Thermohalobaculum sp. | reverse complement strand
GGTCGTGACCAATCTGCTTGGCAATGCGGTAAAATTCACCAAGAGCGGGCAAATTGTGATCGATGTTTCGGGCGAGGAGCGCATCGACTGTGGCTCCCATACTGTGTCGCTGCGTGTCGAGGTTCGCGATACCGGCGTCGGGATCTCGGCCGAGGCGCTGGGGAGAATATTTGACCAGTTCAGCCAAGTGGACGGATCGTCAACGCGGCACCATCAGGGAACCGGACTTGGCCTCTCGATCAGCCAGGGTATCGTTGCGATGATGGGCGGCGAGATTGGCGTGACGTCGGTTCCGGGCGAAGGCTCGGTTTTCTGGTTCACCGTGGCGCTGCCCATTGCAGACCCGACCGAGCAGCCGGCCAGAATTCCGGTGGAAATCGCCGGAAAACGCGCGCTGGTAATCGATGACAACGAGACAAACCGCTTCATTCTGCACGAGCTACTGACCGCCTGGCGGATCGACGAGGCCTCGGCGGCCTCCGGCAACGAGGGCATGCAGCGGCTAGTGAACACCGCCGCCCAGGGCAGGCCGTTCGATATCGTGATCCTCGACCACCATATGCCAGGGATGGACGGCGCCGATGTCCTGCGCGCGATCCGGGGGGCATTCGGGATTGAGGCCACACCAGTTATCATGTCGACCTCAATAGACGAGGCCGGGTCGGCCGGCATCTACAAAGGCCTCGGTGCGCAGGGCTATCTGGTGAAACCGGCGCCTGCCTCGCAATTGTTCGACACGATCATTGATATCCTAAGCAATCAGGCGGTGGCTGCTGCACCGCTGGACGATGAAGACGCATTCGCCACCGGCGTGGCGCGCGGCGCGGCACCGAATGGCCGGATCGATATTCTCCTGGTCGAAGACAACGAGGTAAACCGTATCGTCGCCGAGCAGACACTGCTCAATGCGGGCCTGAGCCATGTGGCCGCTACGAACGGAGTTGAGGCGATTGAAGCCTTCAGGAAGAACGCCCCAAGGGCGATCCTGATGGACGTTTCCATGCCGGTGATGGACGGGTATCTCGCAACGCATAAAATTCGCGAGATCGAGGTTGAGCAGAACCTGCCCCACACGCCGATCATCGGTCTGACCGCACATGCATTGAACGGAGATCGCGAGAAATGCCTCGAAGCGGGCATGGACGACTATCTCGCCAAACCGATCTCGACCGCCAAGTTGACTGAGATGATCGAAACCTGGATCGCGTCGGCGCCAGCGGGAACCGAGGAAATCGCTGCCTCCGCTGCTCGGAACGAAGGCGTGCCCGGCGTGGCCGCTGAGTAGGGCGGCTGCAGAAACGCTCGGTGTTCAGCGAGCAGGCATCCTGCGGCTAAGAATTCAACCCCATTTTTCAACAATCGTTTATAATCAAATACTTAATCCCCTGTCCAGTTCTGGACACGTCTCTCACACCCGCTCCGCCCGCGCGCCCTCAGTCGATCAGGATTGAGACGCGGCGGTTCTGTTTGCCCTTTTTCTCGATCTTGCCGAAGCTGACGCGGCCGATCTCGGCGGTTGAGCCGACATGGGTGCCGCCGCAGGGCTGCAGGTCGACGGTCGCCGTGCCGCTGCCGATCCGGATCAGGCGCACCCTGCCCTGCCCGACCGGCGGCTTGACGGTCATGGTCTTGACCATGCCGGGATTGGCGGCAAGCTCAGCGTCGGTGATCCATTCCTCGGTCACCGCGTGGTCGCCGGCGATCAGTTCGTTGAGGAAATGTTCCAGCGCCTCCTTGTCCTCCGGCGCCTCGGGCATATCAAAGTCCAGCCGCCCCTTCTCGGCGCTGATCGAGCCGCCGGTGACCGGCAGCGGGATCACCACCGACAGCAGATGCAGCGCGGTATGGACCCGCATGTACCGGTACCGGATATCCCAATCGAGGCGGGCCATGACCTTGGCCCCAAGCGACGGCAAGGATGCGCCCTCGGCGGGGACATGGACCACCTCATTGGCAGCCTCGCCCTTGACGGCGGTCGCTATGACAGTCTCGCCGCCATCCCAGACCAACACGCCGCAATCGCCCGGCTGACCGCCGCCGGTGGGGTAGAATACCGAGCGGTCGAGGGTAATGCCGCCACCGTCGTTGATGGCTATCACAGTGGCGGGGCATTCGCGCAGGTAGGACTGGTCGCGGTAAAGTGGCTCGGTCATCTAGGCTCAATCCTTCAAAATCGACGGCGTGTCTGGTGTCGGTCGAGGCCGGCTCAGGTATCGCCGTCCGGTTCGGTTCCGGCAGCCTCGGACGGGTTGGGTTTTCGGCGTTTGGCTGGGCTGGCTTTCGGTTTTGCCACCTTCACCGGATCGCGCCCGTCGCCGTTGACGGCATCGCCAATAGCGCGGCCCAGCTCGCCAGCGTTGCGCAGATGCAGGTCGCGCTGGGCGAAGGGGATTTCGATGCCCGCCTCGGCGAAGCGCCGGGCGATCTCGAAATTGATATCGGAGGTGACGTTGAGGATCCAGTTGACGTCGCGCAGGACGGCACGGATCTCGAACTCGACCGCATCGGCGCCGAACCGGCGAAGCAGGACATAAGGCGCCGGGCGGCGCAGCAACATCGTTTGCGCCTTGGCGATCTCGACGAGGATCGTCTCGACCTGCTTCAAATCGGTGCCGTAGGCGACGCCGATCGGCACGATCAGGCGGCCGTTCATGTCCGAGTGGGTCCAGTTGGTGACCGCACCTGAGATCAGCTCGGAGTTCGGCACGAACAATGAGGCGCGATCAAATGTCTGGATCTCGGTCGAGCGGACATTGACCTGTTTGACGTAACCCGAGCCCGAGGCAAGCTCGACCCAGTCGCCCGCCTTGATCGGCCGCTCGATCAACAGGATGATCCCGGAGACGAAATTGTTGACGATGTTCTGCAGCCCGAAACCGATGCCAACTGACAGCGCGCCTGCGATGATTGCGAGGTTCGAAAGGTCAAGCCCGGTGGCCGAGATCGCCAACATCGCAGCGAGGAAAAGCCCGACGTAACCGACCCCGGCATGGATCGCCGCCCGGCCCCCGGAATCCAACCCGGTCACCGGCAGAACCGAGCGCCTGAGGACACCCTGGATAATCCGGGTCAGCACATAGCCGATCGAGAACACAGCCAGGAAGCCGAAGAAATCGAGCGGCGAGATCACCGCATCGCCGATCTTGAAGCCTTCCGAAATTGACCGCCAGGCGCCGAAAAGGTCGGTCGTATCGGCGCCCCAAATCAGCGCCAGCACTGGAATTGCGGCACAGATCAACAGAAATGCGAGGGCGACAGGGATCAGGCGGATGCGGCTTTGTTTGACTTCCTTATCGTCGCCCTCGGGGTCAACCAGATGGTCCACCATATCCTGGGCCGCGTAGAACAGAAGGATGCAAAAACCGATCACCACGCCACTGAAGACCGCCGGGAAGAAGATGAAGCGCGAAGCGGCAAAATATCCCATCAGCGCGATCGCCGGCGCCACGATCGCTATGGCACGGACAAGGATTTGAAGGCCGGCGGTCAGCACCGGTACCAGTGTCGGCTGCTCGTCGCTGTCGGCCACCACGTCGCCTTCATCACCGCTCGGCCCGACTGCGAGATCGGCGTCAAGCTTTGGGCCCGCCGCCAGATGGCCGACAAAGCCCCATACGGCGATGCCGCCGAGGATCAGCAGGCCGGCATTCAGCAGCGACAGAGCCTCGATGGCCAGGCCCAGCGCCTCGCCCCGCACCACCAGCACCCGGTCGAGCCCGACGATCGCCGCAAGCGCCATCAGCCAGCGATGCGCGGCAACTGCCCCCGCCTCCGGAAGCGCCGACAGACGAAGTTGCGGTGCGTGCGGCGAGTAGAATGCGCCGCCGAGGGCGTAGGCGCCGATGACCACCAATACCGTTCGCGCCAACCCGCGCAGCACGCTTTCGCTCTGGGGCCCGAGGATGCCGCTGATCCACACGGCGAAAAGGATCAGGAACAGCGCGATCGCCGGCATCAGCAACCGAACCAGGGTAACGATCATGCCGGCCATGACGCGGCGCCGATGCGGCGCTTCCGGCCCGGCCGGGCGCATGACCCGGCGCGTGACAACGCGTTTGAGACCGAGGACCAGGAACAAGGCCGCACCAATCAGCGCCAGCATCATCAGCAGTCGGGCCGCGACGGGGCCGTCCATCCGGCTCGCGGCGACCCGGTCGACGATCTCGGCTTTTATCGCCACCACGAGACGGCCGATTGAGGCACTTGCCCGACCGGGCATCCCGGCCTCATAGATGGCCGGACCGCGGGTCAGCAATTCCTGGGTGAAAAGTTGCCGCCGAAGCTCGGAGAGCCGTGTCAGCAGGGCTGCAGCGCGGGCATCCGCCTGACCGGCGCGTTTCAGGCGGGATTCGGTGGCGGCAATACGCTCCGCCAGCCGCGCCCGCTCGCCGACGACCGCGTCGTCCTCGACGTCAGGATTATCGGGCGCGACGCCAAGCGCCCCGATTTGCTCAAGCAGTGGGGAAAGTTCTGCCTTTGCCTGGGTGAGAATTGCGGGGACTGCGGCGCGCTGCGCTTCAAGGGTGGCGCGAAGGGCGTCGATCTCGCTGGAATCATGCGTGTCCCGTTCGAGCAATTTCTCGATCAGGACCGCCTCGGCATCCCAACGATCGAGCTGGAGCGCCGGGGTCTCCACGGCGCCCTCGGCGGTCTGTGCCAAGCCGGGATTGGGACCGGCGGCCAACAGAGCGGCAAGGAAGATGAGAAGTCGGAGCAATCGCATAGCCCCGTCCTAACCCAGCCCGGCGGCGCCTGCCAGCAAAACCAAACGCAAGACTGGGGGCAATTTCACACTGGCTCGAAGACAGTCGGCACCGGGCGGCCGGCACCATCTTCCAACCAGTGCGGTGTCGGCAGGCCCTTCTCACGCAGGAAGGCCGGGTTGAATATCTTCGACTGGTAGCGGCTGCCATAGTCGCACAGCACCGTCACGATGGTGTGACCGGGGCCGAGGTCGCGCGCCAAGCGGATGGCACCAGCAATATTGATGCCGGTCGAGAGGCCCATACACAGCCCCTCCTCTTGCAGGAGGTCGAAGACCACCGGCAGTACCTCGGCATCGGGAATTTGGTAGGGGAAATCGACCTCCAGCCCTTCCAGATTGGCAGTTATGCGACCCTGGCCGATGCCTTCGGAGATCGACGAGCCCTCGGCCTTCAACGCACCATGAGCGTAGTAGTTAAAGAGCGCCGCACCCATCGGATCGGCAAGACCTATCTTCACGTTCGGGTTGCGGGTCCGCAGCCCGGCCGCTACGCCGGCCAGTGTGCCGCCGGAGCCAGCAGCGCAGATGAAGCCATCGACCTTACCGCCGGTCTGCTCCCAGATCTCCGGCCCGGTCGAATCGATATGGGCTTGGCGATTGGCGACATTGTCGAACTGCTGCGCCCAGATGGCGCCGTTCGGCTCGGTCTCGGCCAGCTTCGCTGCCAGGCGGCCCGAATAGTGGATGTAGTTGTTGGGGTTGCGGTAAGGCACCGCCGGAACTTCGACCAGATTTGCCCCGGCGAGGCGGATCATGTCCTTCTTCTCCTGGCTTTGAGTGTCGGGGATTACGATCACCGTCTTGAAGCCCATCGCCGCGCCGACCAGCGCCAACCCAATGCCGGTATTTCCGGCCGTGCCTTCGACGACGGTGCCGCCGGGGCGCAGCGTGCCCTTGGCAATTGCGTCGCGAATGATCCACAACGCCGCGCGGTCCTTGACCGACTGGCCAGGGTTGAGGAATTCTGCCTTGCCCAGGATCTCGCAACCGGTGATTTCAGACGCCTTGTTCAGGCGGATCAGCGGCGTATTGCCGACGGCGTCGGGGAGATCCTTGTAGATACGCATGTTTCACGATCCTATATTGGTATATCGCAGAGCTTACACCTAGTGCGATGAACGACCTGCCTCAACCCCCGAACTCAACGCCATTCGTCGCGGAGCCGCTGGCGGTTGGCGGCGAGCCACAGGATCGAGATCAGAGCGATGGCAGTGTTCAGGGCGCCAGTCGAGATTGCAGCCATGGCCTCGTCGAAGTCGAGCGCAACGGTGCGAATATCCTCGCCCTCGTCGGCAAGTCCGTGGAGCCCACCGGCTCCAACCAGATCAGCCTCACCCACGAAGGCAGTAATATGCTCGCTGGCGAGCCCGGGAGACGGATAATAGTCGGCGATCTCGACAATACGGCCAAGGTTCAGGCCGGCCTCCTCGGTTGCTTCGCGCCGCGCTGTTCCTGCACTGCGAGGAAGCTGGTGTAGCCACGGGTCCGGAAAAGAAAGTCAACGTCGCCAGCTCCGAAATCGGTCCTGAGAGCGCCGAGCTTCGGCGCCGCCGCCAATGCCCGGGCGCGTTGATGGGCGCGGATCTTGATGCCTGGCCAGATAGTGTTGATCTCAGCGACCGGCAATCGGCCGAAGTGGTGCATGTATTCGCGCGCCGCTTCGATCGCGACAGCCCGGTGATCGCGGCACCAGGCAGCAAAATCCCAGTCCTCAGTCGAGGCAGTGGGTTTGTCTGTTGCCCGGAAGTAGCGCGCTTCGCACTGGCCGCTGGCAGCGACGACGGTGATCGGCGCGAGGTCATACTCGGCCTCCTCGAAGAAGGTCAACCGAAGGATATCGGCCTCGGAGCCGTGCCGGAAGAGCACGCCCTCGGCCTGGCGGTCTGGCACCGGAATCAGCATCGGATAGGCCTCGGTCGCCAGATGGAGGGCGGCAAATCCTGCAGCCTGGGCGAGTTCCAGATGCGACTGATCAACCGGACGCCCGAGAACGATCTCGAGCAGTTCGTGGTCGCGCAGGCTGCCGTAGAAGAAGATCGTGCTCACGGCACCACCCACCATTCGGATTGATAGTTAGGGCGCGTGTGTCGCATTCCCTAGGCCGTGGCTCAACAGCGGAAATGGCGAGCATTCCAATTTCCAGCCCGAAGGCTGGAAATTCAGCACCAAAATCGCATTGAGTTCAGCTTAGTGGGCCACCTGCCTTGGCGACAGTGGATTTGGCCTCACTTACCGGTTCTTCAATGCCGCGGAGCCGGCGAATAAGCCGCATGAACCAAGACACCAACTCGCTGACGAATCCGGCGACTGCCACAGCGCCAATGATCAACCCGATCAACCGGAAATTGGACATAGCCTCGATCAGCGGCTTACTTTCGGTACCCAGGATCCGCAAGAAATTTTCGAAATCACTGATCAAGCCATGCGCGACCGCGCTCCACATCTGCGCTGTCAGGTACAAGAACGCGGCCAGTCCTATTGTCAGAATTCCGGCCCAGGCCCCGTTGAGGGTGGCGACCATTTGGCCATCGCCCTGTTTCCTGGGGAGGATCATCAATCCGGTTATCGCGCCAGCGATCGGTCCGATGTACGTAAACTCCGGCACGTTTCCGATCAGTTCCGCCGCCTCCGGGCGCGCAAGCACAACATTGACTGCCCAGGCAACCATAATCGTGCATATCAAGCGGTAGACAATCATCCGTCTTTGTTTCCTTTTGGCATCGTGGGCCTTTCGACACGGCTCGTCGAATTGGCAGATCAAATTGCAGAACGCAACTTCACACGATTGTTGAAGTCAGTACTGTAGGATATTGCCTTAATTAGGTGGTTCGACGCAAGGAAATTTGCGTGACATCGGTTGTCCGGGCGTTGAAACAGGCGGCACAGACGGCCAGATAGAAATTCCACATGCGGTGAAACCGCTGGTCGAAACCCAGTTTGGCGATCTCGTCCCAGTTGGAATTGAACGCCGCGCGCCATTCGCGCAGCGTGCGCGAATAGCTGTCCGAGAACTCCATCGAGCCGAGAACTTCAAGCCCGGCGCCAGTGGCTTCGCTGCGCAGCGCCGTCGGCGAGGGCAACATGCCGCCCGGAAAGATGTACTTCTGAATGAAATCGGCGCCGCGCCGGTACTGGTTGAACCAGCGGTCGGCGATGG
Organism: Thermohalobaculum sp.; assembly: GCA_035527255.1. Lineage (GTDB taxonomy): Bacteria > Pseudomonadota > Alphaproteobacteria > Rhodobacterales > Rhodobacteraceae > Thermohalobaculum. The sequence continues at coordinate 9,914 of DATLAW010000248.1, read as the reverse complement.
TGATGACCTGCAGCGACGCAATCCGGCCGGGCCTGAGTCGCTCGTGTACGGTGTGGAAATAGGCGGGCCAATACTTCTCGCCGACAGCTTCGAACATCTCGATCGAGGCGATGCCGTCGTAGAGGCCGGTCTCATCCCGGTAATCGCGCATCACGATCTCGGCCCGCTCGGCCAGACCGGCGTCGAACAGGCGCTTTTGGGCGTAGTCATGCTGCTCGCGGCTCAACGTAATGCCCGTGACCCGGGCGCCGCGCTCGCGGATCGCATATTCGGCGAACCCGCCCCAGCCGCAGCCGATCTCTAGCACATGATCACCGCGCTTGAGCGCCATGCGGTCGCAAACCGAGGCGTATTTGTTCTGCTGGGCCTCGCTCAGCGTCTCGCCCTGCCCCGAGAACAATGCCGAGGAATAGGTCATCGTATCGTCGAGCCACAGCCGGTAGAAGTCGTTCCCGAGATCGTAGTGATAGGCGATGTTGCGCCTGGACCCGCGCCTGGTGTTCGAGCGCAGCCAGTGGCGCAACCGCTCATAGGCGCGGACCAGCGCGGCGCCGGTGAAACTATGCACCACGGGTTTGTTGTTCATCATTAGCACGTCGAGCAGGGTTTGGAGGTCAGGTGTGTCCCACCACCCCTCCATGAACATCTCCGGGAAACCGATCTCGCCGTCGCGGGCCATGCGGGAAAAGAACTCGGGGTTGGCGACATCGATCCGGCCGGTTGGGCCGATTTCCTCGCCTTTTGCGGCAAAGACCCGGCCATCGGGCAATGCGACCTCGATCGCACCGGCTTCCAGCCGCTGCAGGATCGAAAAGAACGTCTCGAACCAACGTGGCAGACCCGACTGTCCGGCTACGCTTGTCAACACCATGGCGACCTCCTGCTTGTCCTTGCAGTTGACTTCCCCAATGACATCCAGGGGAATTTAAGCCTGAAAATGATCGGCAGCGGAAGTCAAAAATTTTGGGATCCGTTTTGACGGACGATACGATTCGGCACGATTCGGCGCGCGGAGTGCTTGCGCCCAGTTCGTGATGCGCGCGAGCAGACAATGGTTGGTGAGAGAAAGCAAGGTGCCGTGCGTGCGTTCCTACTCGCGTTCGACGCTGTTACGGCTGCCGAAGGCGGGGTAATCGATACGAGCTAACTTGCGGATATTGTCGTTGCGTGCGCAAATTCGACGCCAGTTAACTGATTATGTTGGCACAGCCTTCGCGATCACAAATTCGCACGCCATTGCCGCATCAGGTTCGCGGCGATACCATGGAGATATATTTTTCCACCGGAGCGCCAACATGGGGAAGTACAGAACGATTGCGATTCTTGGCTTCACCGGCTTCTTGGTCGGGGTGGCCGCTGTTCACAATGTCGAGACGGCAGCGACCGACGAAGACAGATTCTATGGCGCACAAATTCTCGAGCGGGCCGGCTATGATCCGGCTCTCGACGCATTTGGCGATCTGAACATCTTCGACAATCAGATCGTCGCCATCCTCGCGGTCCAGGATGCGGTGCTCAAGGCGACGCCAATCGAAGAGGGACTCGCCCACGGCCGTCCGCGCGAGCCAAAGAATGTGCTGACCGAAGGCATGGGGATTTGTTTCGATCGCAGCCGGACGATCGAAAAGATTCTGACCAGCCTCGAATTTGAGAACCGTCACCTGGCAATTTACTCAACCCGCGAACACGGGCCTTTGCGCGCTCTGATGACGCCGCGTACAGACTCCCACGCACTAACCGAAGTGAAGACCGGGAAAGGGTGGATCCTGGTCGATTCGAATGCCCGCTGGATCGGCCTCGACCCCGACGGGAACGTCTACGATGCTGAAGACATTCAGGCCAGGGACCCATTCACGATGACCTGGGCGCCGGAAGTTCCCGAGCAGATATCCTGGCGGCTGTTCAACGAACCGTTCACCTATGTCATCGGACTCTATTCGCGACATGGTGGGTTCTTCCCGCCATATAACCCGGTGCCGGATGTGAACTATCGCCAGTTGCTTCAGAATTTCTACTGAACGCGTGGGTGGCCGACCCTTGCCGGTTCGCTTTGCTTGCGCTCGACAGGTGAACGTTGCACATACAGACGTGTCGGGGACTGATTGCACTTCGGCAACCAGCCTGGACGCCGAGCACATTCAGCAGCGAAAGCCTTATCCAAAGTGAGCCGAACTGTCAGAAATTTCGAATTTTTAACGGGATGTGCGGCCTTGGCCGGAGCTCCGGCAGCGATGGCAGTTGGATTTACGGTGTTCGGGACCTTTTCGGCAGTACAGTTTCGTATCTACGACTTTACCACAGACTACGCTGTCGGCGTATTAACCGCGCTTGTGCTCCTTTTTCTCATCATTTTCTGGCCGATCCCAAATGCCCATCGTCGGGTATTGATCCTTCTGTGGCTGATACGTACCGGCGTCACTCTGGGGCTGATGTTGGCCTACGAGGCGCGCTACGGTCTTGACGCTTCGTACTACTACCTGGCCGGAAAATCGCTGAGCAACCCGTTAACGTTTCTGAGTTTCGGGCAAGGCACGCACAACATTCAGGCGATCGTCGGCCTGCTTGCGTACATCGACGATTCCTACAGCATGATGAAGGTGATATTCTCTTATGTCGGCCTGATTGCAGTCTACATCTTTTATCGGTGCGCCGTCATCTGCCTGGGGGGGGAGCGGATTGTGCTTCTGTATTTACTTGGCCTGCTTCCTAGCCTGTTGTTCTGGACTTCGATCCTGGGGAAAGATCCGATCGTGCTGCTGGGGATCGCGATCTATAGCTACGGTGTCGTCGGCATGATCGTGCGCCAGAAAATGCCGATGTTCGCCTATGTCGTGATCGGGCTCGCAATCGCCTCATTCATTCGCATCTGGCTAGGCCTGATCTTTGTCGTCCCGCTGATTGCTGCCTATGTGCTGGCGGGTCGATCTTCAGCGTTTACTAAGGTGATTTTCGTCATAATCGCGGTTCCAAGTTTTCTCCTCGCTTTGCAGGGATTCTCGGGCAAGTTCAACGTCGAGACGACCGAAGATCTCGTCAGCACGACCCAGCAGATCTCTTCCTCCTGGTCTCGTGGTGGTTCGGCACAAGAAATCCAAGGCGGATTGAACTCGATTGGCTCGATGGTCGCCTTTGCCCCGATCGGAGCGTTCACGGCACTGTTCCGGCCATTGCCGTTCGAGGTCCCAAATTTATTCGGAATGATGGCTGGAATTGAGAACGCCCTATTGCTCATGCTCTTCGTGGTCGGATTGTCCCGAAGAGGATTTAGCTGGATCCACCAACCGATCCTGCTATGGGCGGCCAGCTCACTGTTTATCTGGGGCACAATTTACGGGTTTGTGTCCTACCAGAATCTCGGCACCGCGTTTCGCTTCAGAACACAGATCGCGCCGATCCTGCTGTTGCTCGGACTCTATTTGACCTATTCGCATCTATTGAGTCCCGATCGTGCCCCGCGCCGGCATGTCTGGCCATTCTCCCAAAACCAGGGCAAGCCCGCGCCCTCGAAGTCGGACGGCTGATTGGGCGATCGATCCCGAACCTGGACAATTGTGGCGGAGCGACGCGATCCACGACGGGCTGAGGGACCGCTAATTAATCGTAAACCAAATTAGCGTAAACATTTAGCGATCGTCTCGATCTACGTTGGATAACCGCACGCGGGCCTTGGGGAGACGGGTTTCCGATCGGCCGAACAGCGGGTCATCATCCCGGCAACCCGACCCACAACCCGAGCGACACACCGGCCCTCATACCGGCCCTCACGGCGGCCCTCACGGCGGCCAGATCGATCGCGAGGAAGTACGCCGATGCCGCTTCCACCAATCCACCGAGTCCGCCACAAACGCTACCCTGCGCAAAAATTTGCGCCCAATCCGTGATCACCGTGAGGGTGCAACCAAAATGGAGAAATACAATGCCAGGCACTGTGAAAGTCTGGTGGCACGATGGGGCCACCAAAGATGTTCGCTACAACGAACTGCCAGTCGTCAATGAACCCGAGCTGGGATATGAGCCTATCGCAGTCAGTGCGACCCCCGCGAGCACAACCACCCAGCCACCTCTTCTTCTGGATCAGGAGTGCCACCGTAGGCGGCCACCATTACCGACGCTCGGGCCGGAATGTCGGTTCGCTGCCGGTAAACGGACCCGACTCCGTGCCGTTGCGAATGCGTATTGTTGACCCAAATGAGAAGTTCGGCCCGATCGCCGCTCTGGCCGAGATGGGCCTTTTACGCTGTCCGGTGATCGTCTTGAGATAACCCGAAAGCCGACATAACCTGCTTGGCAATAGATTACTGGGGATTTCCAAATGGCACCGTCGCTGCCGAGCGCGTACTCTGGCGGCATTCAAAGCATAGCATGAAGGGCCCGGAAGGTCGCAGTTATGCCGATTTTGTCGATTCAGTCGGCGCGGGGGGCTGCCGGTGAAGTTTCGAGTCCGACACTCTAGGCCAGATTCAGGACTCAACCCTCAAAATCAATGTTCTGTGGGATGCGCCTCAGTCCTGGCTGTCTGTGAAACCTCAGGTAGTGTTGAATTTTTGCGCCTAAAGCATCTACTAGCGGCTGAGATAAGCCCTTGAACCGGCGAAAGAGTTTGGGGTGGGCCCCAAAATTCCACACAATTTGATCTCGATCAGGGAACCCGCGCGCCGGAGAAGGCATTCTGTCTAGCGAGACGGCAAAACTGGCTGGATATTCAAGGCCCATGGCAAGGAGGAGACGATGAACCTGACGACTGCCCAAATCGAGATGATCCGCGACAGTTTCCATTGTCTGGAACCCGATGCGGAGGTGGCCGAGATGTTCTACGATCGGTTGTTTGATATCGCGCCGGAACTCCGCGCCATGTTCCGCGGCGACATGACTGGGCAGGGGATGCGCTTCATGCGCACACTGCGTGTGATTGTCCAGTATCTCGACGAGCCTGAGGCCCTGCGTCCCCATCTGGAGAAGCTGGCCCGGGGCCATTTGGCCTATGGGGTCAGGCCCGAGCACTTCCACCCGATGGGGCAGGCGCTGATCTGGACGATGCAGGAAAGCATGGGTGAGGCCTTCCCCGAAGGCGCCGCCCTGGCCTGGGAGGCTGCATATGACCGCCTAGCTGACGAGATGATCGCACTGGCTGGGTGAAGCGGGGCGGGCAGATGGAACGGTTCCTGCCAATGAACCTTGGCATCAATTGAACAGTTCGGCGCGGGCGATCAGATCATCGAGATTCGGCTCATTCAGATCGCGCGGCTTGCCGGGGTGAATGATGCTGACCTGGCAGCTCTCCGCCGCCTCCACAATTTCCCGGTAGGTTCCGCCCTCCGGGTCAGCGACGTAGGCTTGCATATTTTCGTTGTACGCGAAGAGGCGGTTGTTGATCTGGGTGCATTCATTGCAGGTCGTGCAGCGGCTGGTCTCGATCCAGAGTCTGGCGCCCGCACCGGCGGGTTCGGCGCCGCCATCGGTTTCGGGCGCTTCCGGCGTCGGAGCGGCCGCAGCAGCGATCGGGGCGGTCCGCTCGGCAGTTGGGGTCGAGTTCACCGTTGCCTCAGGAGCGTCAGGCAGAGATGCCTCCTGCTCCCGCTCCGCCTCCCAGGCCGCGCGCTCCCGCACCAGCAGCCGCGTGGCGTGGGAATTGTTGATTCCCGCCAGTTCCTGCAGCCGCCGCCAGGCGTCGTTACACCGGCGCGCGGCCTCGACGATCTTTTCGTCAATTACGGTGCGTCGCAGTTCGTCGTCCGGGCCAACGGTCAGGATGTAGGGCAACCGCCCGCCATTCGAGTCCGGCGGAAGCTTCAGGCATTCGGAAGCCGGCACCATCTTCTCGGACCACTCGGTCCGCGCGCGCGGCCGGCAGTAGTGGGAATAGCGGCGGTCGCAGGCGGCAAAATCGACATATGTAAAGGCCACGTCCTCCGAATGCCGCTGCAGCGCCTCGTCCTCATAGTCGAGCCGGTGCACCGGCCAGTCGGCGGTGCGTTGCGGATTGTCCGTCAGATCGAATCGCGCCACCCAGTCCGGCCCCGCCGAAGGATCGTAGGCGAACGTGGGGAAGGCACGCGAATCCGTGGCCGCTGCAGCCAGCAGGTAGGCGGCGGCGTGGGGCGCGGTCGCGACGGCGCCGGAGAACACGCAGAACAGCGCTGGACCATCGTAGTGCATGCCGGTGACCAGACGTCCGCGCGCGCGACAGAGATGTGCGCTCGATGCCTGGAACACGTACGCGTTGTTAAGCCCCATGGCCATGGTGGCGAGGCGTGCGCTGCCGACGCCGAAAGCCGTGCGCGAGGGCTCGGGCGAGGTACCGCCGAGGATGTCGTCGGTTTGGATCAGGACTTTGATCGGCAGGCCCGAAGCCAGAGCCTCGAAGGCCTGCACGGTTTCGCCGGTTTCAGTTCGCCCGTCACGCAGGCACACCAATGACGACGGAAGCAGCGCGAGTTGTTCCGCGCTCAAGTCACACTCGTTGAATTGATCGAATGCCGGATCGTGCAGCGCTGCCCGGTACTTGTTCTCGATCTCGAGCTCGGCGATGCTGAGCGCCTTGACGAACTCGAGCACCTCGGGCAGGCGCTCGCGAAAGGCATCGAGCGCCGCAGCGCAGCTTTCGAATATGAAGCTGTGCGGCTCCGGTTGCCCCGGCCTGCGCTCCGAGCTGCGCCCCGGCCCGTAGAAGCGTTGTGACCTGAGAACCACCAACGCCCAATGGATGCGTCGTTCTCGCTCGTTGGGCAGGCGGCCATCGGGCCGATCGCGAAACAGGACGCGTGACATGGCATTGAAGTCGAAGGACGCGCCGAAGGACGTACCGATTGAAGCCTCGAGGGCCGTCGGCGTGTGCGCGGCCTCTGACTTGATGAAATCGGCCTTGAGGATGTCCGAGAGGCGGAGAATAAGACCGTCGATCTTTTTTCGGAACTCCTTGGCCTTTGCCGCGTGAACCGCCTTCCAGACATGGACCAGGATGGCCTTGGGGGTAGCCTCGTCACAGTCGATGACCGGCCCATCGACGCGCAGGACCTCACGGGCGCGGTCAAGGTTGGTATCGAGCGGCCCGAAGGCCGGCTCGTTGGCTGCGGCCAGCAGGTCGGCCGCGCAGTGCCGCCAGTGGTTGACCAACGTGTCGCGGGCGCCGCGCGCCACCCGTTCCCGAATGGCGTCCTCGAGCCTGAGCACCTGTTGGCGCAACGCCTCGCCGGCGGCACCGGGGGCCGCAGTCTTGCTCAGGATACCGTCGATTATGGCGGTCAGAGGCCGCAACACCGGGCCATCAACCTCACCCTCGACCAGCACCAACGGAAAGTCGTAGCGCAGGCGCGCCAATGCGCCGTAGCGTGCGAACAGGGCTGGCCGCAGTGTTACGGCGTCCACTGCGGGCTCGGTCGCGGTATCCTGCGCATCCGCGCTCTCCAGAGGTATGGAAACCTGGTGCATGGCAGCTTACTCCGCACCCACCCGGGCGTGCTCGGCTTCCGGCCAGATGGTGATCTTGTCAAACTCTTCGTCGAGGACCGTGCTGATCAGATCGGGCGTGTTCGGGCGCTCCGCCTCGCGCAGATCCTCATAGCAGGGCACCGCGGGGTTCCGGTAGAGGATGCCAACCGGGAATTCGTCTGTGAGCGAGGCGATGGCGCGGGCGCGGGCCATGTCCAGCGGATCATGGGTCTCCTGGTTGCGGTAGATGCGCGATACCTCGGGCTTGAGGCGCAGTCCGTTGCCGTGCACCAGGATGCGCGTCTTCGACGGATCGCGCACCGCGTCATCGAACTGATGGGTTGTGAATTCGGGGCAGCGCTGCAGGATCCGCACAAACGAGAGGCCCCGGTGGCGATAGGCTTGGGCGATGATGTCGTAAAGCAGGTCGGGAATCCAATCCACCGCCTGGGCGACAAACGAGACATTCGCCACCCCCAGGGACACGCTCAGCGGGCTTAGCGGATCGAGATACGAGCCGCGCGGCGTGGTGTTGGTGTGAAAGCCGCGGGGCGAGGTCGGCGAGGCTTGTTTCTTGGTCAGACCGTAGACCTGATTGTCATGCAGCAGCACCGTCATATTCATGTTGTAGCGCAGGGCATGAATCCAGTGCGCTGCGCCGATGCTGCAGCAGTCGCCGTCTCCGGTAGTGACGAACACGTGCAGGTCGGGCCGGCGCATCTTGATGCCTTCGGCGATCGGCAGCGCCCGGCCGTGCAGGCCGTGGAAGCCATAGGCGTTCATGTAATGCGGCAGTCGGCTCGAACAGCCGATGCCGGAGACGAAGACGGTCTTCTCGGGCGACAGGTTCTCGTCCCGGCACAGGCGCTGCATTGCCGTAAGGATACCGGTGTCGCCGCACCCCGCGCACCAGCGCGGAGCGATGTCGCTCTGATAGTCCGAGAGCGTGTGGCTCTCTTCGACCAGTCGCAACAGGCATTGGGTCATGGTCGCAGTCATGGTCGCCCCCTAGGATTGCTCAAGCTTGCGCAGCGCGGCCTTGATGATCGCGCCTGGTTTCAGCGGCTGGCCTTTGACCTCGCCCCAGCAGTCGATATCGACAAGGTGCTGGGCTCGGAGCAGCCAGGCCAAGCTCGAATAGCGGCGGTTTTCGGCGCCGATCAGATCGCCGTCGGGCGAGTCGCTCCAGTTGTTCTCGACGGCAAGGACCTTATCGAAGCGCCGCAGCACGTCTCCGATACCCGAGGCCATGGGCTGCAGGAACTTAAGATGGAGCGACGAAACCCGGTGCCCATCCGCGCGCAGGGTCTCGACCGCCTCCTCGATGGCGCCGCAGGTACTGCCCCAGCCAACCAACAGCAACTCACCGTCCTCGCCGCCAAATACCGGTGGCGTCTTCAGGGTCTTCTGGAAGGTGGTCAGCTTGCGGCTCCGATTCCGGATACCCTCCTGGTTCACCTCGGGGTCGTAGGCGACGTGGCTCGAGCGATCATGGGCCAGGCCGGTCAGACAGTGCATCCCGTTGCGCTGCCCCGGGATAAAGCGCGTGGCCAGTCCCGTCCGCGGATCCCAGTCGTAGGGACGCGCACCCTCGGGGACCGAACTCTGATTAACCGGTGGGGCGAGCCAGTCCTCGTTGAAGCGGGGCCGCGGGAAGGGCTGTTGGGCGGTGGCGAGGCTCGCATCGGATAGCACCACGACGACCATGTTGAAGGTCTCGGCGATCTTGCGCGCGGTGATGATCGAATAGAAGCAGTCTTCGATGCTGGAGACGGCCATGACCACTTTCGGCGCGTCGCCGTGGCCGCCGAAGCAAGCCGCCAGAAGATCGCTCTGTTCAGCCTTGGTCGGCTGACCCGTGCTGGGCCCGCCGCGCTGCACGTCGACGACTACCAGCGGGATCTCGCCCATCACCGCCAGGCCGATCGTTTCCTGCTTGAGCGACAGGCCCGGTCCCGAAGTGATGGTGACGGCGCACTTGCCCGCATAGGAGGCGCCGATGGCGAAGGCGCAGGCGGAAATCTCGTCCTCGGCCTGATGCACGACGCAGCCGACTTTCTCGAAGATGTCGCTCAGATAGTGCGAGGCCGAGGTCGCGGGCGTGATCGGATACATGGCGCAGACTTCCATACCCGAGGCGACCACCCCGAGCGCCAGCGCGGCGTTGCCGTTCATGACCACCTGCGGCTCGCTGGGCCGGGAGGCCGGAACTGCATATCTGAGATCGAGGTTGGTCTCGGCCCAGGCGCGCCCGGCGACGAGCAACTCGATGTTGGCGTCGATGATCTTCTGGTCCTTCTTGCCGAAGATCGAGCGCACCTGGGCTCGCGCCATTTCGGCATCGAGGCTATAGATCCCGCACAGCATGCCAAGCACGAACATATTCTTGCCGCGCCGCGGGTCGGGCACGTATTTCACGCACTCGGCTTCCATCGGGACCTCGTACAGCCGGTACCCTGCCGACCTGATCTCGGCGCAGACCTCGG